>CAZTXN010000192.1:1263-4618 GCA_964617655.1 uncultured Nitrospiraceae bacterium | reverse complement strand
TGAACATCGCTAGGGAGGCATTATGAAAGAGGACATCCATCCTGACTACAAGACCGTGACGGTCAGCTGCGCCTGCGGCGAGTCATTCGTTACCCGGTCAACCAGGGAGACGCTCAAGCTCGATATCTGCTCCGTCTGCCACCCCTTCTATACCGGCAAGCAGAAGCTCATCGATACCGAAGGCCGCGTCGACAAGTTCCGGAAAAAATACAAGAAGGCGTAGACCCTCGCCGGCAGTGGGGTTCCTCTCTCGTGCCAGACAGGCTGAACATAGGCGGCCAGGCCGTGCTCGAGGGCGTCATGATGCGCTCTCCCCACGCCTTCATCGTTGCGGTCCGGAAGGGCGGACGACCGGAGGCTGACATTGCCCTGCTGCGGGAGGCCATTACGCCCGTCGGCGAACGATACCCCCTCCTGAAGAAACCCTTCATCCGGGGGACGGCAGCGCTCTTCGAGGCCCTGTGGCTCGGCGTCAAGGCCCTCAACTTCTCGGCCAATCATGCCGTTGAGAACGAGGACGGCACCACGGAAGAGCTCGGCACGCTCGCCATGGCAGGGACCGTGGCTGTCGCTGTACTCTTCTCCCTCGGGCTGTTCCTGGCGCTCCCGCTCCTGCTCACCAAGCTGCTCGGCATGCACTTCGGCGCCGTGGAAGGCAGCAACCTCCTGTTCAATCTTACGGACGGCGCTTTCCGGGTCGCCCTGTTCCTCGGCTACGTGTCCGGCATATCGCTGATGAAGGACATCCGCCGGGTCTTCGAATATCACGGCGCCGAGCACAAGGCCATCGCCGCCTACGAGGCGGGGGCGGAGCTGACCGTGGAGAACGCCCGCAGGCATTCGTGCATTCACGCACGGTGCGGCACCAGCTTTCTCTTCGCCGTGATCGTGCTCTCCATTGTGATGTTCTCGCTCATTCCGGGGACCTGGCCGCTCTGGGCCAAAGCCGCAGCGCGGCTTGCGCTCCTGCCTGCTGTTGCGGGGCTGTCCTACGAGTTCATCCGCTTCACGGCAAAGCACCGGGGGCGCCCCCTGGTGGAGTTCTTTATCCTGCCGGGGCTCTGGCTCCAGCGGCTCACCACGCGGGAGCCCTCGGACGACCAGATCGAAGTGGCCATCAAGGCCCTCTCCGAGGCCCTGGCAACGGAACCCCGCTGACGCGGGGTTTTTTCTTAGAGATCACTTATAGCCGCGAATGTACGCGAATAAATCCAAAATGCCTTCGGGACACGGATAAGGTCAGAAAAGACCGGATCTGAGGGAGATTCTGCAGGCCTGATCCTTCCGTGTTCATCCGTGTTCGAAGGTTTTTGCTTTTTCTGCGCCGCTCTGAGCGGTCTGCGTTCATCTGCGTCCAAAAGATCAAACCATGCTCGATAAATTAGAAGCCGTATCGGAAAAATATGACGAACTGACCAGGCTCCTGTCGGACCCTGCTGTCGCCGCCGACCACCAGCAGTACCAGAAATATTCCCGTGAACGGTCGGACATCGAGGACGTGGTGACGCACTACCGCGCCTACCGCGACGTGCTGCGCCAGCTCGCCGACGCAGAGGAGATCATCCGGGACAAGCAGGCCGACCCGGAATTGCGCGAGATGGCCGATGCGGAGCTGAAGGAGCTCCAGCCGAAGAGCGCCTCGATGGAGCAGGAGCTCCGGCTCATGCTCGTTCCCAAGGACCCCCGGGACGAGCGGAACATCTTCCTTGAGATCCGCGCCGGCGCCGGAGGTGACGAGGCCGGGCTGTTCGCCGCGGACCTCTTCCGCATGTATTCGCGCTATGCCGAAAAGAAGCGGTGGAAGGTCACCGTCCTCGACATGAGCACCTCGGGCGTGGGCGGCATCCGCGAGGTCATCGCCCAGATCACGGGAAAAGGCGTTTTCAGCAGGCTCAAATACGAGAGCGGCGTGCACCGCGTGCAGCGCGTGCCCGCCACGGAGGCGAGCGGCAGGATCCACACCTCGACGATCACCGTGGCCGTCATGCCCGAGGCCGATGACGTGGACGTGCAGATCGAGGCCAAGGACCTGCGCATCGACACCTTCTGCTCCTCCGGCGCGGGCGGCCAGAGCGTGAACACCACCTACTCGGCGGTCCGCATCACGCACCTGCCGACGAACGAGGTCGTCTCCTGCCAGGACGAACGCTCCCAGACCAAGAACCGCGAGAAGGCCATGAAGGTCCTTCGCTCGCGCCTCCTCGAGAAGGAGCGGGCACGACAGGACGCCGAGCTTGCCCAGGAGCGAAAATCGCAGGTGGGAACAGGCGAACGGAGCGAGAAGATCCGCACCTATAATTTTCCCCAGAGCAGGGTGACGGACCACCGCATCGGGCTCTCGCTGTACCGCCTCGACAGCGTGCTCGACGGGGACCTCGACGAGTTCATTGACGGCCTGGCCGCGGCGGACAATGCGGAGAGGCTGAAGAACCTCTAAGATCAGCTCGGAGCGCGGAGTTCGGAGTGGAGAGTAACTGGCAAAGACACGGCGGTTCTTGTTCCACACTCCGCAATCCGCATTCCGCACTCGTACGGTGACCCTCGCCCAGGCGATACAAGAGGCAGAAGCGCGGCTCAGAAAGAGCGGCGTGCCGGACCCGCGGCTCGACGCCGAGCTGCTCCTGCGCCATGCGCTGGGAAAAGACCGGGCCTGGCTGCTTGCCCATCTTCGTGATGTGCTTGAGCGCGGCCCGCGGGCGGAATATGACGCCCTGGTCCAGCGGCGCGCAGCGCGGGAGCCCGTCCAGTATATCACGGGCGCACAGGAATTCTGGGGGCTGCCCTTCGCGGTCGCGGCCGGCGTGCTGATCCCCCGTCCGGAAACAGAGCTGATCATCGAGCGCGCGCTCCGGGACCTGCGGGGCAGGCAGGAAACTGCCGGACAGCCCCTCATCATCGATCTCTGCACCGGCTCAGGCTGCATCGCCGTGAGTCTTGCCCATGAGCTGCCCGAAGCCCGGTTCTTTGCGACTGATGCCTCGGAAGCGGCCATCGGGATCGCGCGGGAGAATGCGCGGCGCAACAACGTGGCTGACCGCATCCGTTTCCTGATAGGCGACCTGTTCGAGCCGCTGCGGGAGCTGGACCTGGCGGGACAGGTGGACGTGATCGCGTCCAATCCGCCTTATATTGCCGCAGCGGACCGGGATGCGCTCCAGCCCGAGGTCAGGGACCACGAACCGTCCATGGCGCTCTTCGCGGGGCCTGAAGGGACCGAGTTCCATGCCCGCATCATCGACAATGCGCCGGAATTCCTCGCGCCCGGCGGTCTGCTGATCATGGAGATGGGCATCGGCCAGGCGGAAGCGCTCAGGTACATGATCCGCCGGAGCGGCGCCTTCGGCACTCCGGAGAT
>CAZTXN010000192.1:0-1163 GCA_964617655.1 uncultured Nitrospiraceae bacterium | reverse complement strand
ACCGTCAGCGGCGCGAAGAACGCGGCCCTGCCGATCATCGCCGCGGGGCTTCTCTGTGAAGGCCGGCACCGGATAACCAATGTTCCGTCGCTCGTGGACGTGAAGACGCTCGGCAGGATACTGGCGAACATGGGCGTCTCCTTCGAGACCACGGACCACGAGGTGCTGATCGATTCATCGGCCCTCTCGAGCCCCGAGGCGCCCTATGACCTCGTGCGGACCATGCGGGCCTCGGTGCTCGTGCTCGGCCCGCTCGTGGCCCGCTTCGGCAAGGCCCGCGTGTCGCTGCCCGGCGGCTGCGCCATCGGGGCGCGGCCCATCAACCTGCATATCGCCGGGCTCGAGAAGCTCGGCGCAAAGGTGGAGATCGAACACGGCTATGTGGTGGCCTCGGCCAGGCGGCTGAAAGGCGCGGCCATCACCTTCGACACCGTGACCGTCACGGGCACCGAGAACCTGATGATGGCGGCCGTGCTGGCCGAGGGAGAGACGGTCCTCGAGAACGCGGCGCGCGAGCCTGAGGTCGTGGACCTGGCGAACGCTCTGGTCCAGATGGGAGCGCACATCGAGGGCGCAGGCACGGACATCATCCGCATCCGGGGCGTGGAGCGGCTCAAACCCATGGACCATCGCGTCATGCCCGACCGCATCGAGGCGGGAACCTTCGTGATCGCCGCTGCCATAACAAGAGGGTCCGTGCGTATCAGGAACGCGGAGCCCAGGCATCTGGACGCGCTCCTGGCCAAGGTCAGGGAATCAGGGGCCGAGATCGCAGCGTCGGAGACGACGATCGAAGTGAAAGGCGCCCGAACGATCAAGCCGGTGAATGTCACGACCATGCCCTACCCGGGATTTCCCACGGACATGCAGGCGCAGATCATGAGCCTCATGACCGTTGCCGACGGTGCAAGCGTGATCAACGAGACGATCTTCGAGAACCGTTTCACCCACGTTGCCGAGCTGCGGCGCATGGGCGCCGACATCCAGCACGACGGACGGACCGCCGTCGTGAAGGGCGTCCCGAAGCTTTCGGGCGCTCCGGTCATGGCCACGGACCTGCGGGCCAGCGCGTCGCTCATCCTTGCCGGGCTCGCGGCCGAGGGCGAGACCGTGGTCTCGCGCATCTACCATCTCGACCGGGGCTACGAGAACATCGAGGCCAA
>CAZTXN010000191.1:0-4665 GCA_964617655.1 uncultured Nitrospiraceae bacterium | reverse complement strand
ACGACCAACAATCCGCTGGAAGCGGTCGAGATGGCGAAGCAGGGCGGGTTCGATCTGGTCATCGCCGATCTCAAGATGCCCGGCCTGGACGGCATGGAGCTGCTCGAGGCGGTGAAGGGCGTTGACGAGGATATCCCGGTCATCATCGTGACCGCCTACGGGACCATGGAGTCGGCGGTGGAGACGATGAAGAAGGGCGGGTTCGACTTCATCACCAAGCCGTTCAAGAAGGAGCAGATCCTCTATACGATCGACAAGGCGCTGAAGTGGCGGAACCTCGTTCGGGAGAACAAGGCGCTCAAGGAGCAGCTGCGCTCCCGGGCCGGAGGTCCGTCCGGAGCGTGACGTGCTCCCGGACGAACTCCTCGATGTACCAGTCCGTGATGGGGTCGTTGAAGAGCGCCATATCGAGCTGCTTCGTGTAGGCGGTCAACTTGCCCATGACCTCCAGCCGCGCCCGGATCTCGGGGGTCCGGTACTTCAGGAGCTCGGCGCGCAGCACGTCCTCGGCCACCTTGACATGGAAGTCCAGGAGCGCCAGGACCTCCCGGATCAGCCGAACCCGCCGCAGCCGGCGGTCCCGGACCGCCCCTCCGCCGGAGAAGAAGAACCGGACATAGTTGTCGTTCAGACACTCTCCGGTGAATGCTTCCACCTGCGAGAAGTGGTATCCCAGGCGGATGCTGAAGTTCATGTAGTTCCCTGACAGGACCGCGAAGCTCTTCTCCGCGGTCCTCCGCAGCTCCTCCTCGCTCATCTCCGCCGTATGCGCGATCATCCCCAGGAAGCCCTTGACGTCCGCGGGCCGGGGCTCGGGCCACCGCATGCTTCGCATCCCCTGGAGGAAGGCGCTGAAGGGGAGCGAAAGCACCTGCTCCGGACCGGCGACGCGCGCGCCCGGCGTGACGCCGCCGGCGATGTCGTAGAGATGGGCCTGGACCGGAATGCCGGCGCGGAGGGCGATGGTGCGGCTCCGGCCGTCATAGGCGTCGCCGAGAGAGAACATCTCCGCCATGGCCTTCTCGTGGCAGAACCGCGTGATGTCATGGAAGGTCCTGCAGGACTCCGGATGGAAATCCGGCGCATCGGGGTCCAGGAGGTTCAGCGGGACCACCCACCGGAGCGCCTGTTCCAGCGAGCGGAACAGGCGCGTATCCGTGAGGGGGTCCTTCTTCCGCCCGGCATGGGGGCGCAGCTCCTCCACCAGCCCCGCATAGACCGTGCCGTTGACGGCGTCCACGGTCACCTCCTGGCCCTGCCGGATCACGGCCGTGGCGATGCCGGCATCCACGAGGGCGGGAACCTGGTACTCCCGCGCCAGCGAGGCCATGTGGCCTGCCACACCGCCGACGTCCGTGACGATCGCCGCGGCCCTGGTCATGACCGAGACGAAGCGGGTGGAGGTGTGGCGCGCCACGAGGACGCCGCCGTCCGGGAAGTCCTTCAGGTCCTCCTCGCTCCGGAGCACGTAGGCCCTGCCGAACCCGATGCCCTTGCAGGCGATCACCCCGCGGTCCAGCAGGATCGTCCGTCCGCTGATCCGGCGCGGGACGGCCTGCGCCGGCCGGTCCCGGGGCAGCAGGCGGAGCGGCCGGGACTGGAGGATGATGACCGAACCGTTCTGATCCACGGCCCACTCGATGTCCTGGGGGCCGCCGTAATGCCCCTCGAGCAGCATGCCCACCCGCAGGAGCTCACGGAGCTGTGCATCGGAGAGGCATACAGCATCGCTCGCGCCGGCGGGAGCGACGGCGATGCCGCCCTCCGGTCGGCAGACATACATGCGATCCGGCCGCGCAGCGGCCCGCTCCTGGACCGTCCCGTCGGCGCGGGAGAGGAGGAGGGACTCCGGCTGCACCGTGCCATCCACGGCCGCAAGACCCAGGCCGGGCACGGCATTGACAATCGCCCGGTCGAGGTCCGGGTCCCGCGGGTCCCGCGTATAGAGCACCCCGCCCGAGACCGATGGCACCATGCGCAGCACGCCCACGGCCATGGAGAGCTCGTCCTCCGCGAGTCCCTTGGTCTTGTAGTAGAAGATCGCGCGGGGGCTGAAGAGGCTCGCGAGGACCTCCTGGTAGGTCTCGAGCACCAGATCGGCGGGGATGTTCAGAAAGGTGGCATACTGCCCGGCGAAACTGAGGACACCGTCCTCGAGCACGGCGCTGCTGCGCACAGCGGTCATGAGCGGACCGGCATGGCCTGCGGCGAGCTCCTCGGTGGCGCGAAGCACCGCAGAGCGGACCTCGGGCGGCACCTCGGCCCGGCGGATCAGGTCCTGGACGGCAGCGCTCATCCTCTGGATGTTCTCGAGATCGATGCCGTCCGCTTCCTGGAGCAGGCCCCGGATTCTTGACGCCAGCGCGTTGTGCTCCAGGAAGAGCCGGAAGGCGTGGGCGGTGATGGAGAACCCGTCCGGCACCGGGAGGCCCAGCTGGTTCCGGACCTCGCCGAGTCCGGCCATCTTGCCCCCCGCGGTCTGGGCCATGCCGGCGGAAAGGCCGCTCAGGGGGATGCAGATCACCGAAGCCGGCATCCCGACCGCATGTGCGAGGGCCTCTTCGATCTTCTTCCTGATCTCCTGATGGCGCTCCTCGAGCAGCGGATATCTCCCCCCGGAGAGCAGGTCCAGGCTCTCGATGATCCTGCCCACTCCTTCCGTGACGGCGTCCAGACGGCTCTCGACATACCGCCGGTCAAAGAGGAACTCGCCTGACCGCTTCTCCTCCATGTCCGCCATGAGCTCCAGGACCCGGTTGTTCTGCTCCAGAAGGTCGCGGAAGGCCCGGTACTTGCGTTCGAACTCCCCATCCGGGCCTGAAGCGACCGGGGACCGAGGAAAGAGCCGCTTCAGAAGACCGCGAAATTTTGTCACTGGGTCCTGCATCTTGACCTCGATCAACTCAAAGAAGTTCAACGCATTGATAATACGTAATTATATTGCCTTTGAGACTATTTTCCAAGCGATTTATAGGTCGATGACGATTGATACCATAGAAAAAAGTACTTGACAAGCATTATTTATATCTATATTATCTTTATACTTATTGGTAATGATGACAGTATTTATTTATAATTCATCATAATTAATGCGGGTAATTGCCATGCAGATAGACAGAGAAAAATCCCAGAAGCTCTATGCCCAGATATACGAGATCCTGAAGAAGCGGATCGAGACGGCCGAGTGGCCGGTGGATTTCCAGATCCCGACGGAGGAGAACCTCTGCACCCTCTTCGGCGTGAGCAAGGCGACCATCCGCCTTGCCCTCTCGGAGCTTGCCCGGCAGGGATATCTCCGGCGCATCCAGGGCAAGGGTACCTTCGTGAGCAGGCGGGCCGTTCCGGACGGGCTGCGGCTGCTCTCGAGCCTCCGGGAGTTCATGCTCGAGGCAGGCATCAATTTCACCACCACGGTCCTGGCCCAGACGGTGATGATGCCGACCGATGACCTGGACCGGAAACTGAACGTGACCATGGAGCAGCACCTGATCTATATCAAGCGCCTCCGCAGCGTGGACAGCGGGCCGGTGCTGCTCCAGGAGACCTATGTGCCCTATCATGTCTGCCCGCCGCTGCTGCAGGAGAACGTGGCCGAAGAGTCCATGATCGACCTGCTCGAGAAGAAGCACGGGGTGACGATCACGAAGGTGAAGGACTACTTCGACATCACCTTCCTGAACGCCGAGGAGGCCGGGCTGTTCGGCCTGCATGAAGGCTCCGCCGCGCTGCTGCTGACGCAGCTCTTCTTTTCCGGGGAGACCCGGATCATGTATACCCGCTCGGTGAAGCGGCCCGACCGGTTCAAGCTCTACCTGGAGCTCGATCGCAGGATACCCTGACCCCGCAGGCAAGCGAGCATGGCGATCGACGGCCCCGCCGCAGTCCACGGGGCGCGTATCTTTATCCATCCGTAAAGGAGGCTTTATGGCGAACGGCAAGACGGTGCAAGAGGTGATGATCGACGTCTTCGAGTATCCGCATATGCCCTACTGGTTCAGCATCCGCCAGGCGATCGGGATCATGAAGAAGTCGGTCATCGAGGCGGAGAAATGCGTGCTGCCGCAGGTCATCCTGGTCTTCGACGAGAAGTACAACCTGCTGGGCACCCTGACCGTGCGGGACATCCTGCGCGGCCTGGCGCCGCGGTTGCTCAAGACCCGGTCCCTGGGAGACGCGGAGGTGCCGTACGTGGATGAGAGCGCCCTGGCCGGCATCGAGGCCAGCCTGTTCAGCGCCGCGGCGAAGCAGCTGGCGGAGAAGCCCATCAGCGAGATCATGGTGCCGGCGAAGATGTCGGTGGCGCCGGCCGACTCGGTGGTCAAGGCTGCCTTCCTGATGGAGCACCTGAACATCCAGGTGCTGCCGGTGCTGGAGAACAAGAAAAAGCTCGTGGGCATCGTCCGGATGACCGAGGTCTTCCGGGAAGTGGCGAACGCAATCCTCGAGAAATAGACCACAAAACGACCTAATCGTCTTCATCCAGGAGGAACAACGACATGGTTGAGAAGCATCCTGCCCAGAGACCCGGCGGCCTGCCCGAGCCGCCGGATGAGATCGAGGTATCACCGGCGCTCGAGGAGCACGGGCCCGCCGAGTCCGTCAAGTCGTCCCGCTCCATCATCATCGGCGTTCTGATCTCCCTTGTCGCGGGCATCGGCATCATTC
>CAZTXN010000190.1:0-4701 GCA_964617655.1 uncultured Nitrospiraceae bacterium | reverse complement strand
TGCGGTTCCGGGAGCTCCAGGCCTCGTGGTGCTGGATGAAGAGGTCGAGCCGCTTGCCGCTGTGGCTCTCGGTGACGATGAGGGTCTTCCGGGGCATGGCGATGACGGACGCGTACCGCCGCAGCGGCGCGATCTCAGTGCTTCCTCGACGCAGGAGCCGGGGCCGGCCGCTCCCTCCCCAGCCGCCAGAGCATGAAGAGCGAGCCGAAGAACATCAGGATGGCGATGATCTGGGAGGTGGAGATGAGGCCGTTGAACCAGAGGCCGCGCGCCGCGTCGCCGCGGAAGAACTCGACCACGAACCGCAGCATGGCATAGAGCGCCGGGTAGAGCCAGAAGACCTGGCCGTCGAAGGTCCGGTGGCGGTAGAGCGTCAGGAGCAGCAGGAAGTTCATGAGCTCCCCCCCGGCCTCGAAGAGCTGGGTCGGATAGAGCGGCACGCCGAGGGGAGCGAGGGAGCGGGGATCGCTGTAGGTGATGCCGAGCTGCGTAGCGGTGGGCGCGCCGTGGCAGCAGCCGGCGAAGAAGCAGCCGAGCCTGCCGAAGGCATGGCCCAGCGCGATGTAGGGCGCCATGAGGTCCGCGGTCCGCCAGAGCGGGAGGCCGTGCTTCCGGACGTACCAGATGCCCGTTGCCGCGGCCGCGATCAGGCCGCCGTAGAAGACCAGGCCGCCCTTCCAGATGGCGAATATCTCCAGGGGCCGCGCCTGGAACTCCTGCCAGTTCACCATGCCGTAGAGCAGCCGCGACCCCACGATCGCCGCCAGGAGCAGGTAGACCCCCATGTCCATGATGCGGTCAGGGTCGATGCCCTCCTTCCGGGCCCTGCGGGAGGCGAGCCAGATGCCCCCGAGGAAGCCGATGCCGATCATCAGGCCGTAGAGCCGGATGGGGATCGGCCCGATGGTCCAGGCGCCCAGGTCGATCTGCGGTATCTCGAACAATATTGGATACATGGATTATTTCAATAACCAATCCACAATTTCCAAATGACAAACAATGACGGTCTCGTAAAAAGTCCTAACGTGTCACCCTGAGCAACGCGAAGGGTCTCTCAACATATTGGAAAACCGAGATTCTTCGCTTCGCTCAGAATGACATATTGTGTGATTTTTGACTTTTTACGACCTCATCAACATCGGTGCTTGGAACTTATTTGCTATTTGCTATTTGTGATTTGGTGCTTGTACCAACAAGCATTTCCACCACCAGCAGCCCCACGCCGACGGTGATAGCGCTGTCGGCGATGTTGAAGGTGGGCCAGGGGTCCAGGTAGGCCACGCCCTTCCAGATATACACGTTGAAAAAGTCCACGACCTCGCCGAACCGGACTCGGTCGATCAGGTTGCCCGCCGCGCCGCCGGCGATGAGCGAGAAGGCCGCCAGGGAGAGGCGGTCAGCGATCCGCCGGACGAGCATCGCGATCACCGCGAGCGCGGCCAGGGAGACGACGAGGAAGAAGGCCGTGCGCCAGGACCCGTGGGCGCCCGAGAGGATGCCGAAGGCCGCGCCCGGGTTCCGCACATGGGTGAGCTCGAAGAAGCCCGGGATGACCGGCACGGTCCCGTAAAGGGGAAGATATTTGATGACCAGCAGTTTCGTGGCCTGGTCCAGGACCAGGACCCCTGCGGCGATGACCGGGACCCAGAGATACTTGTTCTTCATGTTCTTCGTGTTCTTCATGCGTGAATTCCGCGTTCCGCACTCCGCATTCCGCACTTCTTCACGGCAGGTTCCCTGCGCACCGGGCGCAGATTTGTGGATGACCCTGCACCGACCCGACACTCTCCTGGTACATCCAGCAACGACCGCATTTCGCGCCAACGGCCTTCCCTGCCGCGATCCTGAGCCCCTTCACCGCATCGCTCACGAAGGCGCCGGCCGGCGCCTCCTGCTCCGGAGCAACATTGACCTGGGAGGCGATGAAGATGAAGGGCAGGTCCGTTTCATAGCCCTTCAGGAAGTCATGGAGCGCCGGCTCGGCATAGAGCATCACCGCCGCGTCGAGGGAATGGCCGATCGTCTTCTCCTTCCGGAGCCCTTCCAGCACCTTCGCGGCCTCGCCGCGCACGGCCTGCAGCCGCTCCCACCGGGAGTTCAGCCCGTCGTCGATATACCGCTCCTCGGCCTTCGGGAAGTCGGCGAGAAAGACGCTCGGTACCGGCGACGCCTGCTTCAGGTAGCCCCAGACCTCGTCGGCCGTGAAGGAGAGCACCGGCGCCATGAGCCGTACCAGGGCCGAGAGGATGTCATGCATGGCCGTCTGGC
This sequence comes from uncultured Nitrospiraceae bacterium, assembly GCA_964617655.1. GTDB lineage: Bacteria > Nitrospirota > UBA9217 > UBA9217 > UBA9217 > JAKAHZ01. The sequence continues at coordinate 2,433 of CAZTXN010000190.1, read as the reverse complement.
CGGACCGCCGCTCGAGCGACATGGCCGGCGCGGTATAGAGCCGGTCCTTCAGGATGTCGAGGTAGAAGGCGCTCATGTCCACGGCGCAGAAGTTGTGGATCGAATGGAAGACGACATGGAACTCAAAGTCGTCGTAGGCCCTGGTGACCCGCTGGATGAGCCGCTGCAGCCGGTGGAGCGCCCAGCGGTCGATCTCGAGCAGGTCCGCATCCGCGACCCGGTCCCTGGCCGGGTCATGGTCCGCCAGGTTCCCGAGCAGGTACCGGCTGGTGTTCCGGATCCTGCGGTAGGCCTCGGCGAGATGCGTCAGGATCTCCTTCGAGATCCGGATATCGTCGCGGTAGTCCGCGGCCGAGGCCCAGAGCCGCAGCACCTCGGCGCCGTACTGGTCGATCACCTGCTGCGGGGCCACCACGTTCCCCGCGGACTTGCTCATCTTCTTGCCCTGGCCGTCCACGGTGAACCCGTGGGTCAGCACCGCGCGGTAGGGCGCCCTGCCGGTGGCGCCGACCGAGGCCAGGAGCGACGACTGGAACCAGCCGCGGTGCTGGTCGCTTCCCTCGAGGTAGAGGTCCGCGGGCCACGCGAGCTCCGGCCGCTGCTGGAGCACCGCGGCATGGGAGACGCCGGAGTCGAACCAGACGTCCAGGATGTCCATCTCCTTCTCGAACTCGTTCTTCCCGCATTTCCCGCAGGCCGTGCCCTTCGGCAGGAGCTCGGCGGGCGTCCGTGTGAACCAGGCGTCGGCGCCCTCCCGCTCCACGATGTCCGCCACGTGATCCACGATCCTCTTCTCCAGCAGCAGCATGCCGCAGTCCCTGCAGGTGAAGGCAGCGATCGGGACGCCCCAGGCCCGCTGGCGCGAGATGCACCAGTCCGGCCGGTCCTGGACCATGGAGAAGAAGCGGTCCCTGCCCCAGCCCGGCACCCAGGCGACCGTCCCGGCGTTCTCGACGACCTTCTTCAGCAGGTCGTTCTTCTGCATCGAGATGAACCACTGCTCCGTGGCCCGGAAGATGACCGGGTTCTTGCACCGCCAGCAGTGGGGATAGGAGTGCGAGAGCTTCTCCTGCGCCAGGAGCTTGCTCTTCTCCTGCAGGAGGCCGATGACGCCCTTGTTCGCCTTCTGTACATGCTCGCCCGCGAAGACGCCGGCCTCCTTCGTGAACCGCGCCTTGTGGTCAACAGGAGCATAGATGTCCAGCCCGTACCGGAGGCCGGCGTCGTAGTCCTCCTGGCCGTGGCCCGGAGCGGTATGCACCGCGCCGGTGCCGGCCTCGAGCGTCACGTGCTCCCCGAGGATCACGAGCGACCCCCGGTCCAGGAAGGGGTGGCGGGCCTTCAGACCTTCCAGCTTCTTCCCCTTGAACTTCTCGAGCACCTTTCCGTCCTTGATGCCGAACTTCTGGAGCGAGGCGCTGAGCAGGGCCTCGGCCACGATCAGCACGGTGTCGTTCCCCGCGTCAAAGGCCACGTAGTCGAGCTGCGGATGGAGCGCCACCGCCAGGTTCGAGACCAGCGTCCAGGGCGTGGTGGTCCAGATGACGATCGAGACGTCCTTGCCCGCGAGAGCGGGCAGGACCTCTGCCGCGTCCGGGAGGGAGAACTTCACCGAGATGGAGGGCGACTCATGGTCCCCGTACTCCACCTCTGCCTCGGCCAGGGCGGTCTCGCAGGACCCGCACCAGTAGACCGGCTTCTTGCCCTTGTAGACGCCGCCGCTGCCCACGAACTTGCCGAGCTCGCGCACGATGGCGGCCTCGTAGCCGCAGCTCATGGTGAGATAGGGATGCTCCCAGTCGCCGAAGACGCCGAGCCGCCTGAACTCCTCGCGCTGCACCTCGATGAACTTCCCGGCATACGCGCGGCAGAGCTTCCGCACCTCGGCCTGGGACATGCCTTCCTTCTTCGGTCCCAGGTCCTTCAGCACCTGGTGCTCGATCGGCAGGCCGTGGCAGTCCCAGCCCGGCACGTAGGGCGCATCGAAGCCGCTCAGGGACTTGTACTTCACGATGATGTCCTTGAGCGTCTTGTTCAGGGCATGGCCGATATGGATATGGCCGTTCGCATAGGGCGGCCCGTCATGCAGGATGTAGCGCGGCCGGCCGGCGTTCCGCTCCTGCATGCGGGCGTAGATCCCCTGCTCCCGCCAGCGGCTGATGGTCCGCGGCTCCAGGTCCTTGAGGTTCGCCTTCATGGGGAAGTCGGTGACCGGCAGGTTGAGCGTGGTCTTATAATCCATAGCTGTCCTGAGAAATCCCAAATTGCAAATTACAGATCACAAACAAGCACCAAGCAACAAATGGCCAAACGTCTGGAAGAGGGAAATGGAAAAAGAATTTGTGATCTGATGCTTGTTATTTGGTGCTTGTTATTTAGTGCTTGCTCTTAATCCTCCGCCTCGAGCTCCTGCTGCTTCCGCAGGGAGAGGTC
>CAZTXN010000189.1:1657-4763 GCA_964617655.1 uncultured Nitrospiraceae bacterium | reverse complement strand
CTGTGGCCGATGACCGGCCGCGAAGGAGCTGCGTATCAACAGGGTCCTGCTCGCATTCGGCCTGATCGTCGCGGCCGGCTATCTCTGGCGGTTCTTCGACCCCGGAGGCCTCGACCGGCACCGGCTCCGCCACGCGCTGAGCGCCGCGGTGCTCCATTTCTTCCTGCCGGCCCTGGCCTTCGGCCTCATCGCCACGGCGAGGATCGACCGGAGCTTCATCGCGGTCCCGCTCGTTGCGGCGGTCGTGACCCTGGCGGGCCTCGGGGCGGGCGCGGCGGTCTACCGGCTGCTGCCCTGGTTCCGGAGCACGGCCCGGCCGGCCGTGGGCGTGCTGCTCCTCTCCGCCGCCTTCGGGAACGTCACGTACCTCGGGCTGCCGGTGATCACCGAGACGATGGGCCCGCAGTACGGGTATATCGCGATCCTCTACGACCTGCTGGCCACCACGCCCGTGCTGCTGACCGTCGGGATGCTGACCGCCGCGCGGTTCGGGAGCGGCGCCGCGGTCTCGATCGGCTCCTCGTTCCGGCGGGTGCTCCGGCTGCCGCCCCTCTGGGCCGTCGCCGCGGGCATGGCGGTGCAGCTCGCCGGCCTCCCGCTGCCCCGGCCGGTGCTGGACGCGGCGCAGCTCATGGGCAGGGCCGTGATCCCCGTGATGATCTTCACCGTCGGGCTGGCGCTGGACTTCCGGGACCTGCGGCGGCTCCCGGTGGCGATGCCGGCGCTGGCGCTCAAGCTGCTGCTGGCCCCGGTGCTGGCCTTCGCCGCGGGGACGCTCCTCGGGCTGGAGGGCGATGTGCTCCGGGCGGTGGTGGTCGAGGGCGCCATGCCGGTGATGGTGCTCTCGCTGGTCATCGCCGACGAGTTCGGGCTGGACGTGCCGCTCTCGGCGACCTGCATCGCCGTCTCCACGGCGGCGTCCTTCTTCACGCTGCCGCTGATGATGGGGATGTTGTTCTAGGTCCAGGAGGGAACGGGAATCACACGAATGGACGAATATCACGAAGGGAACGAGGGAAGCCGGGCGATCACCAGTCTGCGCGTATTCGTGAGATCCGAGGCATTCGTGATAACGATTCCGAGGTGTCGGCATGAGCGGTGAGCACAAGCACGACGAGCACTGCGGCCACGGTCATCATGACCATGATCACGGAGAGCACGAGCACGGCCTGGTCGCGGTGACGATCGAGCTCGAGGACGAGCATATCCCGGCGCTGGACGAGGCGGCGGCGGAGCTGACGAAGGAGCTGAAGCAGCCCTGGGACCGGGGCGCGGTCGTGCGGCTGGCGCTCTCGGAGTTCTTCTCCCGGCGCGGGAAGATCACCTAGGACGGACGCGGCAGCGAACCATGGCATACGCAGCGAAGCAGAAGCAGGACCATCCGCTCGTCGATATCCATGTCCATGGAGCGGGCAGGTTCGACACGCTCACGAGGCGGCAGGACGACATCGCCGCGCTTGCGGCCATCCACGGCGAGCGCGGGACGGACGCGATCCTGCCGACGGTCTACCCGGGCGCGATCGAGGACATGCGGCGGAACATGACCGCCATCCGGAGCGCCATGTCGTCCACGGACGGCGCGAGGATCGTCGGCATCCATCTCGAAGGCCCCTTCCTCCATCCCGACCGGGCCGGCGCCCTGGACCGCGCGAGCTTCCTGGACCCTTCGACCAGGGACCTGGACCGCATCGTCGACGGGTTCGAGGACGTGATCAGGATCATCACGATCGCGCCGGAGCTGCCCGGCGCGCTGAAGGTCATCGAGGCCTGCCGGGCGAAAGGGTTCCTGGTCCAGATGGGCCACAGCGACGCGACCTACGAGCAGGCCGAAGAGGGCAAGCGCGCCGGCGCCACGGGCATCACCCACATCTTCAATGCCATGCGCTCCTTTCATCACCGCGAGCCGGGGCTTGCGGGTTTCGGCCTCATGGACGACGATCTCTACGTGGAGGTGATCGCGGACCTGGTCCACCTCCATCCCCAGACCCTCAAGATGGTCCTGGACATGAAGCCCACGGACCGCATCATCCTGGTCTCCGATTCGGTCAAGGGGCCCGGCTGGGGCAAGGGCGCGGTGCGCGGCCCGGGCGGCGTGCTCGCCGGAAGCGGCGTGGCGCTCCTTGACTGCGTCAAGAACCTCATGACCCTGGGGGTGCACCAGGAATGGGCGCTCCAGTTCGCCACGGAGAACCCCCTGCGGTACCTGGGGATCGAGGAACTGTGAAGCAGTGCGGATTGCGGAGTGCGGAATGTACGTGCGCCGCTCCCATGACCGGCTGAGCATCCTGCAGGTCTCCTGACCGCACCGTCTTCGGACAGGTCCGATCCGGCCTATGAAGCCCATCTCTCTGCTCATCTTCGACCTCGACGGCACGCTCGTGAACACCATCGAGGACATCACCGCGTCAGTGAACTTCGCCCTCACCAGGCTGGGACGGAAGCCCCTGCCGCTCGACCGGGTGCGGCGGTATGTGGGCGACGGGGTCACGCTGCTGATGAGCCGCGCCCTCGGCGACCGGCAGGAGCTGCTCGAGGATGCTCGGGGGATCTTCACGGTCCATCACAGCAGGAACCTGGCCGTGCGGTCGCGGCTCTATCCCGGCGTGCGCGAGACCCTCGAGCATTTCCGGTCCATTCCCCTGGCCGTGGTGACGAACAAGCCCTCCGACCTTTCCGAGCCGCTGCTCGGGACGCTGGGCATCCGGGGGTTCTTCCGCATGGTGGTGGGCGCGGACGCGGGCCTGCCGCTCAAGCCCGCGCCGGACGCGCTGCTCCGCATCCTGCGCGACCTCGCGGCGCCGCCGGAACGGGCGGCGGTCGTGGGCGACGGCACGACGGACATCGGCGCCGGCAGGGCGGCGGGCGTCACCACCTGCGCGGTGACCTACGGCTTCCGGTCCGAGGAGGAGCTGCGGGCCGCCGGACCGGACCATCTCCTCGCGTCCTTTGCCGGGCTCACGGAGCTCTTCGCGCCGGAGGCGGCGCCATGACCCATTCCATCCAGAACATCCGGCCCGAGCGGCTCTCCATCCTGCTCAAGGTGGGCATGCGGCTCGCGGCGGAGCGGAACCTCGACCGGCTGCTCGCCATGATCATCGAGGAGACC
>CAZTXN010000189.1:0-1557 GCA_964617655.1 uncultured Nitrospiraceae bacterium | reverse complement strand
GGAGACCGACCTGCTCGCGCGGTACGGCGGCGAGGAGTTCGCGCTCATCGCCATGGCCATGGACGAGGGCGAGGCCTTCCATCTGGCCGAGCGGCTGCGGAGCGCCATCGCGGCGGCGGAGTTCGAGCACGGCGGAAAACGCCACCGGGTGACGGTGAGCATCGGCGTCAGCTCCTGGCGGCCCGCCGTCGGCGAGGACAGCGAGGAGCTGGTGCGGCTGGCGGACAGCGCCCTCTATGCCGCCAAGCAGGCGGGCCGGGACCGGGTCGAGACCGCCCGTGTTTAGGCTTTACTCGGCGCTGGTGATTGTTTAATATACGGGAGCAGTGCACGGGAACGACCAAGCATCAAATCGCAAATCTCAAATAAAATAAATGGTTCAAACTCGAGTGACCGAAACGTCTGGAATTTCATAGTTCGTGCTTGGATCGTATTTGGTGTTTGCTATTTGATGTTTTCTGAAGGAGTCGCCATGTCCCATCCCCATGCAGCAAAGGCGCCCCACGGCCATCCTGCCGCCGCCGGCGAGAAGAAGCATCTTCCCCGGCTGATCGCCTGGGAAGTGACCCGGAGCTGCCTCCTGAACTGCGTCCACTGCCGGGCCGCGGCGCGCTACGGCCCCTACGAGGGCGAACTCTCCACGGAGGAATGCCTCCGGTTCCTCGACGACGTGAAGTCCTTCAGCGATCCCATCATCATCCTGACCGGCGGCGAGCCCATGATGCGGAAGGACATCTACGACATCGCCCGGTACGGAACGGACCTCGGGCTGCGCATGGTCATGGCGCCCTGCGGCCTGCTCGTGACCGAGGAGCTCGCGCGGAAGATCAAGGACTCGGGCATCATGCGCGTCTCGCTCTCGATCGACGGACTGACGGCGAAGCAGCACAACGAGTTCCGGCGCGTGGAAGGCGCCTTCGAGGGCGTGATGCAGGCCATCGAGAACTTCAAGAAGGCGGGCATGGAGTTCCAGGTGAACACCACCATCACGAAGCACAACGTGCAGGACCTGCCGAAGCTGCTCGAGATGGTGATCGGGCTCGGCGCGGCGGCCTACCATCCCTTCCTGCTCGTTCCGACGGGCCGCGGCAAGGAGCTCATGGACCAGGAGATCCCGCCGGAGGAGTACGAGCGGACGCTCAGGTGGTTCTACGAGATGCGGGACCAGGCGCCGATCCAGTTCAAGCCCACCTGCGCGCCGCACTACTACCGCATCTTCCGGCAGGGCGAGAAGGAGAAGGGGAAGACCGTCACGCCCGAGTCGCACGGCTTCGACGCCATGACCAAGGGCTGCATGGGCGGCCAGAGCTTCGCCTTCGTCTCCCACACGGGCAAGGTCCAGATCTGCGGCTTCCTCGAGGAGGAGGCGGGCGACATCCGGCAGGAGAAGTTCTCGCAGATCTGGCAGGGGTCGCCGCTCTTCCGGGAGATGCGCGACCTGGACCACTACCACGGCAAGTGCGGCATCTGCGAGTACCGCCGGGTCTGCGGCGGCTGCCGCGCCCGGGCCTATGCCGTCTCGGGCGACTACCTCGCGGCCGAGCCCTTCTGCACCTA
>CAZTXN010000188.1:0-4783 GCA_964617655.1 uncultured Nitrospiraceae bacterium | reverse complement strand
TTAGGCATGACGGCGCTCCGCGCCCTCGCCCGCGGGCCGAAGCTTGGCGAAGGCGCGGAGCACCAGTTCGGACAGGGCCGGATGGATATGAATGCCCCGGGCGAGGGTCCAGAGGTTCCCGTCGTTCGCCATGGCGTTCACGACCTCCTGGACCAGCACCGAGGCCTGGGGCCCGATGATGTGGTACCCCAGCACCTTCCCGGTCTTCCGGTGCACGACCGCCTTGGCGAACCCCTCGCGCTCCATCATGGCCTCGCCCCGCGCCACATCGCTGTAGAGGGCCTTTCCGACCATGACCTCGCCCTTCCCCATCAGCTTGACCGCCTCGGCCTCGGTCAGCCCGACAGAGGCGACCTCCGGCCAGGTGAAGACCGCGTGCGGCACGGTCAGGTAGTTCAGGCGCGACTTCTTGCCCTGCAGGATGTTATGCCGGACCAGCTCGGACTCGGCGTTCGCCGCGTGGCGGAACATCTTCCGGCCGATGATGTCGCCGAAGGCCCAGATGCCCGCCGCCGAGGTCGCGTAGTGCTCGTCCACGGTGATGAAGCCCTTCGCATCGGTCGCGACGCCCGTGGTCCGGACCTCGAGCGTGTCGCTGTTCGGCCTCCGTCCCGCGGCGATCATGATCTGGCGCGCCGTGAACTCCAGCTGCTTGCCGCCGGCGCGCTCGCGCGCCGCCACGGTCGCCACCGGCCCGGTCTGCCTCACCTCGAGCACCTCGGTGTCCGTATGGACCTTCATGCGGCGGGAGAGCATCGTTCGCAGCAGGTCCGAAACCTCGGGCTCCTCCTCCGGGACGAGCCGCTGGTTCCGCTGCAGCAGCGTCACCCGGCAGCCCATGGCCTCGAAGAAGTGGGCGAACTCGCAGGCGATGTACCCGCCGCCGATGATGATCATGCTCTCCGGCAGCTCCGTGAGCCCGAGCGCGTTCTCGTTGGTGAGGTATTCCACGGACTCGAGCCCGGCGATGGAGGGGATGAGCGGCCGGGCGCCCGCGGCGATGATGATCGTCTTCCCCCGGATGGCCGCGCCCCCGGCGTCCAGCTGATGATCGCCCGTGAACCGCGCCTCGCCGGGATAGTAGTCGAACTCCCCCGCCTTCCGGAGGCCCTGCGCGATGCGGTCGCGGCCTGCGGCCACATGGGCCCGCATGCGCTCCATCACGCCCCGGAAGTCCACGGCCGCGACCTCCGCCGCGATGCCGAACTTCGCCGCTTCCCGTATCTCCATGATCCTATCCGCCGGATAGGCGATGAGCTTCGTGGGGATTCAGCCGGTGTTCAGGCAGGTGCCGCCCGCGGGCCCCTTGTCCGCCACGGCGAGCGACCGGCCGTGCTCCAGGACGTCGTTGATCACGTTCGCGCCGGCGCCGGAGCCGATGATGATGACATCGTAATCCTTCATGGCCTTCCTTTCCTGTCAGGGGGATGGTTCGATTGTAACAGGTTTCCACGGGGAGTCAATCGCGCGGCCTTGACTTTGCTCCCCGCAGCCGATATAACCTGAGCAGGACCATGACCGACCAGTTCGCAAAATATACGGCGAAGCTCCTGCGCGACCGCATCGCCCTGCCGGAGAGCGTCCGGTTCTACCGGCTCGATGACGCGGTGACCGCCGGCCGCGAGGACGAATGGCTGCCGGTCTTCACCCGGGTCTTCCAGGGGCTGAACGTCACCGCCCTGCTCCTGGCGCAGCCGCCGCTCCCGGCGGCCGAGATGCTCATTGCGGCCGCAGGGCCGCAGGAGCGGCGCATCATCCCCAAGGACTCCGAGACCAAGACCTTTCACCACGACTTTCCCTTCCTCCGGCGGGCGGACTGGGAAGGAAGGCCGCCGGAGGACACGGCGGAGCGGATCACCGCCTGCCTGCGGGAGCGAAAGGCGATGATCATCGAGGGCCTCGGCCTGGTCGGCTCCGGCAGCGTCACGGTGGAGCAGGCCTACATCGCCTACTCCACGGTCTTCCATGCCTCGTTCCTCAAGTTCGGCCTGGACCTCCTGGAGCGGGGCTTCCGGAGCAGGGCCGAGGAGGCGGTCCTTGCGGACCTGCGGCGGGACTGGGCAGGGCCGGTCGGGGCGGAGGACGAGGTCTTCGCCGCCGGCCCGCTGAGGGACCGCAGCGCCATCCTGGAAGAGATGGAACATGCCGGCCGCGCAACAGTGGAGCACGGCCTGGTGGACTCCTTCTTCGGGAACATCAGCTATTTCGACGGCAGCACCATCTTCATCAGCCAGACCGCCTCGTCCCTCGACGAGCTGGATGGCCATATCGACCCCGTGCCGCTCGACGGCGCCTCCACCGCCGGGCTCTCGGCCTCGTCCGAGCTTCCGGCGCACCGCGCCATCTACCGGTCCTCGGACTTCCGCGCCGTGCTGCACGGCCACCCCAGGTTCAGCGTCATCCTCTCCATGTTCTGCGGAGAGCGGGACTGTCCCATCGAGGACTGCGGCAGGGACTGCCGCCGGCCGCGGTCGGTCTGCGGCATCCCCATCGTCTCGGGCGAACTGGGCGCCGGCGGCATCGCGCGGACCGTGCCTCCCGCCATCAGCGGCACGGGCGCCTGCATCGTCTACGGCCACGGCGTCTTCACGGCAGGCGAGCGCGGCTTCGGCGAGGCCTTCCGGAGGATGGTGGAGGTGGAGAACCGCTGCCGGCAGGAATTTCTGCGGCTTCTGGACGAGCGGACCGGAGCGGGATGACGATCACCGCGGCCGGCCCGGACCGGCCGCCAGAAAGGATGCCGTGAAGTTCATTCACCAGCTGCCCTGGAGCCTCGTGATCATCGGGTGTCTCACCCTGGGGCTCGCGCCCTTCGCGCCGCCGCACATCTGGGAGAAGCTCGTGATGCTCGTCCGGGGCGAGCTCGTGCGGCCGATCGACTGGTTCGACCTCCTCTACCACGGCATTCCCTGGCTGCTGCTTGCGTTGAAGCTCGCGGCCGGCGCGGGAAGGAAATGACCGGTCGGCTACACCATCCTCCGCAGCGTCGTTTCGCGCTCATCGGCGGAAGTTCGGACTTCCTGAGCGTTCTGCGATACTATGCATGCGGTGAAACGCGGCAACCTGGCGCGAATCATGCTACATTGAACGAGGGACGGAAGCAGACCGCAGAAATTCAGGCTGCAGAGTGGCGCAGAAAGCAGCATGATCAACACGAAAGGTTTCTCTTCCTTCCCTCTGGACCAGCAGGGGCTTGCAGATGCAGTTCCTTGTCGGATGAGGTGAAGACCAGCAGGATATCCGGCCGACCGGCCGGCCGGCGCTAATACGAAAAGGAGCCGCGGGATCCGGAACCCCTCCTCATGAAACAGAACATCCTGATCATCGACGATGACCCCATGGTGCGGAACGCCTTTGCTGCGTTCCTTTCCGAGGTGGGCTTCAACATTCATATGGCCGCTGACCTCGCGGAAGCCCGGAAGAGCATCGCCGAGCGGAGCTACGAAGCGGTGATCATCGACCAGCTGCTGCCCGACGGCAGCGGCATCGACCTGGTCAAGGAGCTGCGCTCCGTCAGCCCGGACGTCGCCATCGTGGTGATCACCGGCGCGGCCGATGTGCCGCTCGCGGTGAAGGCCATGCAGGAAGGCGCGGACAATTTCCTCCCCAAGCCGGTGAGCCTCGACAGCCTGCTCCTCTTCCTCCGGAAGAGCCTCGAGGTCCGCTCCCTGCGCAGGATCTCGGGCAGCCGCAGGCGGCTCGAGAAGCGGAGCAACCTGGACTTCGGCAGGAGCCCGGCCATGGCCTCGGTGCGCGAGCACGCGCTCCTGGCCGCGGAGAACGATTCACCGGTGCTCATCAGCGGCGAGACGGGCGTGGGCAAGGGGGTCCTGGCGCGGTGGGTGCACGAGAACAGCGGCCGCAGCGCCGGGACCTTCGTCGAGGTGAACTGCTCTGGCCTGCGCGGCGAGCTGCTGGCGAGCGAGCTCTTCGGCCACTGCAAGGGCGCTTTCACCTCGGCGGTGCAGGACCGGCAGGGACTGCTGGACGTCGCGGACGGGGGGACGCTCTTCCTGGACGAGATCGGGGACATGGACCCCGCGGTGCAGGCCCAGTTCCTGAAGGTGATCGAGGAGAAATCCTATCGCCGCCTGGGCGAGGTCCGGATGCGCACCAGCGACTTCCGGCTCATCTGCGCCACGAACAAGGACCTGCCGGCCGAGGCGCAGAACGGCCGCTTCCGGACGGACCTGCTCTACCGCATCCAGGTCATGCCGATCGCCATTCCCCCGCTGCGGGAGCGGACCGAGGATATCGAGCCGCTGGCGCGCCGGGTCCTGGCAGGCCTGCAGTATGCCTTCGACCGGCTCGATCCCGCGATCGTCGATCTGCTCAGGGCCTATCCCTGGCCGGGCAATGTGCGGGAGCTGCGCAATGTGCTGGAGCGGGCGGTCATGCTGGCGCGCGGAACGGCCCTCACCCAGGACCTGTTCGAAGGCCTGCGCGGACCGTCGCCCACGGCGCTCCGCGAGCCGGTCGGCGAGCTGGACAGCGTGGAGATGGAGACGATCCGCGCCGCCCTGAAGCGGACGAGCGGCAATGTGGTCAAGGCCGCCCGCGAGCTCGGCATTTCGCGCGCGACCATCTACCGGAAGCTGAAACGCATGGAGCACCGGGACTGAACCGGATGGAACTGCGGTCCCCGCCCATCGGCCGGCCCGATCTGGTCGAATCCTCTGCAGGCCAGGACCTGCCACGGGAGCAGAGACACAGAGAACCCCTTCTTTCTTCGCGTGGTCCTTCTCCGTGCCCTCCGTGCCTCAGTGGTGAATCCGGGTTCTAG
>CAZTXN010000187.1:0-4823 GCA_964617655.1 uncultured Nitrospiraceae bacterium | reverse complement strand
CGAACCACTCGGGGTTCTTGACGAACCACATGTTCGCCGCGTCAACGTGGTTGTAATCGCGCTTGAGCTCCGGATACCGCTTCGCTCCCATCTCCTCAAAGGCCCGGTACCAGAGGTCCCCGCAATGGGTCAGGACGTTCCGCTTGTGGATGAGCGTGACGGGCTTCTCCGCGTACCTCCTGTTCCGTGCATTCCGCTTCTTCTTGAGCTCAAAGGCGTACTTGAGGCACCGGTCCACGGTGCGGCGGTCGTAGACCATGAGCTGCGTGGCGATCTCCTCGGTCGTTCCCGTGCGCGTGGCGCCTCCATGGCCCGTGTAGATGCCGCCGGTGTTCTCGCGCACCACCACGAAGTCGATATGCTCGGGCCCCTTGTCCCTGAGCGGCGTCTCCACGTTGGGATAAAGCTTCACCGGCCGGAGGTTGATGTACTGGTCGAGGCTGAAGCGTATCTTGAGCAGGATGCCGGTCTCGAGGATGCCGGGCTTCACGTCCGGATGACCGATAGCGCCGAGGAACATGGCGTCGAACTTCCGGAACTCGCTGATGGCGCTGTCCGGGAGCGTCTCGCCCGTCCTGAGATAGCGCGCCGCGCCGAAGTCGAACTCAGCGAGCTCGAGCTTGAAACCGTGCTTCGCAGCAGCGGCCTGCAGGACCTTGATGCCCTCGCGGAGCACTTCCGGCCCCGTGCCGTCGCCGGGTATCGTTGCGATCTTGTAGGTCTTGCCCATATAGTTACGTCACCCCCGGAATGACATCTAAAATAGACCGGATAACAGGATAAGATCAGATATATCTTTCATCCCGTTGATCATGTGATCCTGTCAAAGGCCCGTCAGATCATTTCCTCGCGCTGCAGTCATCCGTCCGCATCTCAACGCAGCCGCTGTTGCCGGGAAGGAAACCGAGGCCGCAGGCCTCCGGCAGATCCGGGAGCTCCGTCGGATCAAGGTTCCTGCTGAAATAGACACAGGTCGCGCAGAGGGTTCCGGGGTCCGGGCGGGAATGCTGCTGAAGAGCGCGCATGAGCCTGAAGCAGGCGGTCACGCCAGGCCGGCCTTCTTCTTCGTGTAGGCCATGAGGCCGCCTGCGGCGATCAGCTCCTGCATGAATGCCGGCACCGGGGCGACCCGGTACTCCTTGCCCGAAGTGACGTTCCGGATGACGCCCGCGTCGGCATCCACCTCGAGCGCATCACCCTCCCGGATGCCGTCGACCGCCTCAACGCTCTCGAAGATCGGCAGACCCATGTTGAAGGAGTTCCGGTAGAATATGCGGGCAAAGCTCTTCGCCACCACGCAGGAGACGCCGGCCGCCTTGATGGCGATCGGCGCGTGCTCGCGGGACGATCCGCACCCGAAGTTCTTGTCCGCCACGATGATGTCCCCGGGCTGCATCCGATTCATGAAGTCCGGGTTCGTGGAGTCCTCCATGCAGTGGGAGGCCAGCTCCTTCGGGTCCGAGGTGTTCAGGTACCGCGCCGGGATGATGGCGTCCGTGTCCACGTCCGCCCCGAACTTCCATGCCTTGCCGTTGAATTTCATCGAAAAGCTCCGAATCTTTGACAGGATGCCAGGATCTACAGGATGTCACGATCTTCAGATCGGCCGTTATCCTGCAATCCTGTCAAGAGATCCCTCTTTGTGCACGTCTGTGGCACTCTCGGCTACTTCAGCTCCTCCGGCGTGCCGATCCTGCCGAGCACGGCCGAGGCCGCTGCGATGGCCGGACTCGAGAGATAGACCTCGCTCTTGGGGTGGCCCATGCGGCCGACGAAGTTCCGGTTCGTCGTCGCGATGGCCTTCTCCCCGCTCGCCAGGATGCCCATGTGGCCGCCGAGGCAGGGGCCGCAGGTGGGCGTGCTGAAAGCCGCTCCTGCGTCGATGAAGATGTCCACCAGCCCCTCTTTGACCGACTGCTTGTAGACCGCCTGGGTCGCCGGGATAACGATCATCCGGACGTAGGGGTGGACCTTGTGGCCCTTGATCACCTTGGCCGCCTCGCGGATGTCCTCGATCCTGCCGTTCGTGCAGGAACCGACCACGGACTGGTCCACGTTGACCGCTCCCAGGGCGCTCACAGGCTTGACGTTCGACGGCAGGTGCGGACAGGCGATCTGGGGCTCCATCTTCGACAGGTCGTACTCGCGCACATCCACGTAGTTCGCTTTTTTATCGCTCTTGTAGAACCGGTACTTCCTGCGGGCGCGCTTCGCCGCGTACTTCTCGGTGATCTCGTCAGGCTCGATGATGCCGTTCTTGCCCCCCGCCTCGATGGCCATGTTGCAGATCGTGAGCCTGCCGGCCATGGGAAGCTTCCGGATCGCCTCGCCCGTGAACTCCATGGCCCGGTAGAGCGCGCCGTCCACGCCGATGTCGCCGATGGTGCGCAGGATGATGTCCTTGCCGCCCACCCATTTCGCGAGCTTCCCCGCGTAGATGAACTGCATGCTCTCGGGCACCTTGAACCATGCCTCGCCGGTGATCATGGCCGCGGCCACGTCCGTGCTCCCTACGCCCGTGGAGAAGGCGCCCAGGCCGCCGTAGGTGCAGGTATGGCTGTCCGCGCCGATCACCGCGTCGCCCGGAACGACCAGCCCCTGCTCCGGCAGGAGGGCATGCTCCACGCCCATCCTCCCCACCTCGAAGTAGAGCGACAGGTCGTGCTCACGCGAGAACTGGCGGAGCATGCTGCACTGCTCGGCAGAAGCGATGTCCTTGTTCGGCGCGAAGTGGTCCGGGATCAGGGCGATGCGGCCGGCATCGAACACCTTCTTCGCGCCCGCGGCGCGGAACTCCTTGATCGCGATGGGCGCCGTGATGTCATTGGCCAGCACCAGGTCGAGCCTCGCGTTGATCAGTTCGCCGGGCCTGACCTCTTTCCTGCCGCAGTGCGCGGCGAGGATCTTCTCTGTTATGGTCATGGGCATGGTCCCAAAATATACATTATCTTACGGACGGATGCAACCGGTTTTTCGCCGTTTTTCCGTGGGATAGGTGGGTCCGGGGCGGTTCGAAAGGGAGAGAAGCGCACTTCCAGGTTTAAGCTTTTCCGAACAACCGCCGCAGCTCCGGCTCGGCGCGCAGCACGCATTCACGGCCCACGGCGGCCGCTTCCTGCACGCGGATCTCGCCGTTCAGGTTCACGGCGATCACGATCTCCGCGCCCAAGGCCCGGCAGAGCGATACCGGGACCGGGTTGACCAGCCCGCCGTCCACCAGCCAGCGGTCCTCGTGGCGCACGGGCGGAAAGAGCCCGGGCATGGCGATCGAGGCGCGGAGCGCATCCAGCACCGGGCCTTTGGTGAACCAGACCATCCGCGGCAACACGCAGGCTGAAGCCTGCGGCTACCGGTCATTCCGCACTCCGAATTCCACACTCGCTCTGGTCACCCCGTCTTCGCCTTCCCCTTCTTCCAGTACTCCAGCTTGTTCAGGGCGTTGATATAGGCCTTTGCGCTCGCCACGATGATGTCCGTGTCCGCGCCATGGCCGGCCACCTTCTTGTTGCCCTCCTCGAGCTTCACCGTCACCTCGCCCAGGGCGTCCGTGCCGCCCGTGATGCCCTTGACCAGGTAGGCCTCGAGCCTGCTCTTCGTGCCCGTGATGGCCGCAATGGTCTTGTACACCGCGTCGACGGGACCGTCGCCCGTGCCGGCCTGCTTCACGGCCTTGCCTTCGATCTCCATCTCCACCTCGGCCCTGGGCGTGACGCCCGTGCCGCTCTCGGCGCGCATGGCCTTGAGGACGTAGATCTCCCGTACCTGCTGCGTCTCGTCCGCCACGATCGCCTCAAGGTCCTCGTCATAGACCTCCTTCTTCTGGTCCGCGATCTGCTTGAACCGCTCGAAGGCCCGGTTGACCTCCTCGTCGGAGAGCTCATGCCCCAGCTCGCTCAGGCGGGAACGGAAGGCATGCCTGCCCGAATGCTTGCCCAGCACCAGGTTGGTCTTCACGAGCCCGATGGACTCGGGCCGCATGATCTCGTAGGTGCTGCGCTCCTTCAGCAGGCCGTCCTGGTGGATGCCCGACTCGTGGGAGAAGGCGTTGGCGCCCACGATGGCCTTGTTGGGCTGGACCTGGATGCCCGTGATCTTGGTCACGAGCCTGCTCGTGCGCATGATCTCCTCGGTATTGATCCGCGTGTCCGCGCCGTAGTAGTCCTTGCGCGTGCGCAGCGCCATGACCACCTCTTCCATGGAGCAGTTGCCCGCGCGCTCGCCGATGCCGTTCACCGTGCATTCCACCTGCTCGGCCCCGTTCTCGATGGCCCTGAGCACATTGGCCACGGCAAGGCCCAGGTCATTGTGGCAGTGGACCGAGATGACGGCCTTCCGGATGTTCTTCACCTTTTCGGTGATGCCCTTGATCAGGGCCCCGAACTCGCCGGGCGTGGAGTAGCCCACCGTGTCCGGGATGTTCACCGTGCCTGCGCCCGCATCGATCACGGCCTCGAGCACTTCGTGCAGATAGGCGTGATCCGTGCGCGAGGCGTCCATGGGCGAGAACTCCACGTCGTCCACGTAGGACCGGGCGTGCCGCACCATCTCGACGGAGCGCCTGAGCGCCTCGTCGCGCGAGATGCGGTACTGGTGCTTCAGGTGGATGTCGGACGTGGAATGGAAGGTATGGATGCGCCGCTTGGGCGCGTCCTTCAGCGCCTCCCAGGCCCGGTCGATGTCCTCCTTCTTGGCCCGGGCAAGGCTGCAGATGACGGGGCCCTCCACCTCGGCGCCGATGCGCCGGATGGCCTCGAAGTCGCCGGGCGAACTGATCGCGAACCCCGCCTCGATAATGTCCACGCCGAGCCGGGCGAGCTGCTTCG
>CAZTXN010000186.1:0-4940 GCA_964617655.1 uncultured Nitrospiraceae bacterium | reverse complement strand
AGCTGGGACAAGCGCTACGTTGACAACGAACTGCCCTGGGACAGCGGCAGACCGGACGAACACCTTGCCGCTGTGATCAAGGCCCATGGCATCAAGCCCGGCAGAGCGCTCGAGATCGGCTGCGGCACAGGCACCAACTCGATCTGGCTGGCGCAGCAGGGATTCAAGGTGACCGGCATGGACATCTCGCCGACCGCCATAGCCAGGGCAGAGGAGAAGGCCGCTGCGGCAGGGGTCAATTGCCGCTTCCTGGTCGGCGATTTCATGGTCGACCAGGCCCCCGGCGCTCCCTTCGCGTTCGTCTATGACCGCGGCTGCCTGCATGTCTTCGAAGGCCATGAAGAGCTCTCGCGCTTCGCCTCGCGGGTCCGGGACGTTCTCGCTCCGGACGGCATCTGGCACAGTCTGATCGGGTCCACCGACGGACCGCCGCGCGACACCGGACCGCCGCGCCAGAGCGCCACCGCCATCGTCGCTGCCGTGGAGCCCTGGTTCGAGGTCCTCGAGCTGCGGTCGACCACGTTCGACAATGAAGAGCACAAGCATGCCCGTGCCTGGGTGCTGGTGGCGCAGGGGCGGGTATCCTGAACCGGCTATGCACCATGGCACAAATGCAGCTCTCCCTATGAAGAAACGCCGACAGAAGGACCATCCGCAGCACCAGCGCAGCAGCGTGGACGTGGACGTGGAGTCGCTGCTCTCCATGGAGAACAACTGCACCGGCTGCGCAAAGGGCCAGAAATGCTGCTGCGCGTCCTACGAGGTCTGCGCCACCACGGCGGAGGTGAGGCGGATCATCAGGGTCATGCCTGCGGCCGCCGGGTACTGCCCCCATCTCCGCACCGACGGCGGCTATGACAACGTCTTCGACGAGGAGGAGCCCGGCCTCTTCAGCATCGACACCACCGAGGAGGGGCTCTGCGTCTTTGCCTACTGGTCAGGCGGCCGCACCCACTGCTCCCTGCATACGGTCGCCCTGGAGCTCGGCCTGCCGCTGGAGCAGGTGAAGCCGAAGGTCTGCCTGCTCTGGCCCCTGCACATCTCGGACGGCGACGAGGTCCTCGGCCTGATCCACGACGCCCTCCAGTTCGCCTGCAACAGGCCGACACCCCCGGGAACGCGCAGCGTCAGCCCGGGGTTCCTCGAGGCCGTTGACCGGATCTACGGCGAGGGATGCGGCGACCAGGTGAAGCATGCCGCGGAGAGCGGCAGCAGGCGCACGCTGCTCATTACAAGGAAGTGAGGGGCCGGCCGCGCTGCCGGCATCCGCTCCTCCCGGAGTTGCTTCCGCGGTCATCGCGTGGTAGTATCCGCGGTCCTGAACCGTTCCCGGCCCATGGCACTCAAGGCGACCATTTATAAAGCGGACCTGTCGATCTCCGACATGACCCGCAACTATTATGCCGACCACACCGTGACCCTCGCGCGCCATCCGTCGGAGACGGACGAGCGCATGATGGTCCGGCTCCTGGTCTGGGCGCTCCATGCCCACGACCGCCTTGCCTTCGGGGACAAGATCGGCGGCAGCGACGAGCCTGACCTCTGGCAGCGGGACCTCACCGGTGCGATCGAGCTCTGGATCGACCTGGGCCAGCCGGAGGAGAAGCAGGTGCGCAGGGCCTGCGGCCGGGCGAGGCAGGTCTTCGTCTATCCCTACGGCGGCCATGCGCAGACGGTCTGGTGGAGCAGCGTGAAGGACAGCCTCGGGAAGCTCAGGAACCTGAGCGTGCGCTGCCTGCCTGCGGACGCGCCCGCGGCCCTGGCAAGGCTGGCCCAGCGCGGCATGAAGCTCCAGTGCAGCATCCAGGACGACCAGGCCTGGCTCTCCGACGGGAGCGATACCGTGCATCTGGAGCTGACGACGCTCCTGCGGCCGTAGCGAAGCAACTCATGCCTTGATTTCCGAACAGGATTCCTAGATAATAAGCACGCGGCAGGAAAGAAGCCGGGAAATCCCATGAAGAAGCAGTTCAACATAGACGTCCCTCTTGACAAGGTGGAAACGTTCTGCCGTAAATGGAAGATCGCGGAATTTTCCCTGTTTGGCTCCGTATTGCGGGATGACTTTCGTCCGGACAGCGATGTGGATGTCCTGGTACGCTTCGAGGAGAACGCCGGATGGGATCTCTTTGACTGGGTCGATATGATAGAGGAGTTGAAAGGGATCTTCGGCCGGGAAGTGGACCTGGTCTCGAAAGACGGACTGCGCAATCCCTTCCGAAAAGAGCGGATCCTCGCGGATCATGAGGTCCTCTATGCGGCATGAGAAGGATGATAACGCGCTGCTTTGGGACATGCTCGATGCCGCCCTGGCCGTCCAGAAGTTCATCCAGTCCCGGACCTTTCGTGATTACCAGGCCGACCGCATGTTAAGAAATGCCGTGGAAAGGAATATCGAAATAATCGGGGAGGCTTCCGGAAAGATGTCGCGGGCGTTTCGCGAGGCGCACCCTGAGATCCCTTTGCAGCGAATGACCGCCCAGCGGCATGTGATCGCTCATGAGTATGGCGAACTGGAGGATGAGCTTATCTGGAAGGTTGCGACCGTTCGCATTCCGGAGTTGATCGCGCTGCTTCAGCCGCTCTTGCCGCGTTCTGCGAAGAATCCTGGCGAAGATCTTTGATGATTGTTTTCGCTTCCTTTACCTGCGCCTCTGCATCGCCGGTGGTAAGGCTGCAGACATCGGTCGCCACGGTGCAGCGTTCCACCGCAGCCGTGGACTCCCCGGTCTCCACGCAGTCCCTTGCCTCTGTCTTCACGATCCCCCGGCATTCCGCTATACGCGTGCTCATGGTCTCCTCCTAGCTGCGCCCGGAGCAGGGGCTGCCGGACCGGCCGGAGCCGGCCGGCACCCTTCAAAGACTAAGCCGCTTTCGGGATCACCGCGGCCTTCCGGGTGATGGTCATCTCCATCATCCTGGTCTCTTTCTTGCCCTTGGGCGTCAGGAACATCTCGAACTCGATGGTGTTGTCGTCCCGGACCCTGGTCACCGTGCGCCAGAGCGAGGGGCCCTGCACCGGGTCGTCGTACCGGCTCTCCTGCTTGATCGTCCGGCCGTCCCTGCTGCCGGTGCCCTCGAAGAAGTAGACGCCGGTGCTCATGGTGTCGACCCAGATGGACTGGTACTTCCTGGTGTGGTTGTCGTATCCCAGAATACTGATGCCGGTGAAGGGCTGTCCCATCATGTCGCCAGTGTAGGTCTGCTGCAGGTAATGCCCGTCCAGGATAAGCTTCTGCTCGCAGGCACCGCTCGACACCACCGGCGGCTTGTCAGGCTCCATCCAGCTCCGGGTGCGGGTCTCCCAGCTCCCCACGAGCTTTGCCAGCGCCTTGTGCGGCTCGCCGGGCGTGCCCACCTTCTTGTAGATCTCCATGACCTTCTCCATGTCCACGACCTTCTTCCTGGTTGCCATGGCCCTGCTCCTTTCCGTCCCTCTCCGCGGGGGCCTGAAATGCGACTGGCCGGCTCCGAAGGTTCTCATCCTTCGGCAATCCGGCCATCTGGGGTCCCAGATCCGCGATTTTCCGCGCCGCCCATCCGGGCGGTCAGGCTTTTCGGGACGAATGAGGACCTATCCAGTCCCCTATAGCCCAATGCTAGCACCTGCACGGGGAGTTGTCAATGGCAGGCGGCATGGGCGGGACGAACCAGGACCTGCTGGTCCTTGCCCTCTGGTGGAGAGGAGAGAGAGCCTGCCCCCGATGATCCAGCCGGGGTGAGGGGAATATACAGCAGATCTGCGTCCAGAGGATGAAAGCTTGCCGGCCTTCCTATTCGCATCCATCCGACCGGCCTCCCTGGTTGCAACCTCTCCCGACAGCAGGCTTCATCAAGAAGCGCTAAGAGCCCCGGAGGGGCCGATCCCCGCCATTGGCAAGGATGAGCACAGACCGGAGGGTGCAAGCCCTTCGGTCTTTTCATGACCAGTGCAGATGGCCGCATCGTCTGCATGCACGAAGGGTCCTGCAGCAGGCTGCTGAGAACCATGCTGTTGACAGTTCCCATCCAGAAACGCCGGAAAAGGGCTCAGGGGGCGCCTTTCGCCTTCAAGCCATGGACCATCTTCATGATCTCCCGCATGAACGCCGGAAGGTCCGAAGGCTGGCGGGAGGTCACGATGTTGCCGTCCAGGACCACCGGCTTGTCCTCGTACGCGGCGCCCGATGCCTTGAGCTCCTCCGCAACGGAACGGTAGCAGGTCGCCCGTCTTCCTTCCAGGAGACCTGCGGTGATCAGGACCTGGGGGCCGTGGCAGATGGCTGCGACGGGCTTCTGCTTCCGGAAGAAGTCCTTCGCGATCTCCAGGGCCGCGTTCTCTTTCCGCAGGGCGGCCGGAGCTCTGCCGCCGGGCAGTACCAGGATGTCGTACCCGTCGGGCGCGACATCGGCCAGTGCGATCGTCGCCTGCACTTCATAGCCGCGCTTGCCCTTGAGGGGGCCCTTCGTCATCGAGGCGATATCCACCTCGATGCCTTCTTCGAGGAACCGATAATAGGGAACCAGGAGCTCCGTGTCCTCGTAGCCATCAGCGCTGATGATCAATGCCTTCATCGGACATCCTCCTTCTGTCCGCGGTATTCCCTCCTGTTCTGAGTATACCCCTTTCGCTTCGGTCTGCAAGCCCGGTCAGACCTGCCGGCAGAGCCCCGGGGGATGCCCTGTCTGTGCTTGCATTCCTCCCGGACCTCCCGTACAGTATCAGGGACCCGTTCTGCCGGCAGAGGCTCCCTGCGAGGCCGGCTTATCAGCCGGGCACTGACCTGGCCCTGCAGAACCATGCGAAAGGATCCCGCCATGCAGACCGAACAGAACCGGATGCTCAAGTACAAGAACAACTATCTGTATATCGTGATCCAGGAGGAGCCGGAAGCAGGTCCGGGGGGCTATGTCTTCTTCAGCGGCATCAATACCCGGTGGTTCTGCAGGCTGGCCTGGAA
>CAZTXN010000185.1:0-4952 GCA_964617655.1 uncultured Nitrospiraceae bacterium | reverse complement strand
TGACGGGGCATAATCTCACAAGCGCCCCGGTTTGTCAACGGCCCGGAGCAGGGAGCGGACCGGACCGCGGCAGGATGCATGCGTCCGCTGCCCGCGCACGCTCACGCCGCCCTGCTCCCGCGGCGCATCGCACACGAACCCCTGGAAAATCAGCGCCGTCGGCGGCCGCGGCCAGGAAACGTATTGACAGGAAAACAGGCCCTGTGCTATAAAATGAGGTCTTGCCGCAGCCGGCGCACACGAGGGCCTCGATCCATGGCAACCATCATCCCCTTCCGGGGCGTTCTCTTTAACCAGGACACAGCGGGACCGATCGCGGACCTCGTCTGTCCGCCCTACGATATCATCTCGCACGACGAGCAGCAGGCCCTCTACCGCCGGAACGCGCATAACGTGATCCGGCTGGAGTACGGCCTCGAGAGCCCGGCCGACACCGGGAGCGACAACCGGTACACCCGGGCCGCCGCGACGCTGGAGGAGTGGTCCCGCACAGGCGTCCTGCGGACCGGGCCGGCGCCGGCCTTCTATGTCTATGAGATGGAGTACGGCGCCGGCGGGGCGGTGAAGCGGCTGCGCGGCTTCATCTGCCTGGTCCGCATCGAGGACTATGACAGCGGCATCGTCAAGCCCCATGAGACGACCCTGTCGGGTCCCAAGACCGACCGTCTGAACCTGCTGCGCGCCTGCCGGGCGAGCTTCAGCCAGATCTTCTCGCTCGTCTCCGATCCCCGGGGAGCCGTCGCCGGCGTCCTGGACGGGGTGCCGGGCCGGCCCCTGCTGGAGGTCCCGGGCGATGACGGCGTCACCCACCGCCTCTGGGTGCTCGACGACGCGGCGGCCGTCGGAGCGATCGTCGCGGCCGTGGCGGAGAGCCCGGTCTTCATCGCCGACGGCCACCACCGGTACGACACGGCGCTCAACTACCGGAACGAGCGGCGCGCCGCCGGGGGATCCTTCACCGGCAGCGAGGGATTCAACTATGTGCCCATGTTCCTCGCCCGCGTCGAGGACCCGGGCCTGACGGTCCTGCCCGCGCACCGGGCGCTCTTCAACCTGACGGACTTCGACCCGAAGCGGTTCGAGCAGGACCTGGAACGGCACTTCAATATCGAGCGGTTCGACTTCACCGGCAGGACCGAGCAGGCCGACCGCCAGACGGTCCTGGAGACCCTGCAGCACCGGTCGGACCATGCCCATGTCTTCGGCATGCGCGTCAAGGGCGAGCGAAGCTACTATCTCCTCACGCTGCGCAGCGAATCGGACCTGGACGCCGTCATCCCGGACCGGTCCCCTGCCTACCGGCGGCTCGATGTCTCGATCCTGCACCACCTGATCATCGACCGGCTGCTGGGCATCGCCATGGACACCCACAAGCTGGGGCTGAACATCGAGTACCACAAGGACGCCGACGAGGCGGTCCGGCGCGTCACCGACGGCCGGGCGGACGTCATCTTCCTGATGAACCCGACCAAGGTCTCCGAGGTCCGCGACGTGGCCGCGGGCGGCGAGCGGATGCCCCAGAAGGCGACGTACTTCTATCCCAAGCTCCTGACGGGGCTGGTCATGCACCGTATAGAAGCATGAGCTCCAAATGACAATATCCAAATAGCAAACAAGGGCCGGATGTCGGCCGGCGATGTTCCATCGCTCGCTTGGTGCATCTGGCGTGATCCGGCGTTCCTTTGTTATTTGGATGTTGAGATTTGAAATTTCCCTTCTCCAAGGAGGCTCCCATGGCGGTACGAGTTGCGATCAACGGGTTCGGCAGGATCGGCAGAAACTTCTTCCGCGCCTGCCACAAGAACAAGGACATCGAGATCGTGGCGGTGAACGACCTCACCGACGCCAAGACGCTCGCGCACATCCTGAAGTATGATTCCCTTGCCGGCGAGTTCGCCGCTGACGTGCAGCATGCCGAGGGCAAGCTCATTGTGGACGGGAAGGACATCACCGTGGCGGCCAAGGCCGACCCGGCCGAGCTGCCCTGGAAGGACCTGAAGGTGGAGATCGCCATCGAGTCCACGGGCAGGTTCGTGGACCGCGCGGGCGCCGAGAAGCACCTGAAGGCCGGCGCGAAGAAGGTTCTCATCTCGGCCCCGGCCAAGGAGCCCGATGCGACCTTCGTCCTCGGCGTGAACGACGAGACCTACGACCCGAAGAAGCACCACATCATCTCGAACGCCTCCTGCACCACGAACTGCCTCGCGCCGGTGGCCAAGGTGGTCCATGACTCCTTCGGCGTCGTGCACGGCCTGATGAACACCATCCATTCCTACACCAACGACCAGCGCATCCTGGACCTGGCGCACAAGGACCTCCGGCGCGCCCGCGCGGCGGCCATGTCCATCATCCCGACCTCGACCGGCGCGGCCAAGGCGGTCTCGCTGGTGCTGCCCGAGCTGAAGGGCAGGCTCGACGGCATGTCGCTCCGCGTCCCGACGCCGAACGTCTCGGTCGTGGACGTGGTGTTCGAGGTCTCGAAGAAGGTGACGAAGGAGGATGTGAACGCCGCGCTCAAGGCGGCGGCGGACGGCAGGATGAAGGGCATCCTGCAGTTCGAGGAGAAGCCGCTGGTCTCGATCGACTTCCGGCTGAACTCCCACTCCTCGATCGTGGACGCCGCGCTCACGAGCGTCATGGACGGCACCATGGTGAAGGTCGTCTCCTGGTACGACAACGAGTGGGGCTATTCCTGCCGCCTGCGCGACCTGGCGCTGCTCGTGGGGAAGAAGGGACTCTAATACCGTTTAAACGGTTTCAGCGGTTTAAACCGGTGAGGTCAACATGAACAAGAAAACCATCGAGAATGTCGAGCTCAAGGACCGGCGGGTCTTCATCCGCGCGGACTTCAACGTCCCGCTCGACGAGAACGGGAACATCACCGACGATACCCGCATCCGGTCCACGCTGCCGACGATCAACTACGCGCTCGATGCGGGCGCGAAGGTGGTGCTGGCGTCGCACCTCGGCCGGCCGAAGGGGAAGCCCGCGGCCAAGTACAGCCTTGCGCCGGTGGCCAAGCGGCTGAACCGGCTGCTGGACAAGAAGGTGCTCTTCGCTCAGGACTGCGTCGGGCCCGAGGTGGAGCGCCAGGTGGCGGCCATGCGGTCCGGCGACGTGCTGCTGCTCGAGAACCTGCGGTTCCACGCCGAGGAGGAGAAGAACGACGAGGCCTTCGCGAAGGCCCTTGCCGCCCTTGCCGACGTCTACGTGAACGACGCCTTCGGCACGGCCCACCGCGCCCATGCCTCGACCTACGGCATCACGAAGCACGTGAAGGTGTCGGTCGCCGGGTTCCTGATGAAGAAGGAGATCACCTACCTGCAGAAAGCCGTGGCCAATCCCGTCCGGCCTTTCGTGGCGATCCTGGGCGGCGCGAAGGTCTCGGGCAAGATCGGCGTGATCGAGAACCTTAAGGACAAGGTCGACAAGGTGATCATCGGCGGCGCCATGGCCTTCACCTTCAACAAGGCATGGGGCGACGAGGTCGGGAACTCGCTGGTCGAGCCGGACATGCTCGAGACCGCCATGCGCATCCGGAAGAACGCGCGGGAGAAGGGCGTGAAGTTCTACCTTCCCGTGGACTTCGTGGTGGCCGAGAACATGAACGACGGCGCGGAGACCAAGATCGTGACCTCCCAGGAGATCCCGAAGGGATGGGTGGGGCTCGATATCGGTCCGGCCACGGTGCGGCTCTTCGCCGAGGCGCTCCAGGACGCCCGGACGATCATCTGGAACGGCCCCATGGGCCTCTTTGAGAAGGACGCCTACTCCCGCGGGACCTTCGCGGTCGCCCATGCCGTCGCCGACGCCTACGCGACGACCATCGTGGGCGGCGGGGACACGGACGTGGCAGTGCACCGGGCCGGCGTCTCGGACAGCATCACTTTCATCTCCACCGGCGGCGGCGCGTCCCTCGAGCTGCTGGAGGGCAAGGAGCTGCCGGGCCTGGCCGCGCTGACCGATGACAAGGACTGACCGAACGCATATCCACAGATTACGCAGATTTCGCAGATTTTGAAATCCGTGTAATCTGCGCAATCTGCGGATCAAGGGGTTCCCATGCATCCTAAAAGACGTCCCATCATCGCCGGCAACTGGAAGATGAACATGACCGCCTCCCAGGCGCGCGAGCTGGCATCGAAGCTCCTTCCCCTGGTGAAGGACGTCCGGGACCGGGAGATCGTGCTCGGCCCGCCCTTCACCTCTCTGGCCGCGGTGGCCGAGACCATCAAGGGTTCGCCGATCGCCCTGGCCGCCCAGAACCTCCACTGGGAGGAGAAGGGCGCCTTCACGGGCGAGATCTCGGCCGATATGCTGTTGGATTCAGGCTGCAAATATGTTATTATCGGCCACAGCGAACGGCGGCAGTTCTTCGGCGAGACCGACGAGACGGTCAACAAGAAGGTCCGGAAGGCCCTCGCGAAGGGCCTCCTGCCGATCCTGTGCGTGGGTGAGACCCTGGCGGAACGCGAGGCAGGAAAGCTTGCCGAGGTCATCAGCCGCCAGGTCACGGTCGGGCTGAAGGACATTCCGGCGGACGAGATGCGGATGGTCGTGATCGCCTATGAGCCGGTCTGGGCCATCGGCACCGGCAAGACCGCGACCCCGGAGCAGGCCAACGAGGTCCACGGCCGGATCCGCAGCAAGGTCAAGGAGCTCTACCCGGCGGACATCGCCGAGGGGCTCCGCATCCAGTACGGCGGCAGCGTGACGCCCGAGAACGTATCGAGCCTCATGGCCATGCCGGACATCGACGGCGCCCTCGTGGGCGGAGCGAGCCTGAAGCCCGACTCCTTCGCGGCACTGGTGAATTTCAAGTAACGATAAGCACGAAATCCGCATATCGAGATCCTGAACAAGTTCGAATGTGAAATCGTCATAGAAGACTTGAACAATTGACGGTCTCGTAAGAAGTCGATCATTACTCCATGCAAAATAAATTCATCACC
>CAZTXN010000184.1:0-4977 GCA_964617655.1 uncultured Nitrospiraceae bacterium | reverse complement strand
TTCTCCTGCCGCTCCCGGATCAGCCCGAGGCCGTAGTAGGCCATCTTGTTCTTGCCGTCCGTCTGCACGGCTCGATGGAACTCCACCGAGGCGAGCTCCAGGCTGTTCGCCTGGAGGTGCGCCAATCCTTTGTTATAGTAGCCTTCGGACAGCTTGGCCTTGTCGGGAGCGCCGCCGGTCGTTGCGCATCCTGCCAGCATCAGCATGAGCAGAACAGCAAAGGATCGTCTCATCATCTCTCCTTTCAGAAGGACGACAACAGCCGTGCAAGGGCTTCCTTGTCCCGCGCCACGGTCCCGGTGGGACTCCCCGCCGTCCTCTGGACCTTCTGCCTGGGCGGCTTCACCACTCCCTGCCGGATGGCCTCCTTCATGAGATCGCGCGGCCGGGCAGGTGCAGGTTCCATCTCCACCTCCACCGGGAGCTCCTCCTCGACCTCCTCGCGCGCCGCGGGCCGGGGCGCCGGCTTCTTTACGGCAGGCGGCTTCTGCTTCGGCGTCTGCCGCTGCCGCGCTGCGGGCTGCTCGGGCTCTTCGAGCTCCGGCGCCTCCAGACCGGGAGGCTGCACGGGCGGATACTGCATCGGCAAAGGCTGAGGATGGCCGGGATAGGGCTGTGGAGGCGGGTAGGGGTACCCGTGCGGGTACGGAGGATAGGGTTGCTGCGGTGCATAGGGATACCCCTGGGGCGGATACTGGGGATAGGGCTGATGCGGCGGCGGCTGGGCAGGATACCCCTGCTGCTGGGGCGGCTGCTGTTGCTGCGGGGGCTGCTGGACCGGCGGGGGCGGTGCAGGTTGTGGCGCTGCCGGCATCTCGACCGGCTCCTGGACAGTGGGCGCAGCAGCTGCCAGCTCCTGCTTCGGAGCCGCCGCCGGAACATCCTTCCCGCCCTTTCCTTCATCCTTTTCCCGCTCCGGGGGCCTGGCCCCCGCTGCATCCGGCTTCTGCTGAGCGACAGCGGGGGACGATTTTTCCGACTCGGCAACCGCCGCTGCTTCCTCTTCTTCCTCTTCCTCAGGCAGCTCCGGTTTTCTGTATCCGAAGATGAACTGGTCCTCGATCCAGTTGTTCCGGTCCTCAGCGGCCATGCCGCCAACATTGATCTCATCCAGCAGGAATCCCATGTCCTCGGCGAACTGGCGTGCCTCGTTCTCCACGTCGGCCGCCGCCTCAAAGGGAAAGGGGTTGGAGGTATAGGCATAGAAGAACCTGCGGTCCTTCCGCGGCAGGTAGAGCCCGATGTAGGCCGACAGGTTCGGCCCCTCGCTGAAGAAGAGGATGTAGCAGCGCGCCTCCTCCACGCTCATCTCCGGCGTGGCCACCGGATGGCTGTTCATCGAATAGATGATCCTGAAGATGTTCCGTTCCTTGACCTTCAGGTCCGTTATCTGGCTGTTGATGGTGAACATATCGGGCCTTCCGCCGCTCCTTCCGGCATCAGATGTCCTCGAAATGCGTCAGTTTCTTGAACTCCCGGTACCGCTGCTCTATCTCCTTATAATCCAGGCTGCGCAGCCTGTCAAGACTGAAGGACTCGACGTTCAGCGACGCCATCACGCTGCCGAAGACCACGGCCTGGCGCATGCTGGCCTCGGAGAAGTTCATGGTGTTCGCGAGATAGCCCATGAAACCGCCGGCGAAGGTGTCGCCCGCGCCCGTGGGGTCGAAGACGTTCTCGAGCGGATAGGCCGGAGCGCTGAACACGCTGTGCTCGTGGAACATGAGCGCCCCGTAGCTCCCCTGCTTCACCACCACCGTCCTGGGCCCCATGGCCTGAACGGCCCGGGCGGCCCTCACCAGGCCGGCCTCGCCGGCGAGCTGCCGGATCTCGGCCTCGTTGATCGTGAGCAGGTCCACCTCCCGGAGCGTCCGCTTCAGCGCATCCAGCTTGCTGGCGATCCAGTAGTTCATGGTGTCGCAGGCCACCAGCTTCGGCCGCTTCACCTGCCGGAGCACGTCGAGCTGGATCTCCGGGTCGATGTTCGCCAGGAAGACGACGTCGGTGTTCCGGTACTCCTCCGTTATGGTCGGCCGGAAGGTCGCCAGCACGTTCAGGTGCGTTGCCAGGGTGTGCGCCTCGTTCAGGTCGTAGCCGTACTCGCCCTTCCAGCGGAAGGTCTCGCCCGGCTGCACCTCGAGGCCTCTCACATCCACGTTCCTGCTCTTCAGGAAATTGACATGCTCCTTCGGGAAGTCCTCGCCGATCACCGCAACCAGCCGGACATCGGCGAAGTAGCTCGCGGAGGCGGAAAAATAGGTGGCCGAGCCGCCGAGGGCGTTCTCCGCCTTCCCGAAGGGAGTTGCGACCGAATCCAGGGCGACCGTGCCGACGACCAGAAGACTCACTGACCGAACCTCCCCTGATAACAGATCATGGGACCGCCGATGGACCCGTAGGGGCGGCCCTGCGTGGCCGCCCGGAGAATGGCAACCACACAGGGTTGTCCCTGCCTCCCCCTTCCCTCCGGTCCTTCACGCCTTGCGGCCCTTCAGATGTTTCCCGATGATCAACGCCAGGTCCCGCTTGACCTTCGCGGGAATGAGCTTCTCCGGCGTCATGATGGTGTTCCGCAGGGCGTCGCCGCAGCCGCAGGTCCGTTCCGGCGGAAAGAGCCGCACCGCCTGCTTGATCATGGCCCGGGAGGTCTCGATATTGTGGCGCATCACCTCGAGGACCGCCTCGACGGTCACGGCCTCCTCGCTGTGGTGCCAGCAGTCATAGTCCGTGGCCAGGGCGATGGTGCTGTAGCAGAGCTCCGCCTCGCGGGCGAGCTTCGCCTCCGTGGCGTTCGTCATGCCGATGACGTCCACGTTCCACTGCCGGTAGGTCAGGGACTCCGCGCGGGTCGAGAACTGCGGGCCCTCCATGCAGAGATAGGTGCCGCGGCGGTGGACCGTGGCGCCCGCCTTCATCCCGGCCTCGATCAGAAGGGCGCAGAGGTCGCGGCAGACCGGGTCCGCCATGCCGGCGTGGGCCACCACGCCGCTCCCGAAGAAGGAGCTGCGGCGGTGCTTCGTATGGTCGTAGAACTGGTCGGGGATCACGATGTCGCCGGGCCGGATCTCCTCCTGCATGCTGCCCACGGCGCTGACCGAGATGATCCGCTCCACGCCCAGCAGCTTCATGCCGTAGATGTTGGCGCGGTAGTTGATGTCCGACGGCATGATGCGGTGGCCCCTGCCGTGGCGCGGCAGGAATGCCACCCGCCTGCCGTGCAGGGTCCCGATGAGGTATTCGTCCGAGGGCTTCCCGAAGGGCGTCGCGAGCCGGACCTTCCGGACCGCGGTCAGCCCGTCCATCTCGTAGAGACCGCTGCCGCCGATGACGCCGATCGACGCCCTGTCAGTTCTCCTGGAGCCTGATGCCATGGATGCCGCCTCGCGTGATGGGGTCCGATGGGGTGGAAAACAACGATGCGGGCCGCTGCCTCGGTCATCAGGGCCCGCATGTTCCTGCAGGGATTCCGCTTACGCCTGCTCCGCTCCCGGCGCCGGCTCGGCCTCTTTCCTCGCCTCGGCGCCCTCGAGCAGCTCCACCGGCCGCTCGGGGATGATCGTGGAGACGGCGTGCTTGTAGACGAGCTGCTGGTTCTCCTGCTTCATGAGGATCACGAAGTTGTCGAAGCCCTTGATGGTCCCGGAGATGCGCGCGCCGTTCACCAGGTACATGGTCACGGGGATCTTTTCCTTCCGCATCTGGTTCAGGAAGATGTCCTGGAGATTCACCTGCGACTTGCCCATCAGACCCTCCGTGGTGCATGTGCCGACGGCGCCGGTCCGCGCCGACGCCGCCGAGATCATTGGAATCGTGGGAATCTTATAACACCCTATCTGAAATTTCAATGTTTTTCTTTATTCTTGCGGCGATTTCCGCCGGATCATCGAGGCCGGTGATGTCCACCCACCGCGCGTCCGGCTCGCGGCGGAACCAGGTGAACTGCCGCTTCGCGAAGCGCTTGGTATCCCGCTTCAGCAGCTCCACAGTGCGCTCGTATGGCACGGCGCCGGTGAGATGCTCGAGGAAGTGCTGGTAGCCGATGGCCTGCATCGAGACGAGGTCGCGGGAGCAGCCCTTCAGCAGCAGCCCCTTGACCTCCTCCTCGAGCCCCGATGCCAGCATCCGGTCCACGCGCTCCTCGATCCGGGGGTAGAGCTCCGCGCGGCTCCGGGCCAGGAATACGAGGCGGAAGGAATGGGTCCGGTCCTGGAAGGCATGTTCCCGTTGAAAATCAGAGAGTTTCCGGTCCCGGAGGTGATAGACCTCGAGCGCCCGCACCGTCCGCCTGAGGTCATTGGGATGGATCTTGACGGCCGCCTCGGGGTCGAGCCGGACCAGGTCGGCGTAGAGCGCGCCCTCGCCGCCCTCGGATTCCCTGCACAGCAGCCGCTCCCGGAGCTCGAGGTCCGCCGGCGGGCCATGGAAAAGCCCGCGCATCAGCGCCCGGATGTAGAGGCCCGTCCCACCCACCACCAGCGGCGTTCCGCCCGCGGCGAGGATGGCGTCGATGGCAGAGCGGGCGTCGCGGAGATAGTCCCCCACGCTGTAGGGTTGGGCCGGGTCGACGACATCGATCAGATGATGATAGACCTGCCGCCGCTGCTCCTCCGAGGGCTTGGCCGTGCCGATGTCCATGCCTCGGTAGATCTGCATGGAGTCGGCGCTCACGATCTCGGCGCCCCATTCCCGCGCCAGGAAGATCGAGGCGTCGGTCTTGCCCACGGCCGTGGGTCCGGCGATGATGAGTATGGGCTTCGCTGATGACATGATACACTTCCCGAGGTCCCGCTACGGAAAGACAGGGTCACGGAGAACCAGATGAGGATGAGGATGAAAGGACCGTCGAACTGCCCGCTGTGTCTCAAGGGCAAGATGCCGAAGTTTCTGCGATCTCATCACCTGCATCAGCCGGATGCTACTGCCTCTTGAACATCCGCCTGATCTCGTCCATCGGGAACCGCACCACCGTCGGCCTGC
>CAZTXN010000183.1:3697-5003 GCA_964617655.1 uncultured Nitrospiraceae bacterium | reverse complement strand
CCTGCCCGGAGGACATCGACCACATGGCGGAACCGCCGACCGGAAAGACGAACGCGCTCCGGTTCCAGAAGGTCGTCCTCTTCCAGGAGGATGAGATTCATGGGTTCAGGAAGCCTCCCCTTCCCCGCGCGGCAGGAGGACCGGCAGCACCTTCGTTCCGGCTGCAACCCGGATGCGCTCCCCCTCCTCCCGGGGTCCCTCGAGACGGATGATATCCCCCCGCCGGAGCCGCTCAAAGAGCGCATTGGATGCCGTCCGGTCCCTGTCCAGCCGGACCACCCGGCAGCGGCCTGCTGGTCCGCAGCAGAAGAGCTCGATCTTTCCCTTCGAGACCAGCGGCTCGCTCACCACGCGCAGGGCCCCGCTGCCCGCGATATCGCTCAAGGCCAGCCGGTCCCGCCGCAGGACGAGGTAGGAGAACTTGAGCGCATCCTTCCGCAGGCCGGTCAGTTGGTCGACCTCCTGCACCCGGGGAGGCGGAGACCACGGACGCTCCTCATGGCACCAGTCCTTCGTCCTCGCGAGCGCCGGGCAGGGCGTCTGACAGAGGCAGGGCGCATAGACCCCGAAGCCCTGCCGGAGCAGACGGTCCCGCACCTCCAGCAGGCCCCGCGAGGTGCTGCGCAGCGCAGGCTCGATCACGATGCAGCTCCCGGCAGGGTCGAGCAGCCGGTCCCTGATGCCCGCGAGCAGCGCTGCCCTTCTATCCGCAGGTTCCGGGTCCCCGGTGAAGAGCTCGTTCAGAAGGTTCGAGAGGATGACCAGGTCAAAGGCGCCGCTCACCGCGCGCAGGAGATCTTTCGCGTCGGTGCGGACCGTGCGCAGGGAGGCTGAGATGCCGAGCTCTTCCGCGCGCTGCCGCACCAGGCGATCGGCAGCGGCCAGGTTCGCAGGAACATGGTCAACGGCCGTCAGCTCGACCTGCGGTCCATCCGGCCGGTCCGCCAGGAACTCCAGCACTCCGAGCAGGGCCGTGCCGGGTCCGGAGCCGATGTCCAGGACCCGCAGCCGCTCATCAAGAGGCAGGGCCCGGGGATGCAGGGCAAGCTCCTGAAGCGGCGTCAGGACCTTCCTGATATTTGCCGGGAGGTAATAGTGGAGGTAGGCGCGCCGGAGGCCGGGATCCTCGAGATACCGCAGGGGAAGCTCCTCCCGCTCACGGGTCAGAAGCCGGGAGAGCCGCAGCACGTTCTGCGCCGTATCCGCCGGATCGCTATCTTCCCGAGATCGCCTCCGCTTCATGCGGGCAATCATACCGCAGCGGAAAGAAAAAAGAAAGGCGCCGCTAAAGCGGCGCCGGTGGAGG
>CAZTXN010000183.1:0-3597 GCA_964617655.1 uncultured Nitrospiraceae bacterium | reverse complement strand
TCCTGCGGAGCGCTGAGCTGCTTCGCGCCGGCGGACCGCGCCTCCCCGTTCGCCCGGAAGAACTGGATCGTACGCTGGAGCTGCTCCGCCTGCTGGGACAGTTCGCCGGAGGTGGAGGACATGGCCTCTGCCGCGCCCACGTTCTTCTGGATGATGTCGTTCAGCCGCTGGATCGCCCCGTTGATCTGGTCCGCGCCGCCGGCCTGCTCCTTGGTGGAGGCGCTGATCTCCTGCACCAGCTCGGCCGTGCGGCGGATGTCCGGCACCAGCTGGGCCAGCATCCCCCCGGCGCGCTCCGCCACCTCCGCGGTCCGGGAGGAGAGCAGACTGATCTCGCCGGCAGCGGCCTGGCTGCGCTCCGCGAGCTTCCGCACCTCCGCGGCCACCACGGCGAAGCCCTTGCCGTGCTCGCCGGCCCGGGCCGCCTCGATGGCCGCGTTCAGGGCCAGCAGGTTCGTCTGGCGGGCGATCTCGCCGATGATCGAGATCTTTCCGGTGATCTCCTTCAGGGCCACCATGGCCTCGGAGACCGCCTTTCCGCTCTCCACGGCGTCCGCGGCGGACTTGAGCGCGATCTTCTCGGTCTCCCGGGCGTTGTCGGCATTCTGCCGGATCGTGGCGTTCATCTCCTCGATGGAGGCCGAGGCCTGCTCCGCCGAGGTCGCCTGCTCGGTCGCGCCGAGGGACATCTGGGTCGCGCCCTGCGAGAGCTCCTGGCTCCAGGCGGCAACGTGGTCCGAGACCACGCGCACGTCCGCAACCACGGTCCTGAGCTTCTCGAGCATGTTCTTCATTGCGGCCAGAAGCTGGCCTGTCTCATCCTTCGAGGTAACCTCGATCGGTGCGGTCAGATCGCCCTCGGCCAGCCGGTTCGCCGCCTGCACGGCGCGGTCCAGGGGCCGGACGATCACGCGCCGCACGGAGTAGAGCACCCCCAGTGTCGCCACGACCACCGCGACCAGTGCGCCGGCCGCCATGATGAGGGAGACCTCCTGTACGCTCCTGGTCAGCGTGGTGGTGCGGTACCCGAGCGCCAGGGCGCCGAGCTTCGTCCCCGCCTCGTCCGTGATCTCGGTCTCATAGACCAGCAGCGCCGACGCATCGGCAGGCCGCTCGGACGAGAGGGTGACCGGCTTCTTCCGGTCGTCGTAGAAGACCGCGAAGGCCACGTCCGGGTCCTCGGAGATCTTCTTCACGAAGGCATCGAGCGCCCCCAGGTCATAGTTGCGATAATAAAAGATGCTGGTCTGGGCCATGTAGCGCGCCGTGGCCTTTCCCCGCATGTCCATCTGGTCCCGGAGCAGGGAGGTGACCGACCGGATGCTGACCAGCGCCAGGGCGCCGATCAGGAGGACGGTGAAGACGATGACCTGCAGCAGGAAGCGCCTGCCGATCGAGGTTCCGGAGAGGATTTCCATGCCTGCCTCGCTCTGCCCGCCGGTCCGGGCCTACTTGATGGTGACCACCTGGTTCCCGGAGACCCGGGTGATATAGATCTCATCCATGGCCTGGTGGTCCGCGGGCGAGAAGCTTACCTTCAGTCCGCCGATCTCGGTCCGCAGGCCCTCGGCCGCGGCGATGAAGGATTCCCGCGTCAGGCTGCTCCCCGCCTTCCGCAGCGCTTCGACGAAGACCACGGCGTCCATGTAGCCCTCGAGGTCGGTATAGTCCAGGTCCGTATGGCCCGCGGCCTTCATGTCGCTCCGGTACTGGGCCACGACCGCCTCCTTGCCCTCCCGGGGCGAGGGCATGACCTGGGTGATGATGACGCCGTCTCCTCCTCCTGCCAGCTCGCGCACCAGCGCAGCGGTGCCCACGAAGGAGACGTTCAGGAAGACCGGGTCGAATCCCTCTGCCTTTGCCTTCTTGATGAAGGCCGCCATTGCCTTGTAGGTCCCCACCATGCTCACGGCCTCGGGCCTGGCCTGCTTCAGGGCCGCGAGCCCGGCCGCCACATCCTCGGTGTTCCGCTCGAAGGTTCCCTCGCCGGCGAGGTCGAGGCCGCGCTTCCGGAGCGCCTTCAGCAGGCCGCCCTTCACCGCCAGGCCGTAGGAATCGTTCTGGTAGAAGATGCCTATGCGCTTGATGCCCTTCTCGGTGAGATGGCGCACCTGGGTCTCGGCCTCGTCGAAGTAGCTCCCCCGCACATTGAACACATACCGGTTCACCGGGTTCCGCAGGAACTCTGCTCCGGTGAACGGACCCCAGAAGGGGACCTTGCTCTCCGCGATGATCGGCATGATGGCCGTGGAGGTCGGCGTGCCCACATACCCGAAGAGGGCGAAGACCTTGTCCTCGTGCACCAGCTTCCGGGTCTGTTCCACGGTGTTCTTCGGCTCATAGCCGTCGTCATAGCTGATGACGCGGATCTTCCGTCCGTGCACGCCGCCTGCCTTGTTCACCTTATCGAAATAGACGAGCGCCCCCTTCCTGACGCCCGAGCCCAGGGCCGATGCCGGCCCGGTCAGCGCGTTGCACATGCCCAGCACGATCTCGCTGCCGGTGACGCCGTTCTCCGCGCGCGTCTCCGGCACAGCGATGAACAGGGCCGCAGCAAGGAGCGCGCAGAGTACAGCGATCGGCAGTGACCTGCATCGAGGTCTGTTTTGCATGGGATCTCCCTTCTGAGCGATGACGATATTCGCTGTAATGGAGAAAAGCATATCACAGGATTCATTGGTTCCTGCTTTTTATTCGGGTTTATAGCGAAATGATGCGATAAAAAGCAGGAGAATGCAGAAGGAACGCGGCCAGGAGCTTGGCAAAAGAGCTGCAGGGTTGACGACCGTACCAAGCAGGCACGGCCGGCGTATGCCTCACCGCCTCGCTGACCTGCCTGCTGCAGCAGGCGGGGCGGTCTGGAGGTAGAGGGAGACGCAGCCCATGATCAGGAAGAGCACGACCCAGTCCAGGCAAAGGAGAGATAAACCGGGACCGAGACGATCAGGTTGCGCGGCGCCCTCAGGTTCAGCCGCGATCCCGGTCTGCACTGAAGCGGCGGATGCTCAGGCCGGAAGGGCGGCCTTCTCCCCGGCGGTCTCGTAGGCTGCGATGGCCCGGTCGATGTCCAGGATCATGATGAAGCCCTCTTCCCGCCGACCCATGCCCTTGATGAACTCCGCAGCGATCTTCGATCCGACCCTGGGCGGCTGAGCTATCTGGTCCGTCTCCAGGGAGACCACCTCCTGCACGGCGTCCGCCAGGCATCCCATCACGGTCGGCGCGCCGTCCACCAGGACCTCGGTGATCACGATGCAGCTCTCGGCGGTCCGCTCTGCAGGCGACATGCCGAACTGCCGCCGGAGGTCCATGAGCGGCACCATGCCTCCCCGGAGATTGATCACCCCGCACATGCTCGCCGGCATGCGCGGCACCCGGGTCACCGGCGCATAATCCAGCACCTCGCGCACCTTGGCGATCTCCAGAGCGAAGATCTCGCCGTTCAGCCGGAAGGTCAGATACTGCGTCGTCTTCGTCGTCTCCATGACAGCCATGGGAGCCTCCTTAGCATTAAAACCTCACGAACTCCGCGTCCCGGTGATCGGTCTTCACCTCCCGCTGCTGCGCCAGGTCCAGTCTCACGCCCTTGCGGTCTGC
>CAZTXN010000182.1:0-5032 GCA_964617655.1 uncultured Nitrospiraceae bacterium | reverse complement strand
CTATACGCCCAAGGGCGCCTCGGGCTTCGGCTGCCGTCTCCTGACCCGGTTCCTGAGAACGTACCGGTAAAGGGTCAGCGGTCTGCCGCCGACCCCGCAGCGAAAACGCGTTCCGCGGCTCTCCGCCTGCCACCACCTATGGACCTTCACCAGATAGAGATATTCTGTACGCTCGTCAAACTTCGCAGCTTTTCCCGGACGGCGGAACAACTTCTACTCACCCAGCCGACGGTCAGCGGACACATGAAGAACCTTGAGGCCGAGCTGGGTGTGCGGCTGCTGGACCGGCTGGGGAAACGCGTGGTCCCGACCGAGGCCGGCGAGGTGCTCTACCGCCACGGCCTGCGACTGCTCGACGAGCGCGACCGGGCGAAACAGGAGATCGACGCGCTCATGGGACGTATCACCGGGGTCCTGACCATCGGCGGCAGCACCATCCCCGGCGCGTACCTGCTTCCGCCCATGATCGGCGCCTTCAAGAAGAAGAACCCTTCGATCTCCATCCGGATGAGCATCGACGACACAGCGCGGATCACCGACGCTGTCCTGGCGGGCGAGGTCTGTATCGGTGTCGTGGGCGCGCGCTTGGACGACCCGCGTCTCGAGGTCCATCCTTTCCAGTCCGACGAACTCGTCATTGCGGTCCCGAAGGGCCATGCCTGGGCGCGAAAGCGGTCCGTTACCCTGGACAGGCTGAAAGGCGAGCCTTTCATCCTTCGCGAGCAGGGTTCCGGGACCCGGAAGATCATGGAAGACCGGCTCGAAAAGGCCGGTTTTCCCCTCGCCGACCTGAACGTCACGGCGGTCGTGGGCAGCAGTGATGCAGTAAGGCAGGCAGTCAAGGCCGGCCTCGGCATCTCGATTCTTTCCAGCCGGGCGCTGCAGGACGATGTGACATCAGGCCGGATCGCAGTTGCCCGCATACGAGGTCTTCGCTTGGAGCGTCACTTTTATGTGCTGTTGCTCAAAGGCAGGAGCCGTTCCCCCCTCTGCAAGGCATTCCTCGATATTATCCTTCAGAAACACTGATCATCGCCGTCGTACGTCATCCCCCTTCCGCCCTCTTCTGCAATAGTCTGTTCATCGTTCAATATAGCGGTTCTCGATTGAACTCCTACAGACCGATCTGCATTACCGATTTGATTCATTTCTGCCCATTGTATATCATCGGCACGTTGTGCGAGCCTGAACACATCCCGTCCAGGAGGTCCTGCATGCACTGTTCCTTTCGTTCCCGGTTTGGTCTTTCTCTCATGATGCTGTTGGGCGTCGCCTTGCTGGTCGCATCACCCGGCCGGCTTCCCGCTGCAGATGGCGAGTTCAAGGTCGTGTCGACCGACGAGCTGCGAGCCATGATGAATGAGCGGCAGCCGTTCACTCTGGTAGACACAAGAACATAAGGAGGAGTACCAAGAAGCCCGCATCAAGGGTGCCATCGGGATACCCGAAAAGGAGTTTAGGGAGTTTGAGGATGCGTCGTCACTGCTGCCCGCAGACAAAAGCGCTCTGCTCGTCCTGTACTGCAACGGCGTGAAGTGCGGCAAGAGCAAGAAGGCGGCGACGAAGGCCGCGTCCATGGGCTATAGGAACATCATGCTCTATGCTGAGTTTTCCGGTCTGGGAGGAGCGGGGATTCCCGATCGTGGCGGGTCCGGAGTACGGGAAGAAGATCGAGACCATGAAGATGAAGCCGCAGGAGCTAAAGATGCTTCTGGACGCGAAGGACCGGGAACTCGTGATCGTGGACGTGCGGGACGCGTCCGAGTTCCAGGAAGGCCACATTCCATCGGCGCTGAACATCCCCGTGGAGGCCTTTGCCGTTCGCTCCGGGGTCCTGCCGAAGGAGAAGAAGGTGGTCGTGTACTGCAATTCCGGCGGCAGGAGCTACACTGCCTACCGGAAGCTCGTAAAACTGGCCTCTCCGAACATCTACCAGGCGACCCTTGTCGAGTGGAAGGAAGCGGGAATGCCGGTCGAGCAGTAAGGAGGACGACGGACAAGCCATGCCGCATCACACCGGCTTGATCAGGAAAGTGTATCTCGACCCCTTGTTCGAACGCACGCTGAGGGAGCTGCGTGCCCGCGGCGGGTATGACGCAGCGGCAGCCGGCAAGGCGGATGCGTTCATCTCGTCCCTTTGTGGAGGAGCGGAGGCGGCGGTCCGCGGCAAGTTCCGGTTCACCCGGAAGGGGGAGCATCGCATCAGGAACTGCAGGAAGGTCGATCTCGGGTGCGGCTACCGC
The DNA here is from genome assembly GCA_964617655.1 of uncultured Nitrospiraceae bacterium. Lineage (GTDB taxonomy): Bacteria > Nitrospirota > UBA9217 > UBA9217 > UBA9217 > JAKAHZ01. The sequence continues at coordinate 2,789 of CAZTXN010000182.1, read as the reverse complement.
ATGGTCTGCGTCCAGAAGGACCAGCGGCTCGTCCTGCTGTACGTCGGTACGCACGATGAGTGCTTCCGGTGGATCGCACGGCACCGCACGGCGGAGTACGACCTGGATGCGGTTCCCGTGGGAGCATGGACCGATGTGAACGCGACCGTGTCAGGGGGGCTGGACGAGCCGGAACCGAAGGACGAGTCGATGCGGTTCATTGACGCATACGAGGATGCGTTCATGGAGCGTATCGACGATGCGATGCTGAGACGGGTATTCGCCGGGATCGTCGATGGACACAAGGAATCTGCGGCACGTGAAGATGGAATCCGCTGAGGGGGGGGAACCATGAAACAACAGTTCACGCTCGGCGCGAGCACGATCCCCGGGGAATTCATCATTCCCCGTCTGCTAAACATGGTGGCGGAGGTCGGCACCACGGAGGCAGTCATTCAGGCTGCGAGGGAGGCGCGGGCATCGCCATTGTTTCGGAAACGGCAGCGAGAGAGGCCATTGAGCTTGGCACAGTAGCGGTGGTGAATATTCCAGTGCTCAACATGATCCGGGATTTCTCGATCATCACGCGAAAGGGTGTTCCGTTGTCTCAGGAAGCTTCGGAAGTGCTCGCGGTGATCAGGTCTGTCATGAGGTGATGCGTATACGTCGTTCGTTGTCGCTGTTGTGCACACACGACTTCGTGACTGGCTCTGTCGGCTGGTGCCGGCCTCAGGCTTCAACCCTGTGGGGCAACCGTGCATGGCTTGCCATCGGTTCGATTCCGTAGCCAGTCTTTCATTGCGTCCGGCGAATATGGTGCGTGATGGCGGGGATCATTCGGATTGGTGCCGCGCCGTCCATGTGTCCGTTGCCGACCGGCTGATCGCCATGCTCGGCCGCATCGGTTTCGGCAGCGCCGTCGTGTTCACGGGAGGCGTGGCGAAGAATCCCTGCATGGTTTCCCTCCTGCCGGCGCGCCTCGAAGTGGATGTCCTGACCCCCTTGCCGCCGGACATCGTGGGGGCGCTGGGGGCGGCCCTGTACGCTTTGGAAACCGTGGAAGCTGCGACGTAGCTTTGCGATATTCTTCAACTATGCGGCATATACGTGCGGTTCTTACGCAGCATCTGCGCCGGACCGTTTCTGTGGTCATCCGATCCGTGACCGGCATCGCGTTTGTCTACGCCGGATCGCTGAAGCTCCTGGATCCCTGGGCCTTTGCATGGAACATCTATCAGTACGGTCTTGTGCCGGGGCCGCTGATCGAACCGCTGGCCATCGGGCTTCCGGTCGCCGAGATCGTGAGCGGTGTCGCGCTGATCGCGGACAGGCGGTGGAGCTATGGGGCTGTGGCCGGTATGCTCGTCCTGTTCACGGGGGTCCTCGGGCATGCGCTCATCAATGGTTTGAACGTGGATTGCGGATGTTTCGGGTCCGGCGAGCCGGGGCCGGCGGGGCTGCGGAGCGCGATGCTGCGGAATGCTGTGATGCTCGCCGGCATTGCGATGGCCTGGCGGGAGCGTGGAGCAAACTCTGTTCAGGGGAGGACAGACGGCACCATTTCATCAAAGAAGGAGGATGCATCATGAAAATGCGGCACGTGGTCCTGGCAGTGGCATGTCTTTCCCTGTTCCTGGCAGTTATCGCAGCAAGTCCGGCGCTCGCTCTCTGGGGCAGCAGCGAGGTGGAGACCGAGAAGGTCTCCGTGGCGTTCGCGCGGGAAACGGCGCGGGGCGGGTATCAGATCATGACAGCGGAAGAGCTGAAGAACAAGATGGACGAGAAGAAGGAGATGCTGATCATCGACACCATGCCGTTCGAGGCGAGCTATAAGAAGAACCATATCCCCGGCGCGGTGCAGTTCGAGTTCCCGGTTCCCGAGATGACCTTGATGGACGACGTGATGAAGGCGAACTTCGAGAAGCTGCTCGGTCCGGACAAGGACAAGGTCATCGTGTTCTACTGCGGGTTCACGAAATGCACGCGCAGCCACAACGGTGCTATGTGGGCGGTGCGGCTCGGGTACAAGAACGTCTTCCGCCAGCCCGGAGGCATCAAGGCCTGGGTCGAAGCGAAGTTTCCTGTCGGGACCGTGAAGTAGAGGCGTGAAGTGCCCTGCCGGCCGGTACAGGCCGGCAGGCAGATGTGAGGAGGAAGAATATGACGGATCAAAGCGGAAAAGGATGCGGCGGACATCCGGCGAGGGTAGGCGCTTGCGGTAGCGGAAAGAAACATCTCTTGCTGGTCATGGGAAGCGACGTGCTGGGCAGGGAAGAGGCGATCGGCAAGGTTCTCATGAAAGGTTTCTTCGAGACGATGAAGGTCCGCCAACAGCTGCCGCATACGATCTTCTTTTTGAACGCCGGCGTGCATCTTACGACGAGGAACGGTGAGATCGTCTCCATCCTGAAGGATATCGAAGCGCTGGGCGTGGAGATATACTCCTGCGGCACCTGTCTCAAGCATTACGATCTCGAATCGTCCCTCCAGGTGGGCCGTCGCGGCACGACCGATCATATCATCGAAGGACTGCTTGACTTCGAGAAGGTCGTCTGGGTATGACCCTTCCTGCCGATGGACCGATCATCGTCGTGGCGAAGATGCTTTCATCGCGAATGTAGGGCCGGACGATTCGGCGGGGAGGGACAGCGGCACTTCTTGCACCCTTCCGAAAGCGCATTACGAGCAGCGCTCCTGCGACCGCATTCCTTTCGACCCGTTTCCGATCCCGCTATATATCCCGACCGGGGCCAAATAGGTCTTGACAGCACCAGGCCGGGCTTCTACAATGACCACTCCCGCATGCGCGC
>CAZTXN010000181.1:0-5043 GCA_964617655.1 uncultured Nitrospiraceae bacterium | reverse complement strand
GACCGCGGAGCCGAGCGGAGCTACGGCTTCGGCGCTCCTACGGCGAGGCCGGCCACGATGCGGTCCAGGAAGAGCGTATAGAGGACCGCCACCGGGATGCTGGCGATAAGCGCGCCGCCCATCAGCGCTCCCCAGTAGAAGACATCGCCCCGCACCAGCTCGGTGGTCATGCCGATGCCGATGGTCTTCTTCGCCGAGTCCTGGATGAAGGCCAGGGCGTAGATGTACTCATGGGCCACCAGCGTGAAGGCGAAGACCACGACGGTGATGATGCCCGGCACCGAGAGCGGGAGCAGCACCTTCAGGAATGATCCGACACGGCTGCAGCCGTCCACCAGGGCCTGCTCCTCGATGTCCCGGGGAATGGCCTTGAAGAAGCTCATCAGCAGCCAGGTGCAGAAGGGCACGGTGAAGGTCGGGTAGACCAGGATGAGCGACCAGAGCGAGTTCTGGAGCCCGAGCACCGAGACGACGCGCGAGAGCGGGATGAAGAGCAGCGTGGGCGGCACGAGATAGGTGAGGAATATCCCGATGCCCAGGTTCTCCCCCCAGCGGCCGGCGACCCGCGCCAGGCTGAGCGCCGCGGGCACGGCCAGCAGCACCGTGATCGCCACCACGGCGATGCCGACCAGGAAGGTGTTCAGGAGGAACTGGCCGTAGAGGGTCTGGCGGAAGAGCAGGTCCAGGTGCTCCAGCGTGAGCGGCTCGTTCAGGATGAAGGGGTTGTTCTCCGGGGCAAAGAGGTCGTGGCTCCGCTTGAACATGGTGACGAGCATCACGTAGAAGGGCGCGGCCGAGAAGAGGACGAAGAACGTCAGGCCGCTGTAGAAGGCGCCGCGCCGGGCGTACTGTTTCACCGTCCTCATGTCACCACCGCCTTCCGGGCGAGCCGGAGCACCACGGCCGCCACCCCCGCCAGCACGGGAAAGAAGAAGAGCGCGATGGCCGCGCCCTGGGCCAGGTCGCCGCCCTGGATGCCCTTCAGGAAGGCGAGGCTCGCCAGGACCTGGGTGCTGTGGACCGGCGGGCCGCCCTTGGTCAGGACCCAGACCACGGTCATGTCCGTGAAGGTGAAGAGCGTGGAGAAAAGGACGGTCACGCCGATGACCGGGAAGAGCAGCGGCAGGTTGATCTGGAAGAGCCGGCGGAAGTAACCCGCGCCGTCCACCTGGGCGGCCTCGGTGATCTCCCGCGGGATGGCGTTCATGCCGGCGATGATGATCATGGTGCCGAGCGGCAGCAGCCGCCAGACATGGACCAGGGTGACCGAGGCCATGGCCAGCCCCGGCCTCCCGAGCCAGTAGAGGTTGGTCTCGGGACCGAGCAGGGCGTCCGGCCGGTTCAGCAGGCCCCAGGACCGAAGCAGCCAGTCAATGGGGCTGAAGACCGAGTCCAGGAACCAGAGGTAGCCGATGGCGCCCAGGGCGATCGGCGCGGTCCAGGGAAGCATAATGAGGAACCGGACCAGCCACTTGCCCCGGAACTCGCGCACCAGGATCTCGGCGAGGACATGCGCCAGCACCACGACCAGCCCGATCGAGACGAAGGTGAAGATGCAGGTGTTCAGGAGCGAGCGATGGAATATCGGGTCCGCGACCACGTCCCGGAAGTTCGCGAGGCCGATGAGGTCGAGCTCCGGGTTCCCGACGGTCACGCTGCTGAAGCTGTAGACGAAGGCCATGACGAAGGGGAACCCGACCAGCAGCACGATGTAGAGCACCACCGGCGCGAGCAGCAGCGGGGCGAGGACGCTCTCCCGCTCCAGGGACCGGAGGACCTTCATCGCTGCCTCCGCTCTCCCGTGGCCTTGTCGAAGCCGCGCAGGTCCCGTCCGGCGACGGCGAACTCGTACTCCATTCCTTCGTCCAGGGAGATGCGCGGCACGAGGTTCGCGATGACCTTCGCGCCGGCCACGGCGCCGTAGACCAGCCGGTGGGAGCCCAGGTCCTCCACCCGCTCCACGCGGAACCGGAACCGGCGCGCGCCGGGCTCGGTGACCAGTTCTGCGGGCAGAAAGGACTCGGGCCGGAACCCGAGCAGTCCGCCGTCCTCCTCCAGGAAGTTCATGGGAGGGATGCCCACGAACCCGGCCACGAAGGTGTTGGCCGGGTCATGGTAGATATCCTGCGGCGCGCCGATCTGGCGGATGCGGCCCTCGTCCATCACCGCAATGCGGTCGCCCAGGCCGAGCGCCTCGGCCTGGTCGTGGGTCACATAGATGGTCGTGACGCTGATCTCGCGCTGGAAGAGCTTCAGCTCCTCCCGGGCCGTGTGGCGCACCTTGGCGTCCAGGTTCGAGAGCGGCTCGTCCATCAGCAGGACCTTCGGCCGCCGCACCAGCGCCCGGGCGATGGCCACCCGCTGCCGCTCCCCGCCCGATACCTGGGACGGCATCCGGTCCAGCAGGTGGCCGATGCCGAGCTGCCCCGCGGCCCGCTCCACCTTCTGCCGGATATCGTCCTTCGGCAGCTTCTCGACCGTCAGGGGAAAGGCGATGTTCCCGAAGACGGTCTTGTGGGGATAGAGGGCATAGCTCTGGAAGACCATGGCGATGCCCCGCTCCCGCGGCGGCAGGTCGTTCACCGTCTCCTGGTCGATCTGGACCGTTCCCGCGGTGGCCGCTTCAAGGCCGGCCACGAGCCGCATGAGCGTGGTCTTGCCGCTCCCCGAGGGGCCGAGGAGGGCGAGGAACTCGCCGTCCCTGATCTCGATATCCACCCCGTCGACGGCCCGCACGGGCCCGAAGTGCTTCGCGATGCCGATCAGCCGTACCGTGGCCATCCTGGTCGATCCTCCCTCCGGACCCGCGGACGCCGGACCGGCCGCAGGGGGGAGCATCCCCCCTTCCGCGCCGGTCCATTGCTCCCATGCCCCTTGCTTCCGACGGCGGCGCTACCCTTTGCCCACCAGCCCCTGGGCCTTCCATTTCTCGAAGATCTTGCGGCATTCTGCCGCCGCCTGCTTCACCGACTCTTCGGCGGACTGATTTCCCTGCGCCACCCGCGCCAGCATGTTCGGGATCACGAAGGTGCTGAAGATCTCGCCCTCCGCCGGGTTCGCCGGTCCGGGGAAGCCCACGTTCGTGCTCCAGGACTCGGCGTCCTTCAGCGGCACGAGCTTGTCCCTGCGTTCGCCCGGCAGGGAGAAGGGGTCCTCGTCGAACCAGGCATTGAAGAGATCACGGAGGCTCTTCGCGTTCTTCACCGCCGGGTAGCCCCGGTCCCCGGACGTGAGCGCGGTGTTGAAGAAGGCCGGGGAGTTGTAGAGCTTGCTCTCCCACATGGCATGGTCGTAGTTCCCGCAGAGGTCGAGCAGGAACCGCTTCGCCAGGTCAGCGTTCTGCCTGGCAAAGGACGGGACCACGGCCGTGTAGATCACGTGCTGGCAGGCCCAGCCCGTGCCGCGCGGCCCCTTGAGCGCCGGGGTGAAGAAGACGTCCTTCGCGACGTCCGGCACGTCCTTCTGGGCCGAGCGGTAGGCGGAGATGGAGTTCAGGATGTACGACGCCCTGCCCGCGAGCAGCAGCTGGTTGTTCGAGGCGGCGGTCCAGCCGAAGACCTCGGGCGTCATGGTCTGCTTGTACAGATCGGCCATGAACTTGACCGCCTCGACGGCGTTCTTGCTGTCGAGCACCACGTTCTCCTTCTCGTCCTGGATCGAGGCGTCGAAGGACCAGAGGAGCGCCCGGCCGGCCATGTTCGAGTCCAGCTCCTGGGACATGCCGATGCCCATCTGCACGCCCTGTTCCTTCTTGATCTTCGCGCCGTAGGTCAGCAGGTCCTGCCAGGTGCGCGGCCCGTCGGCCAGGCCGGCCTTCTCCCAGAGCGACTTCCGGTAGTCGCCGGGGTCGATGGTCCAGCCGTGGCAGAAGGCATAGTACTTCTTGGTGTTGGGATTGTAGGTGCTGCGCGTGGCGTAGGGGACCTGTTTGCCGAAGCGCTTCTGCGCTTCCTGGTTCAGGTCCGTGAGATCGAGGACGCTGGGCTCGAAGTCCGAGGGCGGGTCGATGAACTCAACGATGTCATGGCCCCGGCCGGCGGCGACCTCGGCGGCAAAGGTGCTCCGGAGATCGGCGAGGCTGATGTGGTCGATCACCACGTCAATATTGTTCTTCTCGCCCCAGGCCTTGGCGTACTGGTCGAACCACTTGTCGTAGGTCGGGACGAAGTGGCTCCACTGCAGCACGCGAAGCGTCCTGCGGCCGGCCTGCGCGCCGTAGGCATCCCTCAGGAACGCCGGCCCCGCGGCAAGGCCCGCGGCGCCGATGCCCGCGGTCCGCAGGAAATCCCGTCTGGTGATCTGCTTCTTCATGAGTTCCTCCTTTCCTGGTGAAGGGTGAAGGGGAAACCCGGCCCGCCCATCTCCCCTGAACAGGACGGCAGGGCCGGGACGAACAAGCAGCATGCAGGGACGTACTACCTAAGTATGGATGTTCCTTGGGATCAGGGTGATACGACGAAAGGATAGAATAGAAGATAGCTCCGGCAGGCTCCTCTTGTCAAGGAGCCCTTTCCTGGCGCACCGGAGCGTTGGCCTCAGGGTCGTGCGGAACTACTGCTTCGGCGCTCCTACGGCATGGCCGGCCGCGATACGGTCCAGAAAAGGTGCAATACGAGCCTCCACAGGGGGGGCGGGCGATCAGTACGCCTTCCATCAGCGCGCCCAGGACTGGACCCGTGTGAGATAAAGTGATAGGATGCAGGACGCAGCATACAGAATTCAGAAGTCAGGAGTCGACTGTCGGAAGCAGGCGGAATGACAGGTCTGTCGCTCGCAAAGGCGCCAGGACGCCAAGAAAACCGGGATCGGACCTTCATCTCTTGTTTCGGTACAGCGCCTTTCGCCTTTATTTGCCGCGTTGCGGCCCGGCGGGAGAACATTTTTCTTTTGCTTTTTCCTTCTTCCCTCCTTAACTTACGCGCTCCGCAAGTAACGAAGTAAATCCAGATCTCTGACGTGAGAAAATGATGGCCAACAACCCCTTCAAAACCCTGCGTGAATTCGAGCCGCAGCCCGGCAGGAAGGGGAAGTTCCATTCCCTCC
>CAZTXN010000180.1:0-5092 GCA_964617655.1 uncultured Nitrospiraceae bacterium | reverse complement strand
CTAATGCAGCGCCAGACTGATCTCCTGTGGATATACTTCGTGATCAAAAGCGTTTACCGCGAGGGCGCGAAGAGCGCGAGGAAGTCAGGAAGAAGACCTGTCCGACAGCGAATGTTCAGGACCTTCTTCGCGTCCCTCGCGCCTCGCGGTCCAATGGTTGTTTCCGGCTTGTCGGGTTAGGTTAATAGATGCCGTACGAGGGGCGTTCCGGCGGTGCGGTCATCCTTTTTGCTGCGACCGGTCGATCACCCGCATCTCTCCCTGCCGCATCTCGCCCGCCGTGCGCTCCAGCAGGCCGAGCAGCTCCTCGTCCAGGTCCCCGGGCGACCGGATGCTGATCAGGATGCACTTCACCTCAGGGAACTGGGTGGAGAGCAGACGCTCGAAGACCGCCCGGGTCTCCTCCAGCGTCGTCCGGCGGAGGTGCGTCAGGACCCCCCGGACCGACTCGATCTCGATCAGCCGCGCCCGCAGGTCGCGGTAGAGGCCGAGCGCGCTCTCGAGCGTCTCCCGGGGCACCGTGTTCTGCATCCCGGCGGCAAGCAGGGCCTCCCGGAGCTCCTGCGAAGCGCCGGCAATGCGCTCCCGGTTCTTCGTGATGACCCGCTCGAGGTCGTTCGCATCAGGTCTCGGCGTCTTCTTTTCCATGGCAGGCACATTATACCGGACCGCCGGCCGAAAATGCGCATAAAAATGCATATTTGCGTTGACTTCCCGTGAGTCTGCATGGTATAAAGCCCAGCTCGATCCAGACAGAACGCGCCCGCGCAGCGGCAGGCCGCCGGAAAGGAACCAACAGCAGATGAAGCAGGAGAACCTCAGGAACATCGCCATCATCGCCCATGTGGACCACGGCAAGACCACGCTCGTGGACGGGCTGCTCCGCCAGAGCGGGACCTTCCGGGAGAACGAGCGCGTGCAGGAGCGGGTGATGGACAACATCGACCTGGAGCGCGAACGGGGCATCACGATCATGGCCAAGAACACGGCCGTCTCCTACAACGGGGTGAAGATCAATATCGTGGACACGCCGGGCCACGCGGACTTCGGCGGCGAGGTGGAGCGGACGCTCAAGATGGTGGACGGCGTGCTGCTGCTCGTGGACGCCTCGGAAGGACCGCTGCCCCAGACCCGGTTCGTGCTGAAGAAGGCGCTGGAGCTCGGCCTGCCGCCCATCGTGGTGATCAACAAGATCGACCGTCCCGACGCCCGGATCGGGGAGGTGGTGAACGAGGTCTATGACCTCTTCATCGATCTCGACGCCGCGGACCAGCAGCTCGAGTTCCCCATCGTCTATACCATCGCCCGGGACGGCATCGCAAAGCTCTCGATGGAGGAGGATGGCAAGAGCCTCCGGCCGCTCTTCGACCTCATCGTCCGGACCATCCCGGCGCCCGAGGGCGAGCCCGAGGCAACGCTCCAGGTCCTGGTCACGAACATCGACTACAACGACTATGTCGGAAGGCTGGCGGTGGGCAGGATCTTCGCCGGCGCCATCCGGCAGGCGCAGACCGTGGGGATCGTGGACCAGGCCGGCCGGACGAGGAAGGTGAAGGTGACCACGCTCTACTCCTTCCAGGGCCTGAAGCGGGTCGAGGCCGAGAGCGCCTCGGTGGGCGACGTGGTGGCCGTGGCGGGCATGGAGAACGTGAACATCGGGGACACCATCACGGACCCCGAGGCCCCGAAACCGCTGCCGCGCATCGCCGTGGACGAGCCGACCATCTCGATCGTCTTCTCGATCAACAATTCTCCCTTCTCGGGCAAGGAGGGCAAGTACGTCACCTCCCGCCACCTCAAGGACCGGCTCGAGAAGGAACTGCTCTACAACGTGGCCATCCGCATGGAGCCCATGGAGGCTACGGACAGCTTCAAGGTCATGGGGCGCGGCGAGCTCCAGCTCGCCATCCTGATCGAGATGATGCGGCGGGAGGGGTACGAGCTCTCGGTCTCCCAGCCCGAGACCATCACCCGGACGGTCGACGGGAAGGTCCATGAGCCCATGGAGCTGCTGGTCATCGACTGCCCCGAGGAGTTCATCGGCGCCGTGACCCAGAAGCTCGGCGCGCGCAAGGGCAGGATGATGAAGATGTCGAACCACGGCCACGGCCGGGTCCGCATGGAGTTCCGCATCCCCTCGCGGGGGCTGATCGGCTTCCGCTCCGAGTTCCTGACCGATACGCGCGGCACCGGCCTCCTGAACCATCTCTTCGACGGATACGAGCCCTGGCACGGTCCGATCACGAAGCGGCTGACCGGCGCCCTGGTCGCCGACCGGCCGGGCAAGACCACGACCTACGCGCTCTACCACCTCCAGCCGCGGGGCGAGCTCTTCCTGAAGGAGAACACCCCGGTCTACGAGGGGATGATCGTGGGAGAGAACGCCCGGGAGAACGACCTGGACGTGAACGTGATCAAGGAGAAGAAGCTCACGAACATCCGCGCCTCGGGCGCCGACGAGGCGCTCCACCTGGTGCCGCCGCGCCTCCTCTCGCTCGAGCAGGCCATCGAGTTCATCAAGGAGGACGAGCTGGTGGAGGTCACGCCGCAGTCGATCCGGCTCCGCAAGAAGGCGCTTCAGGCGAACCAGCGGCCGAAGAAGGAGAAGGGGGAGTAGGAACCGCGGAGGCCGAGACCCGGGGACCGGGAGACACGGAGAAAAGATCTGCGCGACGACGGGCCGCCTCATGCGAGGCGGCCCGAACTGTTCCTGCGTCCGGATGCGGATGGCCGCCTGCTCTTGGCCGGTTCAGTGTTCCGCGCGGTTGTGCGCCGCATCAGGGCCGCTGTTCATCAGGGGCAGGGTGAAGGTGAAGACGCTGCCCTTTCCCCGCTCGCTCGACGCCCAGATCCTGCCGCCATGATGCTCCACGATCTCCCGCGCGATGGCGAGGCCCAGGCCGGTGCCTTCGATCCCGGTCTGGTGCGCGTCCTCGGAGCGATGGAACTTGTCAAAGATGGCGTCAAGGTCCTCCGGCCTGATGCCGATCCCGTCGTCCGAGACCGATACGGCCACGGACGGCGCGGAAGGGTCCCGAAGGACGGCGACATGGACGGAGCCGCCCCGGGAGGTGAACTTCGCGGCGTTGGAGAGGATGTTCGTCACGACCTGGATGAGCCGGTCGCGCTCTCCCCGGATGCCGGTGTAGGGCGGGGCGATCGTAGCGGCGACCCGGATATCCTTCTTCGAGAAGATCGGCGTCATGCCCGCAAGGACGTTCTCCACGAGCGGCTCCAGCAGCAGGTCCTCCCGCCTCCACGACACCGCTCCTGCCTCGATCCTCGCCAGGTCAAGCAGGTCGTTCACCAGCCGCGTCAGACGGTCGGTCTCCTCGTTGACCGTCGTCATGAGCTTTGTCCGCTGCGTGTCAGGAAGGTGCTGTTTGATCAGGAGCAGCTCGATAAAGGCCTTGATGGTCGTCAGGGGCGTGCGAAGCTCGTGGGAAGCCAGCGTGATGAAGTTCGTCTTCATTTGATCGATGGAGCGGAGCTTCTCGTTCGCGGTCCGCAGCTGTGCGATGAGATCCTCGCGGTCCTCCTCTGCGCGTTTTCGCTCGGTGATGTCGCGCACAAGACAGACTGCCGCCGTCGCATCCCCGTCGGGACCCTGCATGATCGACGACGAGAGATGGTAGGTGCGGGGCGTGTCGTCCTGCGGCCCGCAGTTGACCTCCTGGTCCCGCCGGGGGCCTTCCTTGATGACCGCTTCGAGCCGTTCCGCAAGGGCATGGCGCCCGACGAAGCCCTGTGTCGGTCGTCTGCCGACCAGGTCCCGGGATGGGCGGCCGATCGTCCTGCATGCCGCCGGGTTGACGAGCCTGATGACACGCTCCTGGTCGAGAACGAAGAGGGCGTCGCTCATGGTGTCGATGATCTCCTGCGCGGCGAACGCCGGGGTGATATCCACGAGCCGGTACCGCCAGATGGCCCGGGAGACCAGGATGAGCATGAGGATCATCGGAACGGAACTGAGCGGATAGTAGGGAACGCCCAGGGCGGGAAGGAAGTCCAGCGATCCCAGGTAGCCGATGCCGAAGGCGATGAGAAAGGCCCGCGCCCGGCGTCGCTGCGTGGCGCTCCGGTCCGTGCTCCGGTATTCGATCCAGTAGAGACGGAGCGTCGCGGCCATCATGACGAGAAAGTAGATGATGAACAGATAAGCCGGCCACCGGAACCGGAGAAAGATGCCCCAGGAGAAATAGTAAAAACCGTCGAACAGCGCATCCGTCAGTATCGTTGCCGCCAGGAAGAGCGAGGAAACCGCCCAGGCGATCCGGACCTGCCGGCGGAAGCGAGACTCCTTTTCGAGCACAACGACCGTGAAATGGTAGAGGGACGCCGGCATCATGGCAACGCCCGCGTTGGCGAACGTCATCCACTGATATGCCGTCTCTTCGGACGAAAGGAACAGCGCGACCGACGCGCAGATCATCCAGCTGCCCGCGGCAAGGGTGTAGCCGAGATACAGCAGGCTCACGCGGCTCCTTTGTTCCCGGACAACGACAAAGAGGCCGAGCGACAGGATGGCGACGGCGGTGATGAGCGGAGGCAGTGCGTGGATGTTAAACGCGAACATGGACGGCGAAAAGAGCATCAGCACTCTGTGTGGGATAGGAAGCCGTCAGGCGGCCATCGTGTATTCCCCCTGCGGCATTCAGCAGAACCAAGTCTATTTCATTCGAAGAATAATAGCAACAGGTATTACCCAGACGGTAAAGCGGAAGAACTCACCAAAATAGTTGGTTCAACGCGCACCTGGCGGTCCTGTTCGACCAGGGGCGGCCGAGTCGGCGGCATTGCTTTCGGCTGGTTCGGAAGCGATCAGTCTCGGGAAAGAACATGGGCCGCTCCGTGCGGAGCGGCCCGAGCGGTACTGCCCGCCTGGTCACTGCAGGCGCTTTGCGTTCCTAGAGCTTCTCGCTGATGGCCTTGTCCGCGGAGAGCGCGCCGCCTCCCCGGATCATCAGCGCCACGGCCATGGCGATCACGAGCAGGTGATACTCGAAGCCCTCGCCCTGCTGCCGGCCGAACCAGTTCATGAAGAACCCGTGCTGCCAGTGCAGCATCGGCACGGCCACGAGCATGACGCACA
>CAZTXN010000179.1:0-5139 GCA_964617655.1 uncultured Nitrospiraceae bacterium | reverse complement strand
TTCAAGAAACCTCGCTCCTCAATGTTCGCTTTGCTTTCTCCCCTTACCCCTTACCTTTCACCCTTCACCGCCCTTAAAATCTCTCGAAATCCCGGTCCCGCTGGTCCGCGGCGCTGTCGAGGTCGATGACCGCGCCCCGGGGTGCGGTGAGCGCGGGCCGCGGGGAGGGCTCCGTGCGGTCCCTGCCGTTCCCGCCGCGGGACGCCTGCCGGCCCTGGCCGGTCCGCATTCGGTGAGGCAGGGCTCCCGCCGGCCGGGCCGGACGGGTCTGCTCCGTTCCGTTCACCTTGAAGAAGGCCATGCTCGCGAGCAGGTGCTCTGCCTGGGAGGCGAGTTCTTCTGACGTGGAGGCGATCTCTTCCGAAGCGCCGGCGTTCTGTTGCACCACCTGGTTCAGCTGCTGGATGGCGCCGTTGATCTGGTCCGCGCCGCCCGCCTGCTCGCGGGACGAAGCGCTGATCTCCTGCACCAGCCCGGCCGTGCGCCGGATGTCCGGCACCAGCCGGGCCAGCATGATCCCCGCCCGCTCCGCCACCTCCACGCTTGAGCCCGAGAGCCGGCCGATCTCCGCCGCCGCAGCCTGGCACCGCTCCGCCAGCTTGCGCACCTCGGCAGCCACCACGGCGAAGCCCTTGCCGTGCTCTCCGGCGCGGGCCGCCTCGATCGCCGCGTTCAGGGCGAGGAGGTTCGTCTGGCGGGCGATCTCCTCGATGATCGTGATCTTCCCCGCGATTTGCTGCAGGGCTCCCACCGCGTCCGCGACCGCCCGGCCGCTCTCCTCGGCGTCCGCAGCGGACTGGAGGGCGATCTTCTCGGTCTGGGACGCGTTCTCCGCGTTCTGCCGTATCGTTGCGTGCATCTCCTCCACGGAGGATGACGCCTCCTCGGTGGAGGCGGCCTGCTCGGTCGTGCCCTGGGACATCTGCTGTGCGCCGGCGGCCAGCTGGCCGCTTCCCGATGCTACGTTGTTCGCCGCTGCCTGGACATCGGCTACGATCGCGGAGAGCTTCTGCACCATCTTCTGCATTCCGGCGAGCGAGGCGCCGATCTCGTCATCGCCCTGTTCCCGCGCCTGGATGCGCAGGTCTCCGTCGGCCAGGTGCTTCACGACCTCCCCGATCTCGGCGAATCCCCGCCGGATCGGACGGATGAGGAAGAAAAGGGAGCCCGTGGCGAGGAGGGTCAGCACGACGACGTAGACCGCAAGCGAGGTGGAGGCCAGGCGCGCCTGCTCCTGCTCCAGGGCCCGGGTCCGGCTGCCCACGAAGGTCTTGAACTCGTTCCTGAGATCGATGAGCCCCTGCTGGGTCGCGGTCAGCGCAGGGACGGTCTCTTCCTGGTAGATGCGCAGGGCCTGCTCCCGGTCTCCCTGCCGGAGACCGTCCAGGAGCCGGGCCGCGGTGGCATGCAGCCGCTTATGCGGCTCCTCGATGGAGGCGAAGGTCCGCTGTATCTCCCCGGGCGGCGTATAGGAGTAGTACCACTGGCCGAAGGCGCACTTGGTATGGTCCAGCTGGCCGGTGAACTCCCTGCCGAGCAGCATCGTCCCGACCGCCAGCTCCTCGGCCCACTTGAGATGGTCGATGATGCGCGGGGCGATGCTGGACTGGAGCTCCCGGTAGTGATCGATGCGCTCGATCTCCTGCCGGGTATTCCTGATGGTCAACTGGGAGTGGATGGTCAGGCTGATCAGCACCAGCGCCAGTACGCCCAGGCCCAGGTACATCTTGTTCGCTATGGTCGTGCGCATGCAGTATCCTCCGGAGCAGGAACCTCATTGGCCAATGGCCCGGCCCGAGGCCGGGCACGGGGGTTTCTACAGAAGCTTCAGGGGATGAACCATGTTCCTTTCAGAAACAACGCGATGTTCAAGAACAATTAAGATAATTAGAAATAAATCAGACCGGTGTAGCACAGTAAATCACCCTATAAGGGTATTTTCAGGTGATAACAAAAGGGTGCAGATGCCTTTCCTCGATATATGACATGCCGGCGGGTTCGATATCGATGCCGCCGGCTCATTCAGCGCTGATTGCAGCTGTCAAATGTCCGGCAAGAACATTAATCGCTTGAAATCAGGAGGTCTTTGTGAAATAATGCCCCGACGTCCCGCGCGGTCCGATCTGCGGGGCGGTGAACTCCATGGTCCTTATCATCGAAGCGGTCATCCTTGGCATCGTGCAGGGGCTGACGGAGTTCCTGCCGATCAGCAGCTCCGGCCACCTCATCCTCGCCCAGTGGGCCACCGGCTGGACCGGCGAGCTCATGGACAGCCTGACCTTCGATGTGGCGCTGCACGCCGGCACGCTTACCGCGGTCCTGTGGTACTTCCGGCGGGACTGGGTGATGTTCGGCAGGTCGGTCCTCCGGGTGCTGCACGGGAAGGCCATGGAGTACGAGGCCCGGCTCGTGGCCTATATCGCCCTTGCCACGGCGCCGGCGGTGATCGCCGGGCTGCTGCTCGAGCGGATCGTCGAGACCCTCTTCCGCGATCCGCTGCTCGTGGCCGGCGCGCTGGCCTTCGGGTCGCTGCTCATGTGGCTGGCGGACCGGTATTCGCGCAGGTCGCGGAACCTCGGCGAGATGACCCTGGGCCACGCGCTCTTCGTGGGCGTCGCCCAGGCCGTGGCGCTCATCCCCGGCATCTCCCGGTCCGGCATCACCATCTCCGCCGGGCTCGCGGCCGGGTACCGGCGCGAGGATGCCGCGCGCTTCTCCTTCCTGCTCTCCACGCCGGTGATCGCGGGCGCCGCGGTCCTGAAGGTGCGCGACATCTCCTTCCAGGGCCACGCGGCCTGGGGCTGCGTGCTCGGCACCCTGAGCGCCGCGGTGGTCGGGTACTTCGCCATCCGCTTCCTGATCCGGTACCTGGAGCGGCATTCCCTGAACGTCTTCGTCTGGTACCGCCTTGCCGTCGCCGTCCTGGTCGTGCTGTTCTGGGCCATGCGCTGAGCGGTCCGGAGAGGCGGTCCTACAGGAGCCCATGGCAGCTTCCGCAAAACAACAGACCCCGGGGCAGGTGATCGCCGCGCTCATCCTCTTTGCGGCCGGCCTGCTCATCCTGCTTGCGCTCGTGACCTACAGCTCCGCGGACCCCTGCTTCAGCGTCTCGGGCGGCGACGGCCCGGTCCGGAACGCCATCGGCATCATCGGCTCCTATCTCTCCGACGCCCTGCTGAAGCTCGTCGGCGTGGCCTCCTATCTCATCCCGCTCTTCCTGATCGCCTATGCGGCCTATTTCGCCCTGGGCGGACAAGCCATCCATCCCCATCTCAAGAAGGCCGGGGGCGTGCTGCTCTTCGTCTCGGTGGCGGTCCTGCTGGGGCTGCAGGGCGAGACCCTGCGGGTCTTCGGGGAGAACGTTCCCGCGGGCGGCATGCTCGGCCGGCTCTTCGTCGTGCTGCTGGTCCGGACGGTCTCGATCACCGGCGCCTATATCGTGACGGTGACGGCGCTGATCATCTCGCTCGTCCTGCTCGCGCCCTTCTCGCTCATTGCGGCCGGCGAGGCACTGCGCGGGGCTTATCGGGCGGCCCGGAGGCAGCTCGCGCTCCTGAACGAGATCCGGAAGGCGCGGGCCGAGCGCGCCCGGGAGGCCCGGGAGCGCCGTTCCCTGCCGCCGGTCGTGCCGCCCAGGATCATCGCGCCCCTGCCGTCCCGTACTGCGGCGCGGGAGCGCGGCGAGCCCAAGGAGAAGAAGGAGCGGCCCGCCAGGCCGGTCCAGGCGACCTTCGAGTTCATGGAGGAGAGCGCCGGCGGCTACCAGCTGCCGCCCCTCGACCTGCTGGACCCGGTGCCGCCGCCGGTCAAGCGCGTGACCGAGAAGGACATGCTGGCCCAGTCCGAGCTCCTGACCCAGAAGCTGCTGGACTTCGACATCCAGGGAAGGGTGAGCCAGGTCCATCCCGGGCCGGTGGTGACCATGTACGAGTTCGAGCCCGCGCCGGGCGTGAAGGTGCGGCGCATCGAGGGCCTTGCCGACGACCTGGCCCTGGCCATGCGGGCCGCCTCGGTGCGCATCGTCTCGCCCCTGCCGGGCAAGGCCGCCGTGGGCATCGAGGTGCCGAACAACAGCCGGGAGACCGTCTGGTTCCGCGAGATCGTCCAGGCGAACGAGTACCAGTCCCAGCGGTCGAAGCTCCGCATCCCGCTCGGCAAGGACATCTTCGGCACGCCCATGGCGGCGAACATCGAGCGAATGCCCCACCTGCTCGTGGCAGGCGCGACCGGGTCGGGCAAGAGCGTGGCCATCAATGCCATCATCATGGCCCTGCTCCTGAACGCCCGGCCGAACGAGGTGAAGCTCGTGCTGGTGGACCCCAAGATGCTCGAGCTCTCGCTCTACAACGACATCCCGCACCTCCTGACGCCGGTGGTCACCCAGCCCAAGAAGGCGGCAGAGACGCTCCGGGCCGTGGTGGCTGAGATGGAGCGGCGGTACCGCCAGCTGGCCGAGAAGGGGGCCAAGAACATCGAGTCCTTCAACAAGGCGGCGGCCGAGAAGGAGCGGCTGCCCTATATCGTCGTAATCATCGACGAACTGGCGGACCTCATGATGACCGTCCAGAAGGAGATCGAGGACTCGATCATGCGGGTGGCCCAGATGGCCCGCGCCGCGGGCATCCATCTCATCGTGGCGACCCAGCGGCCGAGCGTGGACGTGGTGACCGGCCTGATCAAGGCCAACCTGCCGTCGCGGATCGGCTTCCAGGTGGCCTCCAAGACCGACTCCCGCACCATCCTGGACGCCAACGGCGCCGAGAGTCTGCTGGGCAAGGGCGACATGCTCTTCCTCCCGCCCGGCTCGGCCCACCTGGTGCGCGTGCACGGCTGCTACGTCTCCGAGGAGGAGATCAAGCGGGTCGTCGAGTTCGTGAAGAAGCAGGGCAAGCCGAACTACGAGCTGCTGCAGCAGCGCGTCAAGGAGGCCGCCGAGGCTGCCTTCGCCACGACCGAGGAGAGCGAGCGGGACGAGGAGTACGAGCGGGCCGTGGACCTGGTCCAGATGAACGGCCAGGCCTCGACGTCCTTCCTGCAGCGCCGGCTGCGCGTAGGCTACAACCGGGCGGCGCGGATGATCGAGATGATGGAGAAGGACGGCATCGTCGGCCCGGCGGACGGATCCAAGCCGCGGAAGGT
>CAZTXN010000178.1:0-5219 GCA_964617655.1 uncultured Nitrospiraceae bacterium | reverse complement strand
GGACCTGCCGAACGCAGGAACGATCATGGACCGCGAGGACGCCAGGGATGCAAGGAGATCAAGAGAAATACCCCCTTCTCTGTTGCTTCCGGTCCCCTCGCGTTCTTCGCGCCTTCGCGGTAAGCGTTGCTCTTGACCTGGTCTTTCAGCGTGTCTGCAGATCTCTGGCCCCTTCCATCTCGCCGCCTTCCCCGAGTTCACACATTCCTTGACAATGCCCGCCCGGTGATGTACAAATAGGCAGAACGACGCGCCGGCGGCCCGCCGGGGCATCCTGCATCAGCGAAGGAGAGCACCGGGTCCATGACCGTTCCTCTCGACGCGAACATCCTGAACGCCTGCCGCGCGCTGTTCGGCCCCGAGACCACCGTCACCTCCACCTTCCTCCTCTCGCTCAAACAGAACACCCTCAAGACGGCCTTCCGCAAGAAGGCCAAGGAAACCCATCCCGACCTCTTCACCGCCCATGACCAGCGGGTGCAGCGCCGCCAGGCCGAGCTCTTCCGGGTAGCGAACGACGCCTACGATATCATGCGGCGCTACTGCGAGCGCCGGGACCGCTCGCGGCTGCAGGCATTCCGCCGCGCCTCGAACCCCGCCGCCCGGCCCGCGCCGCCGCCGGCGGGAACGCGCTCCTTCCGCATGGACGAGCGCGGCTGGCTCTACCAGGGCGCGGTGCCGGAGCGGAAGCTCGAGATCGGCCGCTATCTCTACTATCGCGGCCGCGTTCCCTACCATATCCTGCTCAAGGCGCTCTCCTGGCAGATGCGGCAGCGGCCTGCCATGGGCGTCATCGCCCGGCGCTGGGGCTGGCTGCGCGAGGAGGAGGTCCGCTCCATCACCGGCATGCGGAACGGGCCGCGCCTCTTCGGCCAGCGGGCACTGCAGCTCGGGCTCCTCTCCTCCTACCAGGCGCGCATTCTGCTGGCGTACCAGCGAACGCTCCAGAAGAAGCTCGGCCAGTACTTCGTCGAGCACGGCTACCTGACCCAGCGGGAGGTGGAGGACCTCGTGGCCGACCTCCTGCGCCATAATACCCGTTATCCTGTCGCGCCGGTCGCCGACTGGCGCAGGTCCTGACCCCCCCGGTTCCCGAGCAAGCCGCAGAGAATATCTTTCGTCCGACTTTGCGAGTGCAAGAAATCAAACGTGCAGCTAAAGCAAGCGCGAGACGTACTGTTGCATCAGAACGACATCCCCCATCACCCAACCCTCTCCCCCGAGGGGAGAGGATAAAATTCACCCTCCCTTGCAAGGCGAGGGGCGGGCGGGGATGGGTCTTCGAGATGACCGGGGTGATAGCAGGTCTACGAAAGGTGCGCAGGAATCAGCTCAGATGCCGAGGACCTCGCGGGTCTTTGCCGCGAGTGAGGAGCGGGAGGCGGGCTTGGGGCAGAAGGGCTGGCCTTTCTCGAGAATCCCGGAGCCGACCAGGATATCCTCGCTGTATCCGCTGGTGAAGAGGAAGGGAAGGTCCGGCCGGGCCTTGCGGCAGGCGAGATAGAGCTCATGGCCGTTCATCCGCGGCATCAGAATGTCGGTCAGCACGAGGTGGACGTCCTGCGCATGCTTCCGCAGGAGCTCGAGGGCCTGCGCTCCGTCCTGGGCCTCGACCACGCGGAGACCCTGTTCCTCCAGGACCGCCCGCGCGAAGCTGCGCGCCATCTCATCGTCATCCACGAGCAGCACGGTGCGGTCCTGCGCCTGCCGCGGCGCCGGCCGTGGCTGGGCTGCGGCCGACGCAGCAGCGGTCTCGAGCGGCAGGAGCACCGTGAAGACCGCGCCCCTCCCGGGTTCGCTCTCAACAGTGATATAGCCCCGGTGGTCCTTCAGGATGTCATAGACGATCGAGAGGCCGAAGCCGGTCCCCTTGCCGGCCGCCTTGGTGGTAAAGAAGGGCTCGAAGATCCGCCTCCGGACCTCTTCGCTCATGCCGCTTCCCGTGTCCTGCACGGAGAGCAGGCCGTAGTCGCCTGCCCGGCCGAAGCCCTGGCGGTTGATGAAGTCCGTGTCGATGGCCGTCCTTCCCGTGCGGATCGTGATCTCGCCGCCCTCCGGCATGGCATCGCGGGCGTTCACCACGAGGTTCATCAGCACCCGCTCGATCTGGCCGGGGTCCGCCATCGCCGGTACGGCCTCCTCTGCCGTTGCCACGATGAGCCGCACGGAGGGCGGGAGGGTCCCGTTGAGGAACTTCCGGTGCTGGAGCACCAGGGCCGAGAGGTCGCAGGGCTTGAGCGCGGCCTCCTTCCGCCTGCCGAAGGAGAGCAGCCGCTGGGTGATCGACGCAGCGCGCTCGGTGGCGGAGAGGATCGCGTCGGCATGCTTCTGCAGCGGGTCGTCGCGCCGGAGGGCGAGCTGCAGCATGCTGCCATGGCCCACGATGGCGCCGAGGACATTGTTGAAGTCATGGGCGACCCCGCCCGCGAGCTTGCCCATGGCCTCCATCTTCTGGAGGTACTGCAGCCGCCCCTGCAGCTCCTTGCTCTCCGTGACGTCCAGCAGGGTCATGACGAGAGAGGGATGGCCGCGGTAGTCCGCGGAGGCCTGCGAGAAGAGGGCCCACCGGACCTCTCCGCTCCTCGTCTCGATCCTTATCTCCAGAGGCCCGCCCTGCACCGGTTCCTGTCCGGCCGCGGGCGAAGGAGAGCGCACAAGCTCCCGGTGCTCGGTGGCAACAAGCGGAAGGAACTCCGCGCCGGGCGCGTCTTCCGGCAGCAGGCCGGTCAGCCGGAGACCGGACGGATTGGCGTACTGGATGCGCCCCTCCTGGATGATGAGGATCGCCGCGGGCGCGGACTCGGCCAGGGCGCGGAACATGCTCTCGCTCTCCTGGAGGGACTGCTTGACCTGCAGGGTCTCCTCAAAAAGGACCGAGTTCTCGATCGCCGCCGCGGCGTGGCCCGCCAGGTCCTCGAGGAGCATCAGATCGGTATGGGAATAGCTGCGGCCGCCGGTCTTGGGACCGAAGGTCAGGGCGCCCTGCAGCCGGCCGGCGAAGAAGAAGGGGATCAGGATCTCCACCGCCCGGCGGCGCAGCTCCTCCACCAGCCTGACCCTGCCGGTGCTGGAGAGGATCAGCTCCTCGACCCTGAGGGAGACGGGCTGCTGATGCAGGCGGATATGGTCGATGATCTCGGCCGGCATGACCTGCGCGTCCCCGCCTGGCGCCGCATCCTCAGGGAGCGGATGGAGGACGAACCCGCCCGCGGGTCCCGCGAGATGCAGCTCTGCGCGGGAGGTCCCGAGCCGCTCCCGCGTGAACCTCTGGATATACCGGAGGATCCCGTTCAGGTCCATCATGGTCGACATGGCGCGGGTGGCCTCCCGGAGCGTGCTCCGGTGCTCGAAGGGGTCCCGCAGGACGAGCGACTCCACTGCCGAGGCGACCTGCCTGCTGAGCGAGGTGCCGAAGAAGAGGAAGCCGACCAGGATCAGTGATCCGAGGAAGGAGAGGATGAAACCCAGGGCCTGCTCGAAGAGCATATACGCGCCGGCCTGGACCAGGGCAAAGAGAACCAGCAAGAGGACGGCGGTGATCACGCGCGAGAGGATCAGCCGGACATCGAAGAGCTGGTACCGGGCTATGGCATAAAAGGTCAACACGACCCAGGGAAAACTGAAGTAGGATGAGAGCCCCGGCTCGAAGCCGAAGCCGCCGAAAAGCTGGAGAACGCCCGCGGTGACGATGCCGCCGCTCCCGAAGATGATGACGCCGTAGAAGAAATGGTCGAGCGCCTTCCGGACCACGCCGGTCATGGTGCGGCGGAGCAGGAAGGTCTTGACCACGACCCAGAGCACCAGTCCGGCGCCGATGAGGCGGAGGGGTTTCTCGAGCGCGCCCGGCCGGTTCGAAAAGGGGATCAGCTCGTACTGATCCGTGACGACCAGGTCGGTCAGGAGGGTGAGCGCCAGGACGAGGGTCCAGAAGGGATAGAGCAGATGGCCGATGGTGCGGCCGGTGCGGCTCCGCTCGTCCTCGAGGAAATAGAGGAACTGCAAAGCAGCGGGCGTCGAGAACCAGCCGATCCAGCTCAGCCGTGCATAGATGTTGTAGTCATGGCCCAGATAAGCATGGAGATACATGAGTCCCACGGAAAGGGAGAAGGCGGAGCAGAAGAAGGCAAAGGAGGCGACCGCGTTGATCGAGATGCTCCGTCGCTCGTTCTGGCGGAGCAGGACGAACCCGAGCGTCAGCTCCAGCGCCGCGATGGCGAGCAGCGGATATCCGAGGATGGCATGGAGATCGTTCATTACCGGTGGACCTCACTGGAACAGACAAAGTATAGCATGTAATTTCATGGTCAGACCACTTTTTTCTTTCCTCTCAGCATGTTTGGCGCGGCGCGGAAATGGCTTGCCTGGCGGTCGGGAGGGGGGTAGAGTGTGGACATGCAGGAAGCCGGCCCCGCCATGCGCATCATCTCCCTCCAGTCCGGCAGCAACGGCAACTGCATCTATGTCGAGGCCGGCGGCGCACGCCTGCTCTTCGATGCGGGCATCAGCGGCGCACTCGCGGAGGAGCGGCTCGCCCGGCACGGCAGGGACATCCGGCAGGTCGACGCGCTCATCATCTCCCACGACCATTCCGACCACATCCGCTCGGCGGGGATCTTCCAGCGCAAGTTCGGCATCCCGCTCTGGGTGACGAGCCGCACGCTCGCCGCGGCGCGTACCCGCTGCTCCCTCGGCAGGCTGGAGGAGGTGCATCATTTCCGGAGCAGCGGCGCGGTCCGGTTCAGCGGCGTGACGGTGCATACCGTCCCGACGCCGCACGACGGCGAGGACGGCACGGTCTTCGTCGTGGACGACGGCAGCCGGCGGCTCGGGATCATGACCGACCTGGGCCATGTGTTCCAGGACCTCGGCAGGCTGATCGCGTCCTGCGATGCGGTGCTGCTCGAAAGCAACTACGATCCCGTGATGCTTGCCAATGGCCCCTATCCGCGCTATCTCAAGGAGCGCATCCGGGGGCCGCGGGGACACATCTCGAACCGCGAGGCCGCCGAGCTGATCTCCGGCGCCTGCGGAGGACGGCTGCGGAAGGTCCTCCTGGGCCATCTTTCGGAGCAGAACAACAGCCCGGACGTGGCCCTCCACACGCACCGTGAGGTGCTGGGCGATACCCCGCCCCTGCTCGTGGCGAGCCGCTACGGCGTGTCGGACGTGGTGGAGGTGTGAGAGGGACAGGAGTCAGGAGTCAGGAGTCAGGAGTCAGG
>CAZTXN010000177.1:0-5270 GCA_964617655.1 uncultured Nitrospiraceae bacterium | reverse complement strand
GCGAAGAGAAGAGGGAGCTGCTGATATTCATCACTCCGCGGATCGTGAAGCAGGAAGTGGTATAATCGAACACATACAAGTTTCTGGAGGTACCCATGCGATCACGTTCAAGGCTCCTGGTGTTCCTGGTTCTTCCTTTCCTCGTGTCTTCAGCGCTGATGCTGAAGGCGTGCGGAAATGACGACGCGACGACCGACGGATGTGCGGAAGGAACGGCTTTCGCGAACGACACTGATGTGATGACGATCTCTGACAATATCACGCGGCCTGACGCGACCTATTATTTTGCAGGGCCTGCTCCGATCAGGGTTTTGGGAGGGGTTCTGGTCACCGTGGAGGACAGTCTCAGCCAGGCAAAGAACAATATGTGCCTGGTCGTCTACACGGACGGCATTCTCTGGGACCGGGATTATACAACGCAGCTACAGGACGCGAACGGTAGATATGTCACCAAGACCGACATGCATGGCCAGGCGGTGCTCTATTTCGCCACATCGCTCTTTGTTTCTAATCCATCTACCTCTGCAGATACGATTGATGGTGAAGACTATAATTTTCAATGGGACATCGATGTCAGGTCAGGTGGCAAGGACGTGGGCTGGACGATGACAGGGATTGCAGAAGGATGCAAGGCCGGGACTGCTGGCAGCTGCCCATAGCGGGCAATGTTGCGTGGACAAGGCCGATGTTCTTTATTCAGCAGGGTGAGCGATCGCCCTGCTCTTTTTATTCTGTACAGAACCGTGAGCGATCAGAAAAGCAGACTGAAGCAGCATCTCGATGCCGGCGATATCAGCGCGGTTGCGGCATGCGTGGTGCATGATCGCAATGCCATGAGCGTTCTTGTTCGGCTCTCCTACGCCAAGGACACCCTGGTCGGCTGGCGGGCGGTCATCGCCATGGGCATGGCCGCGCGCGAGCTCGTGCGGACCGACCAGGCGTTCCTGCGCGAGACCTGCAGGAAGCTCCTCTGGTCCCTCTCGGACGAGTCGGGAGGCATCGGCTGGTCCGCGCCGGAGCTCCTGGGCGAGATCGTGAGCGCCGACCCGCGGGGATTCCGGGACCTCGTGCCGCTCATCGCCAATGTCTACGACCGGGAGGAGGCCACCTTCCGGCCGGGCGTGGTCTATGCCCTGCGGCGCATCGCGGAGAACGCTCCGAAGCTGGTGATGGAGCATCAGCAGGTGGTCCTGGCATCCTTGTCAGAGCAAGATTCCCTCGCGAGGGTCTTCGGGCTCCAGCTCCTCGGGCTCCTCTGGAAGCCTGCTCATGCTGAAGGCGGATGGTCTGGCGAGCTCCTTTCCCGGCTGCGGCAGGCAGTGGAGAATCTGAGCAAAGATCGCGAAGAGGCCCGGCTTTACGAAGGAGAGGGTTTTCAGTCCAGACTTGTGAGAGATGTGGCAATGGAATTATATAATGTAATCAAGTAGCTAATATTTTTTTCAGCCAAACTTGACAATGATGGACTCATATTTTATATTATACTCGTTATAACCAGGGAGCTTAGGCATGGCGAGCACGACAAAAAGAGATTTCTACGAGGTCCTCGGCGTTGAACGGAGCTCGAGCAACGGGGAGATCAAGAAGGCTTTCCGCAAGCTGGCGCGGAAGTACCATCCTGATATCAACCCAGGGGACCGGTCCGCTGAGCAGCGGTTCAAGGAGATCAACGAGGCCTACGAGGTGCTCGCGGACGGTAAGAAGCGGAAGCTGTATGACCAGTTCGGCCATGCGGCCTTTGACCAGGGGTTCGGCCAGTCTGCCGGGCCGCAGGCCGGGTTCGGCTTCGAAGGCTTCGGCGGCCAGGGGCCGGAGCATTTCACCCGCGGCGGGTTCGAGGACATCTTCGGGAGCATCTTCGGCGAACGGGCCGGACGGCCGCGGGGGCCGCAGAAAGGGGAGGATGTCTCCTACTCCGTGGAGGTGGACCTCGAGGACGCGATCTACGGCCGGACCATGCAGGTCGACCTGGAGCGCGAGGCGGCCTGCGCGACCTGCGGGGGGAGCGGCGCGAAACCGGGCGCGTCCCGGACCACCTGCAGCGCCTGCCGCGGGACCGGCGCCGTGGCATCGTCGCGGGGGTTCATGCAGGTGGCACAGCCCTGCCCTTCCTGCGGCGGGGAGGGGACCGTGAACCCGAACCCCTGCGGGGCCTGCGGCGGCAGGGGGAGCGCGCCGCGGTCCGAGCGCATCAACGTCAAGATCCCTGCAGGCGTGGACAACGGCTCCCGGGTGCGTATGCCCGGCATGGGCGGTCCCGGATACCAGGGCGGCCCTCCCGGCGATGTGTACATCGTGACGCGGGTGAGGCCGCATCCCTACTTCGAGCGAAAGGGCGACAACCTCCATTCCGAGGTGAAGGTCACGGTGAAGGAGGCCGCGCTGGGCGAGAAGGTGGAGATCCCGACCGTCGACGGCATGGTCTCGCTCACCATCCCCGCCGGCGTCCAGACCGGGCAGCAGCTGAAGCTCAAGGGCAAGGGCGTTCCGCATCTGGGCGGCGGCGGCAGGGGCGACCACTACGTGACGGTCAGGGTCGTAACGCCCTCCGGTCTGGACCAGCGCGGCAGGGAACTGCTCGAGGAGCTGGAGCGGCTGCATCCCTCGAACCCCCGGACGGACGTCGCCTTCCGGGGCTTCAGGAAGCGTTAGGCGCGATAAGAGCGAGAAGCGCCTTTCGAGGAGCGTGATGGCAGGACGGGGTCATAAGCTCTATATGATCAGCGTGGTATCGGAGATGCTCGGGATCCATCCCCAGACGCTCCGGCTCTACGAACGGGAGGGCTTCATCAAGCCGAAGCGGAGCGGCGGGAACACGCGGCTCTATTCCGATGACGACATCGAGAAGCTCGAGATGATCCTGCGGCTCACGCGGGAGCTCGGCGTGAACCTGGCCGGCGTTGAGGTGGTGCTCTCCATGCGCGAGCGGATGGAGAGCATGCAGCGCGAGATGGAGGAGGCCATCCTGCTGCTCCGCAGGGAGCTGGAGCGCGAGATGGCGCGTCGGGAGGCGTCCCGGAACGCCCTGGTCCCGGTGCGCAGGATCCCCGTGAAGCGGGGCGGGTGACGGATCTGGAACAAGGCGCAGGCCGGCGATGGGCCGCTGCGCCCGGCATGACGAGGAACCGGAGGAAGCGATGGCGCGATTCGACAAGTTCACGCTGCGGTCCCAGGAGGCCGTGCAGGCCGCCCAGGACGCGGCAGCGAAGCGAAAGCACCAGCAGATGGAGGCGGAGCATCTCCTGCTCGTGCTGCTGGACCAGCAGGACGGCGTGGTGATCCCGCTCCTGAAGAAGCTCGGCGCCGACCCGGGCCGGGTGCGCGCGGACCTGGAAGAGGCGCTCGGCAGGCTGCCGCAGGTGGACGGCCTCGTGCAGACCTACCTGTCGCCGCGGCTGAACCGCCTGTTCGACGCGGCGGAGCAGGAGGCCGGAAGGCTGAAGGACGAATACCTCAGCACCGAGCACCTGCTGATCGCCGCAACCGAGGTCGACGGCCCGGGCCGCGAGGTGCTGGCGCGCCACGGGGTGACGAAGGACCGGATCTTCGCGGTGCTGGTCGATATCCGCGGCAGCCAGCGGGTGACGGACCAGAACCCCGAGGACAAGTACCAGGCCCTGGCCCGCTACGGCAGGGACCTGACGGACCTCGCGCGGCGGGGCAAGGTCGATCCGGTCATCGGGCGGGACGAGGAGATCCGGCGGGTGGTGCAGGTCCTCTCCCGCAGGACGAAGAACAACCCGGTCCTGATCGGCGAGCCGGGCGTGGGCAAGACCGCCATCGTGGAAGGCCTGGCGCAGCGGGTGGTCTCGGGCGACGTGCCGGAGGGGCTGAAGCAGAAGCGGGTGGTGGCGCTCGACATGGGCGCGCTGGTCGCGGGGGCGAAGTACCGCGGCGAGTTCGAGGACCGGCTGAAGGCGGTGCTCAAGGAGGTCGCCGAGGCAAGCGGCGCGGTGATCCTCTTCATCGATGAGCTGCATACCGTGGTCGGCGCCGGGGCGGCCGAGGGCGCCATGGACGCTTCGAACATGCTGAAGCCCGCATTGGCGCGGGGCGAGCTGCGCTGCGTGGGGGCCACGACGCTGAACGAGTACCGGAAGCATATCGAGAAGGACCCGGCCCTGGAGCGTCGCTTCCAGCCCGTCTTGGTGCGGGAGCCGTCGGTGGAGGACGCGATCTCGATCCTGCGCGGGTTGAAGGAGCGCTACGAGGTGCACCACGGCGTGAAGATTACCGACGCGGCGCTGGTGAACGCCGCGGTCCTGTCGCACCGGTATATCGCCGACCGGTTCCTGCCGGACAAGGCGATCGACCTGGTCGACGAGGCCGCATCCCGCCTGCGCATGGAGATCGACAGCATGCCCACCGAGCTCGACGAGGTGGAGCGGCGCATCCGGCAGCTCGAGATCGAGCGCGAGGCGGTGCGGAAGGAGAAGGACCCGGCCTCGGAGGAGCGGCTCCGGAAGCTCGAGAAGGAGATCGCGGAGCTGAGCGAGAAGCGAAGCGGCCTCAGGGCGCAGTGGCAGTCAGAGAAGGACGGCATCCAGCAGATCCGGACGGCCAAGGAGGAGATGGAGCGGGCCAGGAGCGACGCGGAAAAGGCCGAACGGGAAGGCGACCTCGGCCGCGCGGCGGAGCTTCGGTACGGAAAGCTGCCGGAGCTCCAGAGGCGGCTCGACGCGGGCTCCGCAAGGCTGGCGGAGGTCCAGGCGCAGCGGAAAATCCTGAAGGAAGAGGTGGACGACGAGGATGTGGCGGAGATCGTCTCGAAGTGGACCGGGATCCCGGTCAGCAGGATGCTGGAAGGCGAGAAGCAGAAGCTGCTGACCATGGAGGAGCGGCTCCGGATGCGGGTGGTCGGGCAGGACGAGGCCGTCAGCGCGGTGTCCGACGCGGTCCGCCGGGCGCGGGCCGGAATCCAGGACCCGGACCGGCCGATCGGCAGCTTCATCTTCATGGGCCCCACGGGCGTGGGAAAGACCGAGCTTGCCCGGGCCCTGGCGGAGTTCCTGTTCGATGACGAACAGGCCATGATACGGATCGACATGTCCGAGTACCAGGAGCGACATACCGTGTCACGGATGATCGGCGCGCCGCCCGGCTACGTGGGCTATGACGAGGGCGGCCAGCTGACCGAGGCCGTGCGGCGGCGGCCTTATGCCGTGGTGCTCTTCGACGAGATCGAGAAGGCCCATCCCGAGGTATTCAACGTGCTGCTCCAGCTCCTGGACGACGGCCGGCTGACCGACGGCCAGGGCCGCACCGTGGAC
>CAZTXN010000176.1:0-5308 GCA_964617655.1 uncultured Nitrospiraceae bacterium | reverse complement strand
AGCCTATGAACTTTTCCAGTCAATTCAGCCCGTTAAACCCTTTGGGAGATTCGGATTGAGCCATATTTTAATAATGTTTGTATTCAACCTGAATCCGTCGCGTTCAATTGCAGTAATCATCATCCGATGCAGAAAAATCGCCTATAAAATGGTTCAAAGGACACTTGACTGTAACCTAACAAAAAGGTAGGTTTGAGTCAATCCACCTTTTTGCTCTATTGTGAAGGATTTTAGCGGCTCATCCAGCATAATAGAGTTTTGATCACGCCGGATTCTGGTTCAACACGGTGATCTTGACACATCCTTTTCCCAACTGCTTGTTAGCGTTTCTTTTGGCGATGAGTTGTATAGGTTGCACGTTTTTCTCTCATCATCAGCTCGCGCTGACTTGGTTCGACTTTTGATTCTTTCTTCCGAAACGGTATTATTTTTCCATTACTGTTGTTCTTATAAGTTTCCCACGTGATATCATACTTTTCGGCTTGATTGCCCCACACATGCCAGCCCCTTCTTCCACCACGAGCGAATAATTCAAAATATGGCCCAGGGCTGCAAGCCTCAATAATTTTATAAAGCTCATCAGGCTTCCGGCTGTGTTCCTGCTTCTGTGTCTTGACGATGTTTACCTGCGTTCGACCTGGCTGCAGCGTTCTCATAGATCCACGAATACCGAAAAGAACTATTTCTGTGGTATTTCTGAAATAGAACCCGACACCGCGTCCGTCCGGTCCGCCGTCTCTTCTTATCTTGTGCCAAATGATATTCGTTTTGTATGTAAATCCCCAAGCGCGCATTACTTCCAGGCCTTCATTAAGCAAGGCATTCGGCACCCAAAGATAGAGATGCGCGGGATAATCCGCTGCAATCTGGACCGGGATTTCGCAGATTTCCCGCAGGGTGAGCGTCTGGTAGCGATTAAGACGCTTATGTTCCGGCGCCATCTTGCCTGTCCTATTTGAAAACTGCCAGGGCGGGTCGGCGAGTATGGTTTTAAATTTTCTATTGCCGATACACTCTAAAAAAGACTGATTGATGTCCATTTACTCAACCCCCACATAGCGTAGATCTTGTTAAACGACGACGACTTCTTTCGGAATACCGACCAGCAACAACGGGCAGGGATTTCCGACGCCGCGACGCACGCGGTCCTCGAGCTTCCTCCAGTGCGTCGTCGCTTCGCCGAATTTATCCGACACGAACGCGTGCGCCCACCCCTGCTCGAACGACCCCTTCGATTTAACCGCCCGCTGAATTAATTCTTTCTGCCGCCCGGTCGGAGCATAGTATTTCAAGAGCTTGCGCATGTCATCGATACACTCTTTCCGCGCGAAAGATTCAATCAGTTCGCGCAACCCCTCTTGCAGGGACGCGCCGCGGGTAATGATCGCACCGATGGAAATCACGCCATCCGCGTGCAGGCGCTTGAAGTTTTCTAGGTCCCGATCGTAGAAAGGATCCTTGTTGTTCCACTCTATTTCCAGGGCGAATGTGCCGTTCGGAAAAGCCTTAACATGGTCTATTTCGTGAGAGATCGACTCCTTTTCCTTTCCGTCCACGATTTTCTTGATCTCAAAAACATGCTTGTTCCAGCCGTATTTCGCTGCAAGCGTTTTCCTGATCCGTTGCGTCAGCTCTCCCTCGCCTCCCCCTCCGTACACCAACTCCTCCACAGGAATAACGACATCCAACAGCACAGCTTCAAGCTCGTCGACTGCAACGCTCATATCGTGTTTAAGAATGGCTTCCGCATGGTGCAGCGCGAGCACTTGAAAGCCTTTCTTCTTGATCTTTTCAAACATAGGCCAGAGAACATCCGGCTGACTCATTTAGTGCCTTATATTTACATCCGCCTTCGCGTTCGGGGCCATTGGTTGGTCAGGCTTGCATCATACTTCTGATTTGTCATCCTGGCGGCGCAAATTTGCACGGTGTGATTTCCAGGCCACGAGTCAGTGAATCGACACCGCGCTCAAATCAGCATCTGGCATACGCAAAAAATGCAATCAAAACAACTAGTCCTTAAGGGTTGATGGATGATTTCCCGGCTGGATGGCTACGATTATATTGAAGCGCGGGACCGTGTCAAGAAAATATTTGGCAGGCAGGATATCGCTGTGGCGGAGAACGAAAACCACAATTTTAGGTGAGGTTGCACCTGGAAAGCCTCGCTATGCCTCCGGTCATGTTGTCCCGCGTCGCCGAAAGCATCCCGGTCACTCTGACACCCCCCGCAGAAACTCCGCCAGCTTGCGGAGGGCCTTGCCGCGGTGGCTCAGGCCGTCCTTCTCCTCTGCCGTCATCTCGGCAAAGGTCCGGTCAGATCCCCCGGGCAGGAAGACCGGGTCATACCCGAACCCCTGACCGCCCCGGGGCTCATGGGCGATGCGGCCCTCGGCCCGGCCGAAGAAGGTCTCGATCCTGCCGTCCGGAAAGGCCAGGGCGATGCAGCAGACGAACCGGCCGGATCGCTTCCCTTCCGGCGCTGAGCCAAGCTCCCTGAGCAGCCGGAGATAGTTCTTCGGGTCGTTCCCGCTCTTCGCGTCCGGCGCGTAGTACGCGGAATGGACCCCCGGCGCGCCGCCCAGGGCGTCGACCTCCAGGCCGGAATCGTCCGAGAGCGCCGGCTTTCCGGTGAACCGGGCCACCTCGAGCGCCTTCTTGGATGCGTTCCCCTCGAAGCTGTCCCGGTCCTCCACGGTCTCGGGGCAGCCCGGGAAGTCCTCGAGCGAGAGCACGGTGACCGCGAGCCCCTGGGTGATCCGCCGGATCTCCTCGACCTTCTTCCGGTTGCGCGTGGCGAGCACGATCTCCATAAGAGGCCGTACAGTAGCACAGCACGCCGCGATTTGCAAGGCTTCCCGGCGCGGACCGGAGGAAGACCTGAGGAGCGAAATGTGGTATACTGCGGTCATCGGTCAGGCCCGCCTGCTGCAACCGGCCCGGCCGTTGACGACCTTTCCGCAGCGATCGCACCATTTGCTCCATCCGCAAAAGGACCCTGGAGAACCTCTTCCCTGCTTTCCGGGGGAACGATATTTTTCTTTCAAAGGAGGATGCGCAGATGGCCAAGAAAGTGACGATCAGGCGGGATGAGTGCACGAGCTGCGAGACCTGCTGGATCACGGCGCCGGAGTTCTTCCGGCAGAACGCCGCGGACACCTGGTGCGAGGTGGTGGAGAAGTACCGGATCAGCGGGAACAACGCGGAAGGGAACGCGCCCGACGACCTCCTGGCAAAGATCCAGGAATCAGCGGACTCCTGCCCGGTCCAGATCATCGAGATCGCCTAGTTCTTGCGAATAGCAGCGCGGCGGCCCTCGCGGTCCGCCGCTTTTTATTATTCCTTTTCATCCGGCACAACGAGCGGAGAGCCCCTCTCACCTGAGCTAGAGCAGGGCCCGTCCTCGCCCCCTTCTCCTTTCGACCGCGCCTCGCGATGACATGCTACCACACGGGCGGCGCTGTATCAGCGGGAACCGGTTCCCGGCCGCCCCTTATCGGCCGGGAAGGAACAATCTTTCCTTTCGTTCCTCGCGGTTCTCTGGTATAACGGTCTCACGCCCGGCCAGGCGCTTCAGCAGCCCCTGGAGCCCGGCCGACCCCTATGGACCCGACCCGTCTCGACCGCATCCATCGAAAGGTCCTTCCCTTCCTGCCGGACCCGGAAGCACGGTATCTCGTCGTTCCTGTCGAGGAGCAGGCGCTCCTGGTCTGTTCCGGCCGGACGGTCCTCGAGCGCTTCCCGGCCTCCACCTCGCGCTTCGGCCTCGGCGGGAGGGAGAACTCGCTCCGGACCCCGCCCGGCCTGCACCGGGTCCGGGAGAAGTACGGCCATGGCGCGCCGGCGGGCCGCATCTTCCGCGACCGCGAGGATACGGGCGAGGACTGGGACCCCGGCCGGAACGGGGACAACCTGATCCTCTCGCGCATCCTGCGGCTCGAGGGCCTCGAGCAGGGGGTCAACCAGGGGCCGGGCCTGGACTCCTTTGACCGGTATATCTATATCCACGGCACCGGCAGGGAGGACCTGGTCGGCGCGCCCCTCTCCCACGGCTGCGTGGTGATGCGGAACCCCGATGTCATCCGCCTCTTCGACCAGGCGCCGGAGGGCACGATCGTGCTGATCGACCCGCCGGCAGTGACGGTGAACGGAATCCCCTGCCGGAGCGTCCATTTCACCGGCATCTTCGGCAGCGGCATGAGCGCCCTTGCCCAGCACCTCCGCTTCCAGGGCATCGCGGTCTCGGGCTCGGACCGCTTCCATGAGAGCAAGGACGCCGCCTCCGTCCGGACGGCGCTCGAGGAGCTCGGCTGCGCCGTCGCGCCCCAGGACGGCTCGGGCGTGACCGCGGATACGGACGCGGTCTGCCTCTCCACGGCGATCGAGGACTCGAACCCCGACATCGCCGCGGCCCGCGAGCGCGGCATCCCGCTCTTCCACCGCTCGGACCTGCTCGCCGCGCTGGCCGGGACGAAGCAGACCATCGCCGTGGCGGGTACGAGCGGCAAGTCCACGGTCACCGCCATGCTCTTCGAGTTCCTGACCGCCTGCGGGATGTCGCCCTCCCTCCTGAGCGGCGCGGCCCTGCGTCGGCTCGAGCAGGAGGGGATGATCGGGAACGCCTGGAGCGGCGGCTCGGACCTGCTGGTGGTCGAGGCGGACGAGAGCGACGGGACGCTTGTCAAGTACCGGCCCTTCGCGACGGTCCTGCTGAACCTCTCGAAGGACCACCGGAGCCCGGAGGAAGTGGCGGCGATGTTCGGCACGCTCGCTGAGCGGTCCGCTTGGACCGCATCGAACGCCGATGACCCCGCGCTCGCGGCCCTGCCCGCGACCATGCGCTTCGGCAGGACGAGCGAAGCGGACTGGCATCCGGACCATGAGGAGCTCCTGCCGCGCTCGGTCGTGCTCGTCAGGAAGGGCATCGAGTTCCGCCTGCCGCTCCCGGGAGCGCACAACCTCGAGAACCTCCGCGCCGCGCTCTGCGTCTGTGAGCGGTTCGGATGCGGAGGAGCGGCGCTCGCTGACGCGGTGAGGGGTTTCCAGGGCGTGGCGCGCAGGTTCGTCGTGACCGGGACGCGGCAGGGCGTGCAGGTGGTTGACGACTTCGCCCACAATCCGGCCAAGATCGCGGCAGCCGTGGCCGCGGCGCGGGGCCTGGCGGAGCGGATCATCGCCGTCTACCAGCCCCACGGGTTCGGGCCCACGCGGTTCCTGCGGAAGGAGTATCTCGATACCTTCCGCCGCATCTTCCGGCCGGACGACGCGCTCTACCTCCTGCCGATCTACTACGCAGGCGGCACGGCGC
>CAZTXN010000175.1:0-5341 GCA_964617655.1 uncultured Nitrospiraceae bacterium | reverse complement strand
CCGGAAGGTGGACCGGCATTTCGCGGGCACGCGCACCATCCGGTTCACGGACCTGTCCGATACCCTGGCGGTCAGCCGGGCCTTCGCGCACCTGTTCAAGCAGATGTGACAAGGCTGTTCAGCCCGTTGGCTTGCCGTCAGGGAGAGGGTTCCCCGCCCTGATAAGCCGGTTCCCATCTCCCTTCATCCGTCGCAGATACCGTTCATCCCCTGATCCTGACCCTTCGTCGCACCTTCCTTGCCTCTTCCCCTGTCCAGGCGGTATGGTTGGGTCAGAACCGCTCCCTCGCCCCGGCGCTCTCCTGCCGAGGGCGGGGGTGAGCGAAGGAGGTCGCACATGAGCATCCTGGAGTTCCATGGCGTTACGAAGGACTACCGGCTGGGGGAGACGACCGTCCCGGCCCTGCGGGGAATCGACCTCACCGTGGAGCAGGGCGAGTTCATCTCGGTCCTGGGCGCGTCGGGGAGCGGCAAGACCACGCTCCTGAACCTCGGCGGCGCCATCGACGACCCGAGCAAGGGCAGCGTGGTCATCAACGGCAGGGACGTCTCCCGCCTGAGCGACAACGAGAAGGCCGAATTGCGGAACAGGACCATCGGCTACATCTTCCAGGCCTTCAACCTCATCTCCGTGCTCACGGCGCTCGAGAACGTCATGCTGCCTCTCCAGTTCCGGGGGGGCGCGACGGCCGCGGTCCGGGAGGAGGCCGCCCGGCGGCTGGACGACGTGGGCCTCGCGGACTTCCTGCATCACCGGCCGGACAGGCTCTCCGGCGGACAGCGCCAGCGGGTCGCGATCGCCCGGGCGCTGATCACCCGTCCGGCGCTGGTCTTCGCGGACGAGCCGACCGCGAACCTGGACCACGGGACGGCCCAGTCCATCATCGACCTGATGAAGGAGCTGAACGCGAAAGAGGGCGTGACGTTCCTCTTCTCGACCCACGACCAGCGGCTGATCGACCGGGTGAGGCGGGTGGTGCGGATCGAGGACGGGAGGATCGCGCAGTGAGAGGTCACCATCTGCCACGAAGGCGCGAAGTCACCAAGAAAGCCGTTTGACAGGATGACAGGATCTACAGGACCGATAAGACTGATTTCTTTCCGACTTATCCTGTGATCCTGTCGAAGGGTCAGATCATTTCAGGAGGTCCCATGCTCACCTGGCTCACCATATCGCTCCGGAACATCATCAAGAACAGGAGGCGCAGCCTCACGACGGTCCTGGCCATCGCGCTGGGCTATGCCGCGATCAACCTCTTCCAGGGATATGTCCACAGCACCTACCGGGGGCTCTCGAACGCGGCCATCCATGGCGAGGGGCTGGGGCATATCACGGTCTTCAAGAAAGGGTTCCTGGAGCAGGGCAAGCTCCATCCCGAGCGGTTCCAGTTCAGCCGCGTGGAGGCGGAGCGCATCAGCGGGATCATCCGCGGCAGCGGGGACGTCCTGCTGGTGACGCCGCGGCTCTCGGTCTCCGGCATCCTCTCGAACGGCAGGAACTCGACGATCTTCATCGCCGAGGGGCTCGTGCCGGCCGACGACCGGGTGATCCGCGGCGACCTCTCCGCCGCCAGGTCCTTCAGCGGCGCCGCCCTGGACGACCGGGAGCGGTCGGGCGTCATCGTGGGCTCCGCGCTCGCGGCCATGCTGGACCTCCGGGTTGGGAGCGACGCGGTGGTCCTCTCGAACACCTACGACGGCATGGCGAACGCCCTGGACGCGAAGATCACCGGCATCTACAACACCGGGAACACCGCCACGAACGACAAGATGCTCCTGATGACCTTCCGCCATGCCCAGGACCTCATGGACTACGGAGGGGCGGAGCGGCTGGTCGTGCTCCTGCAGGACGGCCGGAACGAACGGGCGCTCGCCGCGGCCGTGGAGGAGGTCCGGAGCGCACTCGCCGCTGCCGGTTTCGAAGTGGAGACGAGGACCTGGAGCGAGCTCTCGGTCTTCTACAAGCAGGTGAAGAACCTCTTCGACATGATCTTCCTTTTCATCTTCTCCATCGTGCTCGTGATCGTCGTCATGAGCGTGGTGAACACCATGAGCATGTCGGTCATGGAGCGGACCCGGGAGGTCGGGACCATGCGCGCCCTGGGGCTGAAGCGGACGGGGGTCACCTCGCTCTTCGCGACCGAAGGCGCGCTGCTGGGGCTGATCGGCTGCGGTATCGGGTTGGTGATCTTCTTTGTCGTCTACGGCGCCATCACCGCGGCGGCCCCCAGCTACGTGCCGCCGGGGTCGTCGAATCCCGTGCCGCTCCGCGTGGACCTGGTCTGGCTCGTGCTGGCGCGGAGCGGTCTTTTCCTGACGTTCCTTGCGCTGGTCGCGGCCTATGCGCCTGCGCGGCGCTCCGGAAGGATGACCATCGTGGACGCCCTGGGCCATATTTAAACAGGCGACGAGAGACAAGGGACGAGGGTCGGGCGGGCTGCTTCTGTCCCCGCCGGGAGAACGGTCATGAAACGGTCTGCGATAGTGCCTGGTATCCTGTTGTTGATGATGACGGCCGGTATTCACGCCGCTGAGACATCTTTGCTGAACACCCGGGCCCCTGAGTTCACGCTCCAGGACCAGTTCGAAAGGACGGTCCCGCTCCGGCAGTTCGAGGGCAGCGTCGTGGTGCTGATCGCGAGCGACAAGGCGGGAAAGGAGCAGAACGGGGCCTGGACCAGGGCCATCCGGGACCGCTACGCTGACCGCGTGGCCCTGCAGGGGATCGCGGACCTGAGCAGCGTTCCCTTCTTCCTGAAGGGAACGGTCCGGAACGACATCAGGAAGGACAGGGTGAGCATCCTGCTGGACTGGAAAGGAGAGGTCTTCCGAGCCTACGGTCTTGCGCAAGGCGCGGTCAACATCATCGTGATCGACGGGCAGGGCATGGTCCGGCATCTGCACGCAGGCAGCGCGGAGCCTGCGGCCCTTGTCGCGCTCTTCCGCGTACTGGACGAGGCCCTGGCCAGGCAGGGGGCAGGAATGGGGGCAGGTCGTCCCTGAGGAGGCATGTATGACACGCAGGCTTATATCCATAGCAGCTCTCGGCGTTCTGATCTCCCTCGCTCCGGGGACCGTCCGCGCGGAGGGGCCTTCGGTGCAGGAGCTCCTGCGCCACGCGGACCGGGCCCGGGGGAACGTCGCGGGCATCGTCTGGGACATCATGATCACGACGAACGAGGACGGAGAGGAGACGGCGCGCGGGCTGACCGTGACCGTGAAGGGCGGCAATACGCTCGCCCGGTACACGAGCCCGTTGAACATGAACGGCCGGATGGTATTGATGAGGGACCGGAACATGTGGTTCATCCGGCCGGGGCTCAGGAAGCCGGTCTCCCTCTCGCCGCGCCAGAAGCTCATGGGCGATGCGGCCAACGGGGACATCGCCTCGACGAACTATGCCGGGGATTACACCGGCAGCCTGACCGGCGAGGAGGCCGTGAAGGGCGAGGCATGCTATGTCCTGGACCTCAGGGCAGGGAACAGGAACGTGACCTATGACCGCATCAGGTACTGGGTCTCGAAGGCGCGGCTCGTGGGGGTGAAGGCCGAGTTCTACACCCTCTCGGGCAAGCTCTTCAAGACGGCCGAGTTCCGGTACGAGAACCGCATCACGCCGGCGGACGGCGGCGAGGCGCCCTTTGTCTCGTCCCTGGAGATCCGCGACGCCGTCCAGCAGGACCGGACCACCACGCTGACCTACGCGAACATCCGGGTGCAGGAAGTCCCTGATTCGACGTTCAACCTGAACCTGCTGGTGAGATAAGAACAGAGTGCGGAATGCGGAGTGTGGAGCGCGGAATGGATGGCAACCGTAGAACAGGCAGCAGCATCTATCGCTTCCTCCGGGCAGCCCTTGTCCTGCTGTTCGCGGAGACGGCATGGGCGGGCCCGGGCGCGCCAGGCATCAGTGACGGGTTCTCGGCGAACCTGCGAGCCCTCTCCTTTGTTGAGGCGCAGTTCCCGGCCCTCTCCACGCAGAACCCGGAGAACGCCTTCCTGCATCTCCATCGCTATAGCGCCGCGTTCGAGCTGCGGCCGGACCTGTATTATGACGGCCCGGCGGCGAGCGCGGTGTTCAAGCCCCGCTTCACCTCGACGTGGCGCTGGTGGGAGGACGGCGCACCAGAGGATGAGCGGGACCGGTTGACGAAGGCCTTCGTGAACGAATGGCGCGTCCAGGCGGCGCCCCACGGAGCGCTCTTTCTCTCCATCGGCAAGGAGAAACTGCTCTGGGGGCCGGCCTTCCTCGCGAGCCCTTCGAACATCCTCTTCGAGAACGCGGAGAAGACTGATCCCAAGGCCGAGGTCGAGGGCAGACACCTGGCGAAGATGCTCTATCTTTCTTCCGGCGAGGTCACGATTACCGCGCTCACCGGGACGGAGCGCGATGACGCTGTCACGCAGGGCTCAGACGACCCCCTCCGGGCGGTGAAGCTGGACTGGGTGGGCGCGAGCGCGGCGGTCTCCCTGGTCGGCTATGCCCGGCGCGACGGCAGGCTCCGGCTCGGGAGCTACGGCCAGTGGACCGCCTCGGACGGTCTGCTGCTCTATTACGACGGGATCGTCACGCGGGGGACCGATGGCCTTTATCCCTCGGCAGACCCCGTTGATCCCCTGGGCGGCCAGCTCGTGGAGCGGTACGACGGCTCCCGCAGGCTGTATCCCACTGTCGTGGCGGGAGGCGGCTATACGTTCCTCTCCGGCTCGACCGTGAGCATGGAGTTCCTCTACAACCGTCCGGGGTACGGCGACACCGACGCTGAGGAGTACTATCGCCTCCGGGCCGAGGCCGGTGATCATTACTTCGATGGCGGCCCCCTGGCGGGCCTGTCCAGCCGGATGCTCGGCGGGACAGCAGAGACCGGCCTGCTCTACCTGCGGAGGTACTACCTCATGGGCCAATACCAGGTCCGGGAGGCAGGGGAGGTGATGGACCTCATCGTTCGCTATGTCCATGGCATCGAAGAGCGGGCAGGGCAGGCGTCCGCGATCATCGAGTGGAAGCTGACGGACCGTCTGCAGCTCTTCAGCGTCGCCATGATGAGCATCGACCGCGGGAAGACGACGGAGTTCAACGCGGTCCTCGACCGGAGGTTCCTGGCCGGGGTGGAGCACCATTTCTGACCGGAAGCCATCGCAGTGCATCGACCTCATGCTGAACCCATCCCGCCTGCGGTCACCTTCCCCCGCAGAGGACCGAAAGGGTCCTTGCAAATTCCTTCAGGTTGTTGTAGGTTCCTTCTGCAGGGTTGCGGTCCGTTGCAGTCGGTCGGAGGCTGCGGGGAGGAGCGAAGCATGGAAGGTGCCGGGGAGGCCGGCGGGCCGAAGGACGCCGCGG
>CAZTXN010000174.1:0-5365 GCA_964617655.1 uncultured Nitrospiraceae bacterium | reverse complement strand
TAAATGTTCTGCGCAATCTGCGTAATCCGTGGATCATGGTTTTGTTTTTGTAATCGGTCCTTGCCTTCTTCGGACATGGCTTGAGCTTAAAAGCATGTTCAATACTGTCTGACATCACCCGCCGCTCCCGCCGCGCTCCTCCAGCAGGTCGAAGAGGATCCCCTCCCGGAGCCCCCGGTCGCTCACCAGCATCTCCCGGCACCGGCACCGCTCCATGAGCGCCCGGGTGATGAGCGCGCCGGCAAGGATGATGTCCTCCCGCCCCTGGTCCAGCCCCGGCAGCCTCAGCCGGTCCGCTGACGCGGTGCGGCCGAGCAGGTCGATGATGCTGTCCAGCGCAGCGTCCCTGAGCCGGTATCCGTTGATTCGGTCGGGATCATGGCGCGTCAGCCCCTGGGCCATGGCCGCGAGCGTCGCGGCCGTGCCGGCCGTGGCTGCCAGCGTCTCCGGCGCCTTGAGCTCCAGTCCCGCTGCCCGGAGCCGGGCTTCCCAGCGGCCCAGTTCCCCGGCCACGGCCGCTCGGAGCCCATCGATCTCCTGCGGCAGCGGCGGGTCGGAGCGCAGGAACCGCTCTGTGAGATAGACCGCGCCGAGCTCCAGGCTCTCCTCCGACGCGATCCTGCCGGACCGGGTCAGGATGAGCTCCGTGCTCCCGCCGCCGATGTCCGCCACCAGCGCATCCGCGAGCAGGTCCCCGCTCCCGGCAGCGGCCAGTCCGCTCCGCACGCCGGAAAGGGTGAGCCGCGCCTCGTCGATGCCGCTGATGATGGAAAGCTCGAGGCCTGTCCGCTCCCGGACCCTGCGGACGAACTCCGCTGCGTTCGCGGCCCGCCGGAGCGCGCTGGTGCCCACTGCCCGGGTCCGGGCTACGGGATAGCGGGCGATGGCCGCTCTGAAGCGCAGGAGCGCCTCGAGGGTGCGGTCCTGCGGCCCGGGAGCGAGCATCCCGGTCCGGTCCAGGTCCCGTCCGAGGCGCGTGACCTCCCGGGCGGCATGGACCGTGCGCAGCTCGTTGTTCGTGATGTCCGCTATCAGGAGGCGGGCGGCATTGGCGCCGATATCGATCCCCGCGAGGATCATGAAAGGAGCAGGTCGCGCAGCCGGTTCCCGTAGGCCTTTACGCGCATGGCCAGGAGCCGCGCGATGGAGAGGGTGATCTTCGCCGCTGCCCTGGGATCGAGGTCCAGGAGCGCCTGGAAGTCCTTGCGGCTCAGGATGAGGAGGTCTACCGCCGATTCGGCCTTCGCGGTGACCGCACGGCTCGATTCCTGGATCAGCGCGATCTCGCCGAAGAAGTCGTTCGGCCCCAGGAGCAGGAGGCCGATCTCCTCCCCCTCGCCCTCCATGGTCGAGATCCGCACCTGGCCGCTCCGGATGACATAAAGCGCCTCGGCCGGCATCTTCTCGGTGAAGATCGTCATGCCGGCCTTGACCTTGCGCTCCTGGAAGAGCCCGGAGAGGAGGTCCAGCTCCTCGGGCGTGCAGTTCCGGAAGAGAAGGATCTTATGCAGTACGTCGTTGATGGCCATGGGTCAAAGGTCGTGATTTCGCTGCAATTATAGGCCCCTCCCGGAGCCTTGTCAAGGAGGACGAAGGCTCATGCCGGTCTCGGCCGCGCCATGATGGTCCGCCGGCCGTCCAGGACCACCATGCCCGGCTTCGCGCCCTTCGGCTTCCGGACCCGCCCCGCGGGCGCATAGGTCACCGCCACCTTTGCCGAGCTCCGGCCCCTGCTGAAGAAGGCCGCCAGCCCTGCAGCCCGTTCCAGCACCGCCTGCGGGACCGCGACCCGGCGCGGGTTCCTGACCAGCACATGGGAGCCCGGCAGTCCCTCGGCATGGAGCCAGAGGTCGTCCGGCCGGGCCAGCCGCATGGTGATATGGTCATTGCCGGCCGCGCTCCTGCCCACCAGGATCTCCCATCCCTCGAAATCGACGGTGCGATAGGGCGCTGCCTGCACCGCTTCCCGCCGCGGTGCGCGCCCGCCGTCCGGCTCCGCCGCGCCCGCAGCCTCGAGCCCGGCACGGACCCTCTCCAGGCCGTCCCGCGTCGATGCGCTGAGCAGTTCCTTCTGCAGCGAACGGAAGCGCTCCGCCTCGGCCGAGGCCGCGGCCATCCGTTCAGCGATCACGCCTGCTGCGCGCTTCGCTCTGCGCGCCTTCTGAAAATAGCGTTCTGCGTTCCCGGCCGGCGCAAGGGAAGGGTCCAGGATGATGCTGACCAGGGCGCCGTCGTGGTCCTTCAGCTTCACCTGCTCCATGCCCTTCCGCAGCCCGCCGCCCTTCTCCAGCAGGAGGCCGCCCATGCGCCGGAACTCCTCCTGCCGGTCCGATGTTCCCTTGTCCCTGGCCAAAGCAGCGAGCCTCCGGTTGATGCGCCGGAGCTGCCGGTCCAGGGATGCGGCAAGCCTCCTGCGCAGCCGTCCGGCGCCCTCTTCCTCCCGGAGCTCTTCATAGAACCGCTCCAGAGCGGCATTGACCGGCGCAGCCGCGTCCTCCGGAGCGTCCGGCAGAGGCAGGACCTCCCTCCCTGCCCGCGGCCTGCCGCGCAGGGGCGGCGGCTCGTAGCGGCTGCCGGGAACGAGCGGCCGCTCCCTGCCCCCTCCGGACGGCCGGGGATGCAGGACCGCCAGGACCGTTCCCTCCCGGTCGGCCAGGACGAGGTTGGCCGCTGCGCCGGTCAGCTCGAAGACCAGCCGCAGGGCGCTGTCCATGCGGGAGAACCCGAGCTCCACCACCCGGTCCTGGTTCACGGTGCGCAGCCGTTCCAGCCGGCTGTTGGTGAGATGCTTCCTGAGCAGCAGGAAGAAGCCAGCCGGTGATGCCGACGGAGCCGGTCTTTTCGAGAGGAGATGCATCCGGGGCATGGTGCTGCCGGCTGCGAGCAGGAGAAGATGCCGCTGCCGCTGCCGCTGCCGCCGCAACGCCAGGACGAGGTCCCCCTCCTGCGTCTGGAGCACCTTCTCCACCACTCCGCCGGGAAGGAGCGCGGCCAGCTCCTGCACGACCTGCTCAAGCAAAGACCTGTCCATGCCGCCGCCTCCTGCGGACCGGTCCCCTCGAGGACCGCCGCTGCCG
This sequence comes from uncultured Nitrospiraceae bacterium, assembly GCA_964617655.1. Classification (GTDB taxonomy): domain Bacteria; phylum Nitrospirota; class UBA9217; order UBA9217; family UBA9217; genus JAKAHZ01. The sequence goes on along the minus strand of CAZTXN010000174.1, from coordinate 2,288 downwards.
CATCTTCCATAATTACGGCACCTGCAGTATCCTGTGCACCTGGGGGATCACGCGTACATCAGGCAGGACCGCGAGCGCGGTCTTCTGGAGTTCCAGCAGCATCCCGGCTCCGGGAGCCGACGGCCCTGCGGCCGGCTGAAGGATGAAGGGGATCAACGGGTCCTGAACGGCCACCAGCGCTGCTGCGCGCCGGACCTCTTCCTGCGTCGTCCCTGCGGTCACCACGGTCTTGACATAGATCTCCGCAGCTCCCCGGGCAGCAAGAAAGACCTGGTGGTCCTCCCACCTCCCCTCCTGGCACGTTGCAGAAGGCAGCTTGATGTCCATGCTGACCACGTCCACCAGGCCGGCCAGTGAGGCCAGCGCCTGGTGATGCACTCCGCTGGTCTCGAGCAGAATACGGAAGAACGGCCTTACGCCAGGCAGCCACTGCCGCAGGAACTCCGCCTGGAGGAGCGGTTCACCGCCGGTGAGGCTCAGCACCGGCCGTCCCGGGCCGGGCAGCAGCAGACGTCTGCAGAGACCGGTCAGTGACCCGGAAGCTACCGGGTTCGGGACCTTCTCGCGCTCGAACGAAGCAGAAGAGGCCTGCGCACTGCAGGGCCGCTCATCGCGGTCAGCGGCTTTCCTGACCGTCTCGGGCGTATCGCAGTATCGGCAGAGAAGATCGCATCCCAGGAACCGGACGAAGACCTGGCGGCAGCCGACATAAGGCCCTTCACCCTGCAGCGACGCGAAGATCTCATCCAGGTAGGCATGGACCATAGGCCAATAATACCGGACCCTTAGCGCGAATACAAGCCAGCCAACGGGATCGGGGAAGCCTATTTTTTAATGGCATGGCTATTATTTATGGTGATTTTTTCCTTGACTTTGGTCGCCGTATACGGTATGAATGTACGCAGAAAGCAGGAGGCCATTAGATGAAGTTCCTGAAATATATCGGGGCGTTCCTTCCCGTCGCCCTGCTCACCCTGCTCCTCTTCCGGCCTGCCGGCTCTTCGGAACAGGACCGCTTTTCTTCGGTCGATCCCCTGAACCGCGCTCTGCAGCCTTCGTCAGGGGACCTTGACGCGCTGGATGACATCTCCGACGTCCATGCCGTCGATACGCCCTACCAGATCCCCATGGTCCTGAACGACAGCGTGGAGAACCACCTCGAGTATTTCAAGACCCGCGGTCGCGAGGTTTTCCAGCGGTGGCTCGACCGTTCGGCCCGCTATATCCCCATGATGCAGGAGATCTTCCGGGAGCGGAACCTTCCCGAGGACCTGGTCTATGTGGCCATGATCGAGAGCGGGTTCAACCCCTACGCCGTCTCCTGGGCGCGCGCCGTCGGGCCCTGGCAGTTCATGCCGCACACCGGCAAACTCTACGGCCTCAAGATCGACTGGTGGGTGGATGAGCGCAAGGACCCGATCAAGTCCACGATCGCCGCGGCAGACCACCTGCGGGACCTGCATAACCTCTTCGGCTCCTGGCCCCTTGCCCTGGCGTCCTACAACGCCGGCATCGGCAAGGTCCAGCGCGCGCTGCTCCGGACCCAGTCCGAGGACTTCTGGGACCTCAAGGCCTCCCGCTACATCCGGCGGGAGACCAAGAACTACATCCCCAAGTACATGGCCGCCACGATCATCGCCAAGGACCCCGAGTCCTACGGGTTCACCGTGATGCCGGTGGAGCCCTACCGCTATGACCTGGTGGTGCTGACCGAGAGCACGGACCTCCGGCTCGTGGCCGAATGCGCCGGCACGACCTTCGAGGCGGTGAAGGAGCTGAATCCCGAGCTGAAGCGCTGGGTGACCCCGCCTGATGCCGAGACCTACGCCCTGCGCATCCCTCCGGGTACGCGGGACCGCTTCCTGGCGGTCTATGCCGCCCTTCCCGAGGAGCGCAAGGTCCGGTGGGAGCGCCACCTGGTGGAGAAGGGAGATACCCTGTCCAGGATCGCGGGGAAGTACAACACCGAGCCCGGGGCCATCGCCGAGGCCAACGGCCTCTCGAGCTCGCGTGTCGTGCCGGGCAGGCACCTGCTGGTCCCGGTCGACACTGCAGGACGCATGGACGACCTGGGCATCTTCAGCGGCAATCCGGGCAGGAAGCAGCAGATCCTCTACCGCGTGCGGCGCGGGGACAGCCTCACCCGGATCGCCCAGCAGCATGACGTCTCGGTCTCCGAGATCCGTCAGTGGAACAACGGCATCCGCACCCTCCGGGCCGGCCAGAAGATCAAGCTCTACGTGGATGTGAGCTCGATCTAGCCCCCCGCCCTCTTCTTCTTCCGCGGA
>CAZTXN010000173.1:1153-5428 GCA_964617655.1 uncultured Nitrospiraceae bacterium | reverse complement strand
CCCCACGTTCACGTGCGGCTTCGTACGCTCGAATTTCGCCTTTGCCATGTTCCCGTCTCCTTTGGGGAAAATGAGATCGTCTGCTTCAGCTCCGCATCACTTCTTGACCGTCTCGCCCTTCACCTTGGCGATGATCTGCTCGGAGATGTTCTTGGGGACTTCCTCGTAATGGGCGAACTGCATGGTGTAGGTGGCCCGGCCCTGGGTCTTCGACCGGATGTCCGTGGCGTAGCCGAACATCTCGGAGAGCGGCACCTGGGCGGCGATCACCCTGCCGGAGCCCCGCATGTTCATGCCCTGCACCCTGCCGCGCCGGGAGCTCAGGTCCCCGATCACGTCGCCCATGTACTCCTCGGGGCAGACGACCTCGACCGCCATCACCGGCTCGAGCAGCGCCGGGCTCGCCTTGGCCGCGCCCTCCTTGAACCCCATGGAGCCGGCGATCTTGAAGGCCATCTCGGATGAGTCCACGTCGTGATAGGAACCGTCAAAGATCTTTACCTTCATGTCGACCACGGGATACCCGGCCAGCACGCCGTTCTCCATGGCCTCCACGATGCCCTTCTCCACGGCCGGGATGTACTCCTTCGGCACGGCACCGCCCACGATCTTGTTCTCGAAGGCGAAGCCCTGGCCCGGCTCCTGCGGCTCGAGCTCCAGCCAGACATGACCGTACTGGCCGCGGCCGCCCGACTGGCGCACGAACTTGCCCTCGGCCTGGACCTTCTTCCGGATGGTCTCGCGGTAGGCCACCTGGGGCTTGCCGACGTTGGCATCCACCTTGAACTCGCGCATCAGCCGGTCCACGATGATCTCGAGATGCAGCTCGCCCATGCCGGAGATGATGGTCTGGCCCGTCTCGGTGTCGGTCGTGACGCGGAAGGACGGGTCCTCCTGCATGAGCTTCTGGAGCGACAGTCCCAGCTTCTCCTGGTCGGCCTTGGTCTTGGGCTCGATGGCCACGGAGATCACCGGCTCGGGGAACTGCATGGCCTCGAGGATGACCGGGTGGTTCTCGTCGCAGAGGGTATGGCCGGTCAGGGTGTTCTTGAGCCCCACGACCGCGCAGATGTCGCCGGAGTAGATCTCCTGGATCTCCTCGCGCTTGTTGGCGTGCATCTTGAGCAGCCGTCCGACGCGCTCCCGCTGCTCCTTCGTGGCGTTGTAGACATAGGAGCCCGACTTGAGAGTCCCGGAATAGACGCGGATGAAGGTGAGCTGGCCCACGAAGGGGTCGCTCATGATCTTGAAGGCCATGGCGGCAAAGGGCTCGCCGTCCGAGGACTTCCGGACGATCTTCTCGCCCTTGCCTGGATGGATGCCCGCGACCGGCGGAACATCGACCGGCGACGGGAGATAGTCCACGACGGCGTCGAGCAGGAGCTGGACGCCTTTATTCTTGAAGGCCGAGCCGCAGATGACCGGGAAGATGCTCATCTCGATCGTGCCCTTGCGGATGGCAGCCATGATCTCGGCCTCGGTGGGCTGCTGGTCGTTCAGGAACTTGTCGCCGACGACCTCGTCCACGTCCGCGAGCTTCTCGACCATCTTCTGCCGGTATTCCTCGGCCTGCTCCCGGAGGTCCGCCGGGACGTCCTCGACCACGTACTTCGCGCCGAGCGTCTCGTCGTCGAAGAGCACGGCCTTCATCCTGACCAGGTCGATGCAGCCGCGGAACTTGTCCTCGGCGCCCACGGGGATCTGGATCGGCACGGGGTTCGCGCCCAGCCGGTCGACCATGGTCTGGACGCTCATGTAGAAGTCCGCGCCGATGCGATCCATCTTGTTCATGAAGGCGATGCGGGGGACGCGGTACTTGTCCGCCTGGCGCCAGACCGTCTCGGACTGAGGCTCCACGCCGCTCACGGAGTCGAAGGCCGCCACGGCGCCGTCGAGCACGCGGAGCGAACGCTCCACCTCGATCGTGAAGTCCACGTGGCCGGGCGTGTCGATGATGTTGATGCGCTTGTCCCGCCAGAAGCAGGTGGTGGCGGCCGAGGTGATGGTGATGCCGCGTTCCTGCTCCTGGACCATCCAGTCCATCACCGCGGTCCCGTCATGCACCTCGCCGATCTTGTAGGAGACGCCGGTATAATAGAGGATACGTTCGGTGGTGGTCGTCTTCCCGGCATCGATATGGGCCATGATGCCGATGTTCCGGGTGTTTTCCAGTGTATACTGCCGTGCCACAATTGCCTCCGCCTTCAACGAAACCCCCGCTCCCGCTTCCCTCCTCCCGCCAGGGGAGAGGGGTAGGGGCGAGGGCAGTTAATCTGAACCCTACCAGCGATAATGGGCGAAGGCCTTGTTTGCCTCTGCCATCCGGTGCGTGTCTTCCCGCTTCTTGACCGCCGCGCCGGCGTTGTTCGACGCGTCGAGGATCTCCCCTGCCAGTTTGTCCACCATGGACTTCTCGGGCCGGGCCGATGCATACTGCCGGAGCCACCGGAACGCCAGCGAGAGCCGGCGGGTCTGCTTCACTTCGACCGGCACCTGGTAGGACGCGCCGCCGACCCGCCGGGACTTCACCTCCAGGGTGGGCTTCACGTTCTCCACGGCCTTCTTGAAGACGGCCAGGGCGTCCCCGTTGGTCTTCTGCTGGATCCGGTCCAGCGCCCGGTAGCAGATGGACTCGGCGGTGCTCTTCTTGCCCTTGCGCATGAGCACGTTGATGAACTTCGCCAGCATCTTGCTGTTGTATCTCGGGTCCGGGAGGATCTCCCGCTTGACGACTACCTGTTTCCTCGGCATAGTGTTTTCCCTGTCCTGCTCTGAGCTTCGGTCTGGAGCGGTCCGGACCGCGGCACTTCAGGCCGCGCCCGCGCGCTTCGCTATCGGATCACTTCGGCCGTTTCGCGCCGTACTTGGACCGGCCCTGCTTCCGGTTCGCCACGCCCACCGTGTCGAGCGTCCCGCGCACGATGTGGTACCGGACGCCCGGCAGGTCCTTGACGCGGCCGCCGCGGATCAGCACGATCGAGTGCTCCTGCAGGTTGTGCCCCACGCCCGGGATGTAGGTCGTGACCTCCATGCCGTTCGTGAGCCGCACGCGGGCGACCTTGCGCAGCGCCGAGTTCGGCTTCTTCGGCGTCGTCGTGTAGACGCGGATGCAGACGCCCCGCTTCTGCGGGCAGGCCTTGAGCGCCGGACTCTTGGTCTTGATCGTTGCGAGCGTCCTGCCTTTCCTCACCAGCTGGCTGATCGTTGGCACGTCAATTACTCCTTAAAAAACAGATAAATGGCCGATGAAAATCACTGGCCGAACGTTGAGTCAAAACCCGATGATTATACGTAGCAACATGGCCTTTGTCAAGGCTTTTTTCCTGTCCGGAGAAAAAAATGCGCCTCCGGGAGAAGAGCGGCGGGATTCCGTGCACCAGGGCTCCACCGACCGGCCGGTTACGCAGCCGGCTCCCCGGCCTCGGCCTCTTCCTGCACCTCGACAAAGGTGTTCCGGTACTCCGTCATGCCGGTGCCGGCCGGGATGAGGCGGCCCATGATCACGTTCTCCTTCAGTCCGATCAGGTCGTCCACCGCGCCGGTGATCGCCGCCTCGGTCAGGACCCGCGTGGTCTCCTGGAACGACGCTGCGGAGATGAAGCTGTCCGTGGTCAGCGACGCCTTGGTGATGCCCAGGAGGATCGGCCGTGCCGTGGCCGGCCGTCCGCCGCCGGCGATGATCGCCTCGTTCGCCCGCGCGAAGGCGAAGCGGTCCACCTGCTCGCCGATGAGGAACTCGGTGTCCCCCGCGTCCTCGATCCGGACCTTGCGCAGCATCTGCCGCACGATCACCTCGATATGCTTGTCGTTGATGCTCACGCCCTGAAGCCGGTAGACCTGCTGGACCTCGTCCACCAGGTACTTCTGGAGCTCCTTGGGGCCGAGCACGTTCAGGATGTCATGCGGATCCACCGGGCCGTCCATGAGCGGCTCGCCCGCCGTGACCCAGTCTCCCTCGTGCACGTTCACATGCTTGCCCTTGGGAATGAGGTATTCCTTCTCGTTCCCCATGCCGTCGCGCACCAGGATGCGCCGCATGCCTTTCACGAAGCCGCCGAACTCCACGGTGCCGTCGATCTCGCTGATGATGGCCTGCTCCTTCGGCTTCCGCGCCTCGAAGAGCTCGGCCACGCGCGGCAGACCGCCGGTGATGTCCTTGGTCTTGGTGGTCTCGCGCGGGATCTTCGAGATGACGTCGCCTGCCTCGAGGTAGTCGCCGTCGTTCACGTAGATGTTGGCGCCGACCGGCAGGAAGTAGCGGGCCTCGTTCTCCGA
>CAZTXN010000173.1:0-1143 GCA_964617655.1 uncultured Nitrospiraceae bacterium | reverse complement strand
GTCCTTGGTCTTGGTGGTCTCGCGCGGGATCTTCACCAGGATGTCGCCCGGGAAGATCTCGTCGTTCTTGTCCACCAGGATATGCGCCCCGGCGGGAAGGAGGTACCGCGCCACGGCATTGGACCCCGGCAGCTTGGCGGTCTTGCCGCCCGCGTCCTTGATCGAGATGCGCGGCCGGAGGTTCTGGTCCGGGTAGTCGATGATCACCTTGCGCGCGAGGCCGGTGACCTCATCGACCTCCTCGCGCATGGTCACGCCCTCGATGATGTCGCCGAAGGCGATCTTGCCGCCGATCTCGGTCAGGATCGGGAGGGAGTAGGGGTCCCACTCCACGAGCTTCTGCCCGATATCCACCTTCTGGCCGTCCTGGACCTTCAGCCGAGCGCCGTAGATGATCGCGTACTTCTCCTTCTCACGGCCCGTCTCGTCCGAGATGGCGATGCTGCCGTTGCGGGACATGGCCACGAAGTCGCCGTCCTTGTTCTTCACGGTGCTGAGGGCGAGGTACTTCACCGTGCCCGCGTTCTTGGCCTCGAGCACCGTCTGCTCCACGACCTTGCTCGCCGTGCCGCCGATATGGAAGGTCCGCATGGTGAGCTGGGTGCCCGGCTCGCCGATGGACTGCGCGGCGATGATGCCGATCGCCTCGCCGATATCGACGAGCCTGCCGCGGGCGAGGTCGCGGCCGTAGCACATGCGGCAGACGCCGCGTCCCGCCTGGCAGGTGAGCACGGAGCGGATCTTCACCTTGTCCAGCCCCGCCTCCTCGATGCGCTTGACCACGTCCTCGGCGATCTCGGTGCGCAGCGGAACGATGACATCCTTGGTGAGCGGATCGCGGATGTCCTCGGCGGCCACGCGGCCGAGGATGCGCTCCGCCATGGGCTCGATGATCTCGCCGCCCTCCACGAGGGAGCCGACGATGATGCCGTCCGTCGTGCCGCAATCGTCCTGCGCGACGATCATGTCCTGCGCCACGTCCACGAGCCGCCGGGTCAGGTACCCGGAGTTCGCGGTCTTGAGCGCCGTGTCGGCCAGACCCTTGCGCGCGCCGTGGGTCGAGATGAAGTACTGCAGCACCGTGAGGCCCTCGCGGAAGTTCGCGGTGATCGGGGTCTCGATGATCTCGCCTGACGGCTTCGC
>CAZTXN010000172.1:0-5441 GCA_964617655.1 uncultured Nitrospiraceae bacterium | reverse complement strand
GATGCGCTTCTCGCGGGCGTGGTTCCGGAGGATGATGATGGCGTTGTGGAGGCGCTGAAGCTTCATGTTCTTGTTCCGCATGGCCACGGTGTCATGGAACTGGACCGGCAGGTTGCGCACGGCGTTCATCGCCTTGTTCAGGTGCTCGTAGAGGTCCTTGATCAGGTCCTTGTCGAACTTCTTCAGGAAGAGCGGGTTGATCGTGGTGAACCCGTCCACCACGTCCGTGGCAACCTGCTTCATGCTCTTGCCGCCTGCACCCTGGGCCATGACCGGTCACCTCACCGTCCGAGCGCGCGCAGCGCCTTTTCGAGCATCTCCTGCTTCTCGCGGAGCCCCGCTGCGCGCTTCCGGATCTCCTCCGCCGGCGCGCCCTGCTCGATGCCCTCCCGGACCGCCGCCAGCGCGCTGAAGAGATCCTGCGCCGTCTCGTGCACCAGGTGGTGCGTGTTCCTGCTGCTCTCGCAGAGCCGGGTGATCGTCTCGACCAGCTCCTTCATCATCGGGTCGTCGGACTCCCGCAGGCGGATGGAGACGCCGCATTCGCCCGCGGCCAGCTCGTCGAGCGTCTTCCGGATGCGGATCATGGGGCCCACGAACTTGTGGGAATAGACGGTGCCGGCGACACCGATGAAAAGGAGCAGGACGACCAGCGCGATGGGGAGGAAGACGGGCAGTTCCACGATCTCGGCAAGCTTCTGGAAGACGCGGAGCAGGAGCGTGAAGGCGATGAGCAGCACGACGAGGAAGAGGATGAACCGCGTCTGCGGTCCCGTGGCGCTCAGCAGGCCCTTGCCCCGTGCGAGATATTCCCGTTTTGCGGTCCTGGCCATGGTTCCGGGACCTGCGCGGGCCGGACGGCGATGCTCCGTTGCCGCTCGCGCCGGGCAGGTCTGAAAAATTATACTCGCAACGGCAGGGGAGGTCAAGCGGCGAAAGAGGCCCATCCGGCCTTCCCGCAGCGCTTCCGGAGCGGCGACTTTGCTGTTGCGGCCGCTCAGGGCCTGTGGTAAGGTTCTCGCATGCCGCTCGTCGATCCCCTGAACCGGCGCATCGACTACCTGCGGGTCTCGGTCACCGACCGCTGCAATCTCTCCTGCATCTACTGCCGGCCCCGGGAACGCATGCAGGTCCTGTCCCGCCGGGACATCCTCCGCTACGAGGAGGTCCGCCGCGTCGTCGCGGTCGCGGCGTCCCTCGGCATCTCCCATCTGCGGGTCACGGGCGGGGAGCCGCTGGTGCGGCGCGGCGTCATCCCGTTCATCGCCTCCCTCCGGGAGATCCCCGGCATCACCGACGTCAGCCTCACCACGAACGGCGTCCTGCTCGCCGAAATGGCCGGAGGGCTGCGCTCCGCGGGCGTCAGCCGGCTGAACGTCAGCCTGGACACGCTCCGGCCGGCGCGGTTCGCCGAGATCTCGGGCAGCGATTCATGGCGCCGCGTCTGGGAGGGGCTCGGCAGGGCCGAGGCATGCGGGTTCACGCCCCTGAAGATCAACATGGTCCCGGTCCGGGGCATGAACGACGATGAGGTGCTCGACTTCGCCCGGCTGACCGTCGAGCGCGACCTTCATGTGCGGTTCATCGAGTTCATGCCCATCGGCGCCCGGGACCGGTGGCGGCGCGAGGACTGCCTCACCGGCGACGAGGTGCGTGCCGTTATCGAAGGGGCCTTCGGGCCCCTTGAGCCGGCAGGACGGGGCCGGGGCGCCGGGCCGTCGCAGAACTTCCGCATCAGCGGCGGACGGGGCGTCATCGGGTTCATCAGCCCCCTGACGAAGCATTTCTGCGCCGCCTGCAGCAGGCTCCGGCTGACCGCGGACGGGAAGGTGCGGCCCTGTCTTCTGTCGGACACCGAGATCGACCTGCGATCCCCGCTCCGGGGAGGCTGCGGGGACGATGAGCTGGGCCGGCTGCTGCGCATGGCGCTTGAGATCAAGCCGGAGCGCCACTTTCTCGCGGACGCAGCGGGACCCTTCGGCCGGACCATGTCCGGGATCGGGGGATGAAGCAAGTGCGGAATGCGGAGTGCGGAATGCGGAATGGAAGGCAGAGCAGATGAAAGGCGGGGATAAGAAACAGACCGCCAAGCGACGGCGGAAGCAGTCGAAGCGGCTGACGCATCTCGATGAGCAGGGCGCCGCGCGGATGGTGGATGTGTCCGACAAGGCAGGCGCCCTGCGGGAGGCCGTCGCGGAAGCGCGGGTCAGGATGCGGCCGGAGACGCTCCGGATGGTCCTGGCGGGAGGGGCGGCCAAGGGCGATGTGCTGGCCGCGGCGCGCATCGCCGGCATCATGGCGGCCAAGCGGACAGCGGACCTCATCCCCCTCTGCCATCCCCTGCCGGTCTCCTCGGTCACGGTGGAGCTCGCGCCGGACCGGAAGACCTCCAGCATCGTCATCACGGCGACGGTGCGCGTCACGGACCGGACGGGCGTGGAGATGGAGGCGCTCACCGCTGCTGCGGTCGCGGGGCTGACGATCTATGACATGTGCAAGGCCGTGGACCGCGGCATGACCATGACCGACGTCCGGCTGCTGAAGAAGACCGGCGGAAGGAGCGGGACGTTCGTACGGCCATGAACGGGACCGCGGACAGCCTGCGGGACGAGGAGCAGCGCATGCGGCGGCTCCGCTTCATGGCGGACCTCTCGCTCGCCGTGCTGATGCAGGCGAACCTCACGCCGGCCGAGGCCTTCCGCGTCCTGGAGGATGCGCGGCAGGCCGCGCTCGCCCTCTTCCCGGGCACGGGCCCGGTCTTTGATCTCGTCTACCGGCCCCGCTTCCTGCGCGTCATCCGGGAGCGCTTCGTGATCCCCGGGGGGCAGCTCCCGAAGTAGCGGCATGCCACACCGCCGGCCCCTTCCCGTCTCTCCTGTTGCGCTTGCCTCATGGACTATAGTACAATCGCTTCAATTCCCGGCTGGACAAGCGAGGCACATGGTACACCTTCATCAGCATATTGCCGGCCGCGTAGACCAGTGGCGGGCCCAGGGCTATCCGTCCGCTGATTATCCGGCCATTGTCGAGATTCTGGAATGGGCGAAAGAGACGGAGACGGGCAATCTGCGTTTTCTGCGACGTCCCCAGCTCCGCGCGCTCGAAACCTACTGGTATCTCCGTCTTGTGGAAAAGACACCTCACATTTTCGATCTGTATCGCGAGCTGTATCCGAAGCAATCCGAATTTCTGGCGGCCCTTGGGCTTGATCAGGGCGACATAAAGACCTATGTGCTGGACGAGGGCCTTGACGCTCTCTGGAAGCGCGTCAAAACCGATGATGCCTTTGTGAAGGATTTCAAGCTTGAATCTCTCCGCGAAACGCTCATGCTCATCTATCCCAGCTATATCCTCGCGCTGGCCATGGGCGCGGGAAAGACCATCCTCATCGGAGCGATCATAGCAGCCGAATTCGCAATGGCGCTCGAATACCCGGAAGGCCCGTTCGTGCAGAATGCCTTGGTGTTCGCGCCGGGCAAAACGATCATCGAGTCGCTCCGCGAGTTGGCGGAGATCCCGTACGAAAAACTGCTGCCGCCGCGCATGGAGAAGGCATTTGCCGCGTCGGTCAAGCTGACGTTCACGCGCGACGGCGAAAAGGACGTGCCGGTCATCCGCGGGTCTTCCTTCAATGTCGTCGTGACGAACACCGAGAAGATACGCATTCAGAAAGAGACGATCCGGAAGAGCGATATCGGGAACCTCTTCTCGCCTGATCGCGAGGACGAAGCCCGCTCCGAGGTGGCGAACCTCCGGCTCCAGGCGATAGCAAGCCTGCCGCATCTCGCCGTTTTCTCGGACGAGGCGCATCACACCTACGGCCAGTCTCTTGACACGGAACTGAAGAAGGTTCGAAAGACCGTCGATTACCTTGCCGCCGGCACGAACGTCATCTGCGTCGTCAATACGACGGGCACGCCCTACTTTCAGCGCCAGCCGCTTAAGGACGTTGTGATCTGGTACGGACTTTCGCAGGGGATCAGGGACGGCATCCTGAAAGATCTCGCGGATAACATTCAGGCTTACGACTTTTCCGGTGATTCAAGCGCCTATGTCAGCCATGTTGTGGCCGACTTTTTCAAGGACTATGGAGACGTTACGCTCCCGAACGGCGCTCCTGCCAGGCTCGCGATCTATTTCCCTCAAAACGATGATCTCAAGGACCTGAAGCCCGTCATCGACGAGGCGCTGGTGAAGGCAGGCCGGAGCCCGGCCCTGTGTCTCGTGAACACGTCCGATGAGTCTCTGACGAAAAAGGCGGACATCGACGCATTCAACCGCCTGAACGATCCAGCGGCGCCGCACCGCGTCATTCTGCTTGTGAACAAGGGCACCGAGGGCTGGAACTGTCCGAGCCTCTACGCCTGCGCCCTTGCGCGGAAGCTCAAGACCTCGAACAACTTCGTGCTTCAGGCTGCTACCCGTTGCCTGCGCCAGGCGCCGGGGAATGAAATGAAGGCGCGTGTGTATCTCTCCACGGACAACTTCACGATCCTCGACAAGCAGCTGCAGGAAACCTACGGGGAGACCATCGCCGACCTGAGCCACGCAGGACACGAAAGCGCCACAGCCCGCATCGTTCTTCGCAAGCTGGACCTGCCGCCGCTTGTTGTCACGCAGACGATCAGAACGGTTGCGAAGAAAGAAGGCGAGGCGAAGCCGGTCAGGCTGGAACGGCCCAAGGACGGGGACGGCGGCGGCCTGAAGAAGAAAGTCTATACCGTGGGGGAGCAGCTTTCGACCTATGGCGTGCTTCAGCAGATCGGCGAGACCGTCACGATCGCGTCAGCCGACATGACTCTTGATTCCTACTCGGCTGCAACAGAGTTGAGCCGCTTATACCGGCTTGATCTTTGGACCGTCTATGATGAGCTGAGGCGGCTGTACGGCAGCGAGGATATTCCGTCGCTGCACATCGCGGACTTATCCCGCCAGATCGAAGAGCAGACGCGCTTCTACGAGATACGCGAGGAGAAAGTGGATGTCGCCCTGGCGCTGGTGAAGCCCGAGGGATTCAACAAAGAGACAACAACAGAGGGAACCGAGGTCTATACAGCGGACATTATCTATCCCAAGGACCGCGAACACCTTCTCGCGCATTTCTCAGCATGGAGGGAAAAGGCCGGCGAGTTCGGGTTTCACTATGATCCGTACAACTTCGACTCGAACCCGGAGAAGCATTTTTATGAGCAGATGCTGGTCCAGCTGAACATGAAGCCTGATGATGTTGAGGACATTTACTTCACCGGAGCGCTCACCGATCCCACAAAAACCGACTTCTTCGTCGAGTACAAGGACGACAAGGGGAAGTGGCGGCGCTACACGCCTGACTTCGTGATCCGGAAGAGACCGGCAAAGGGCGGAAAGCGGGGCTCGGGCAAGGTCTTTATCATCGAGATCAAGAGGGAGCATGATCGCGCCCATCCGGTCGACGGCGAGAA
>CAZTXN010000171.1:0-5462 GCA_964617655.1 uncultured Nitrospiraceae bacterium | reverse complement strand
GCTCGCCGATCTCGTCCAGGAAGAGCGTGCCGCCGTCGGCGAGCTCGAAGGCGCCCTGGCGCGCCTTGACCGCATCGGTGAAGGCGCCCTTCTCATGGCCGAAGAGCTCGCTCTCGATCAGGCTGGGCGGCACGGCGCCGCAGTCGAACACGATGAACGGACGGCCCGCCCGGCGGCTCTGGTCATGGACCGCCCGGGCGGCGAGCTCCTTGCCGGTCCCGGTCTCGCCCAGGACGAGCACGGTGATGTCCGTGGGCGCCACGCGCTCCAGCACGCCGAAGACTTCGCGCATGGCCGGGGAGGAGCCGATCAGGCCGCCGAACCGGTCCGCCGCGCTCTCGATCCGGCCGAGCCGCTCCTCCGAGGGCGAGAAGGTCAGGTCCGTGTTGCCGAGCCGGATGACCGCGCCGGGCGCGAGATAGCCCTCGCGCACGCGCACGCCGGCCAGGAAGGTCCCGTTGGTGCTGCCCAGGTCCTTCAGCATCCAGCCGGCCGCGGTCTCCTCCACCGTCGCGTGCCGGCGCGAGACCGTGGGGTCCGTCAGCACGAGATCGTTCTCCGGGAGCGTGCCGATGGCGATGTGCTGCTTCTGGAACGAGGCTTCCCGGCCCTCATCGCGGCCCGCGGTCACGGCGAATCGCGCCTGCTTCAGCACCAGCGGACGCTGCTGGCCGGGAACGAGCGCCTCGGTGCGGTCGGGCTTCCTGCCCTTCGGTCCTTTGCGGTCTGCGCGCTGCATGGGCTCATTGTAGCATACTATGATGCGCTCTTGAAAACCCCGGTGGCAGCGGCGGCTCACGGCAGGGACCTCGGCGAAGACCGGCTCCGGGGGATGCTCCCGCGGAGAACGCTCCCTTCCGGCCGCCCCTTTCGCCTTGACTGTTTCGCGGTCCTGCCCTATCATAGGTTCCCAGACACGGAAAGCGGAGGATAGCATGAGCAAGGAACCATCGAACAGCGATCAGACCAGGATCGGCTCCCCGTCCCCGTCGGCCGCGCGGATCCCCCGGCGCTACCAGGCCTCCCTGGTGATCGTCTCCGGCCCGGCCGCGGGCATGGAGTACACGCTCACCACGACCTATACCGTCATCGGCCGGGACCGCGAGGCCGACATCACGCTGAAGGACCCCCTGGTCTCCCGGCAGCATGCGGTCATCGTCTACCACGACGGGAACTACGTCGTCAAGGACCTGGACAGCACGAACGGCACCCATATCAAGGGCGCGCTCGTCAAGCAGGCGACCCTGCGCCACGGCGACGCCTTCCGGGTCGGCGACACGACGCTCCAGTTCGTGCTCGAGGACGCTCCCCGCATCCGCACCTACGATATCGGCTGAGGCATGAGGATCTCGTTCGCAGGAGCCACCGACCGCGGCAGGAAGCGGGCCAACAACGAGGACGCTTACCTGGCGGCCGATGATTTCCGTCTCTTCGCCGTTGCGGACGGGGTCGGCGGCCATGAAGGCGGCGAGGTGGCCAGCGGCATCGCGGTCGAGACCCTGCGCGAAGTGGTCCCGGCCATGCTCGCCTCGGGCGACCGGACCCCGCCCGCCGAGTCCGGCCAAGGCGCTGACCGCGAGCCCGCGGCGCTCAGGTATGCCGTCTCGCTCGCCAACAGCAGGATCCTCGACACCGCATCCCGGCGGCCGGGACTCGCCGGTATGGGGACCACGCTCACCGCGCTCCTCCTCGCCGGCAGCCGCGCCGTGCTGGTCCATATCGGCGACAGCCGGGCCTATCTCCTGCGGTCAGGCAGGCTCCGGCAGCTCACGGACGACCACTCCCTCGTGGCCGAGCAGGTGAAGGCCGGTCTTCTCACGCCCGGGCAGGCGCGGACGAGCTCCCATCGCAACGTCATCACCCGGGCCCTCGGCATCGGTCCCGAGGCCGCGCCGGACGTCCTGTCAGCGGCCCTCCAGCCCGGTGACCGCCTGCTGCTCTGCAGCGACGGCCTGACCGAGATGGTGGCAGACCGGGAGATCGCCAGGCTCCTGGCCAAGCATCCGCCCGAGCAGGCGGTGCGGAAGCTGATCGACGCGGCGAACGCCGCGGGCGGCGCGGACAACATCACGGCAGTGGCGGTGAAGGTGCTGGGGCGGTAGACGGGCGCCGGCAGCCGCCGGACAAGGAAAGGCAGAATGGCGGTCCAGCAATTAAAGGACGAATACGAGATCCTGGACGAGATCGGGTCCGGCGGCATGGCCACGGTCTTCAAGGCCATTCAGAAATCCCTCGACCGCCCCGTGGCCATCAAGCAGCTGAAGCGCTCCTACTGCTCGGACCCCCAGATCGTCAAGCGCTTCGAGCGCGAGAGCCGCGTCGCGGCGTCGCTGCAGCACGAGAACATCGTGCATATCTACGACTACTGGAAGCGGCCGACCTTCGCCATCGTGATGGAGTACGTGGACGGCACGGACCTCGCCGAGATCATCGAGAAGACCGGCCCGCTCCCCGTGGACGTCGGCGTCATGATCGCCATCCAGGTCTGCAGCGCCCTGGACTACGCCCATATGCGCGGGCTCGTGCACCGCGACATCAAGCCGAGCAACATCATGGTGAAGCGGAACGGCGAGGTGAAGCTCATGGACTTCGGCATCGCCCACACCCGCCACCTCGACGCCCTGACCGTGCCCGGCATGCTCATCGGCACGCCGGCCTACATGTCGCCCGAGCAGATCCTCGGCCAGCCGCTGGACATCCGTTCCGATATCTTCTCCTTCGGCATCGTGCTCTACGAGATGTTCACGGGCATCAAGCCCTTCACCGACGAGGAGACCCGCGCCGTGAGCGCCAAGATCCTGAAGGACGATTTCTTCGCGCCCCGCCGGGTCAACCGCGCCATCCCCCGGGCGCTGCAGCGGGTCATCAAGAAGTGCCTCCGGAAGAAGCCGCAGCGCCGCTTCGCCTCCATGCTCGACCTGGAGAAGCGGCTCGGCAAGCGCCTCGCCGGCAGGACCACGAAGCCGGCATCCCTCCAGCGGATCGCCGATTATCTCGTCTCCCGGCAGGTCTTCGAGGCGGCAACGGAGACGGAGACCATGATCATCACCGGCGCTCCCGCGGGGACCGGCCGCCGCCGCTCGCTCGTTGCGGCCGCCGCGGGGCTGGCCCTGCTTGCCGCAGCAGGAGGCTCTTACTACTATCAGGACCTTCTCGGCAGGGGCGCCGACGGCCGTTCCCTGCTTCCCTTCCTCTCCCCGGCGCAGCCGGAGGCTCCGGTCGCCACCCTTCCCTCGCCGACCATAGCGCCTGCCTCGGCGATCACCGCCACCGCGACGGATGCGGCCGGCCGGCCGCCGGCCGTCTCTGCGCCTTCTCCCCCCGCACCCGAGGTCCGGCAGCAGGAGCCGGAACAGCGGACCGCACCGGCCGGAAAGAAGAAGAGACGGCCCTCCGAACGCTGACAGCGCCCTGCGCCCCTGCGGTCCAAAAAACAAGCGGAAAGGGCCTCTGCCCTTCCCGCTTCGCGTTCTTCCTGCCCTGCCTGCCGAAGACCGGCAGGATCAGTATTTCACCTTCATGCCCGCCAGGTCCTTGCCCGTCATCATCCGGCCGGACACCCCCGATTCATCACGGGATACCTCGGGTCCGATATCCCTCGCCTCCCATTTCCCGTACCGCCGGCCGGGACGCCGGCAGCGGGAAGGGAACGGGGTCAGGAGCGCTTCATCTCCTTCTCCCGGTACCAGACCCGGAGCTCCTTCTTCAGGATCTTGCCGGTCGCGGTGCGGGGCATCTCCTCGGTGAAGATGAAGCGCCGCGGGATCTTGTAGTGCGCCACGTGGTTCGCCAGGTACTCGCGCAGGTCCTTGGCCGTGGCCGCCTGGCCCTCCCCCAGCACCACGTACATGATGCCGAGCTCCTTGCCCTCGTCATGCTCGTGCGGCACGCCGATCATGGAGCAGTCCTTGACCGCCGGATGGCGGTAGAGGACCTCCTCCACCTCGTAGGGGTAGACGTTCAGGCCGTCGATGATGATGAGGTCCTTCTTCCGGTCGATGATGCGGATATGGCCGGTCTCCTCGATGGCAGCGATGTCGCCGGTGTAGAGCCAGCCGTCCTTGATGGTCTTTGCCGTGTCCTCAGGCCGGTTCAGGTAGCCCTGCATCACGTTCGGCCCCCGGACCAGCAGCTCGCCCGCCGTGCCGGGCGGCAGCGGCGCGCCGGCGTCGTCCACGGCCATCACCTCGATGCCCGGCAGCGGCATGCCCACGGTGCCCGGCCGGTTGCGCTCCGGCTCCAGGGGATTGATCGAGACCACGGGCGACGCCTCGGTCAGGCCGTAGCCCTCGCGCAACGGCACCTTGAAGACCGCCTCGAAGTCCCGGATCACCCGGGGCGGGAGCGGCGCCGCGCCCGAGACGCAGAGCCGGAGGTTCAGGAGCTTCTTGACGATCCAGGGCATGCCCTTCTCGGACAGGATCTTGTAGACCGTGGGGATGGCCACGAAGAGCGTGATGCGGTCCAGGATGAGGCTCTTCACCACCCGCTCGAAGGGCCGCACGCCGGGCAGCAGCGAGATCATGGAACCCTGGATGAGCGGCAGGACGACGCAGACCGTGTAGGTGAAGGAATGGAAGAGCGGCAGGAAGACCACGAAGCGGTCCTTGTGCGACACATGGATCACTTCCGTGGCGGCCAGGGCGTTGGCGATGATGTTCCGGTGGGTGAGCAGCGCCCCCTTGGGCCTGCCGGTGGTGCCGGAGGTGTACAGGACCGTCGAGACATCGCCCGGCTCGTTCCGCGGGAGGTCCTGCGGCGGCGCCAGGGCCGCCGCCTGCCGCGCCGTCTCGGGCAGGGAGTAGTACCGCCGGTTCTCCAGCTCACGCTCCCGCTGCTGCAGCTTCTGCACGGTGTTCGAGCATTCAACGTCATGGAAGACGATCGAGACCGAGGCGTCCTGCAGGATGAAGTCCACCTCCTCGTGCGTCAGGAGGTTGTTCACCGGCAGCACGACCCCGCCGGCGCGGATGATGCCGAAGTAGGCCGCGATGTACTCGTGGCAGTTGCAGCTCAGGATGGCCACGCGCTCGCCCCGCTGCAGGCCCTGGTTGAGCAGGAAGGCGGCGAAAGCCGTGGCGAGCCGGTCCATCTCCCGGAAGGTGTGCTTCTTGCCTTCGAACTTGACGAAGGTCTTCGTGGGAGTCTCCTCGGCGCGGCGCGCGAGGACCCGGTCGAGGGTAAGGGCGTCGGTCTTCATGGGCAGGAGTATAGCATAGGGGGGGGCGCGAAAAAAGCAGAAAAATGCAGATGTCCGGCCGCATCGGATAAGGCCGTCACATCCGGTCCTTCCGCCGGAACGGGTTACACCGCTGCTGAATAGACACCTCTATCCCGCTCCGGATAGCTCTCAAACACGTGTTCGAAGAGCAGTGAGCACTTCTGCTGGTAGAGCTCTTTCGTGTAGGCGCGCGGAAGGCCGCTGTCGAGCGTGTCCTCGATGGCGAGCTTGACTTGGGAAC
>CAZTXN010000170.1:0-5481 GCA_964617655.1 uncultured Nitrospiraceae bacterium | reverse complement strand
TCAAATAAGCGCCAATACCGAAATAGGGACAAGAGCCGTTGTGTGCATTGACTCATTGGCAATTGGAGATTGTTTGCT
This sequence comes from uncultured Nitrospiraceae bacterium, assembly GCA_964617655.1. Lineage (GTDB taxonomy): Bacteria > Nitrospirota > UBA9217 > UBA9217 > UBA9217 > JAKAHZ01. The sequence goes on along the minus strand of CAZTXN010000170.1, from coordinate 5,403 downwards.
ATTTGGTGTTTGTCATTTGGAATTTAACAGACCATGGCGAGGGTGACAAACAAGAAGATAGGCGTGCTCCTGGGCGGGCTGTCGTCCGAGCGCGAGGTCTCGCTCGCCTCGGGCAACGCCGTGCTGAAAGCGCTGCGCGAGCGGGGCTACGACGCCGTTGCCATCGATGTGCAGCGCGACGTGGCCGAGCGGCTGCGCGCCGGGCGCATCGAGGTGGCCTTCAACGGCCTGCACGGCAAGTACGGCGAGGACGGCGCGATCCAGGGATTGCTCGAGCTGCTCGGCATCCCCTACACCGGCTCCGGGGTGCTGGCATCTGCCATGGGCATGAACAAGATCGTCTCCAAGACGCTCTTCCGCGCCCAGGGCCTGCGGGTCGGCGAGTTCCATGTCATCGAGCGCGGGGACCGAAGGGCGCTCGAGGCGGCGGCCGGGGCGACCGGCCTGCCGCTGGTGGTGAAGCCGAGCTGCGAGGGCTCGAGCGTGGGCATCACCATCGTGCGGAACAGCGGAGAGCTCGCGGCCGCGGCGGAGCTCGCCTTCTCCTACGACCGGGAGATCCTGGTGGAGCAGCACCTGAGCGGCATGGAGGTGCAGGTCGGCGTGCTGGGCGGCCGCGCGCTGGGCGCCATCGAGATCGTGCCGAAGGACAGCTTCTACAGCTACAAGGCCAAGTACGAGCCCGGGGGCTCGGAGCACTTCTTCCCGGCGCGCATCCCGGAGGAGGTCTGCCGGCGGACCCTGGATGCCGGCCTGGCGGCGCACCGCGCGCTGGGATGCCGGGGCTACAGCAGGGTGGACTTCATCGTGGACCGCGACGGCGCTCCGTTCATCCTGGAGGTGAACACCCTGCCGGGCATGACGGCCACGAGCCTGCTGCCCGAGATCGCCCAGGGCGCGGGCCTGAGCTTTCCCGACCTGGTGGAGGAGATCCTGCGGCTGGCGCTGGAGGAGGCATGAGGGGCCGGAGGCGCGAGAGGACGCGGAACGGACGGCATGCGTGATTATAAGAACGTCAAGGCGCCGCGGAAGTACCGCGCCGAGACCCGGAAGAACGTGAACCGGCGCGTGGACGCCGGGCCCTTCCGGGGCCGGAAGCGGCCGGGCAGGCTGAAGGAGGTCCTCGCCGCGGTCCTTGCGACCGCCGCCGCGCTCGCGCTCTGCTACGGCGCCTGGGAGGGCTACCGATGGGCCACGACCGCCGAGCTCTTCCAGGTGGCGGGCGTGGACGCCTCCGGCGGGCGCAAGGCGGGCGACCGGGACCTGCGCGAGGCCGCGGCGCTCTTCACCGGACAGAACATCTTCCAGGTGGACATCGCGGGCGCTGCGAAGCGGCTCTCGCTGAACCCCTGGGTCCGGCAGGTGCGCATCGAGCGCAGGCTGCCGAACCGCATCAGCATCACGATCGCCGAGCGTACCGCCCGCGCCGTGTTCTACGGCGCGAACGGCCGCTGGCTGATGGACCGCGACGGCACGATCATCGCGCCGGCCGAGTCCGAGGCGGGCATTGCCGAAGGCCTGCCCGCCCTGGCGATGCGCGACCTGCGCGCCGCGCCGGGCGAAGCAGTGGAGAGCGACGCACTGCCCCATGCCATGGAGCTGCTGGACGAGCTTGCCCTGCGCGGCGGCTGGGACCTCTCCACGCTGACGTTGAAGGCCGATGCGCCGGAGTCCATCACCGTGCATTACGACGGCCGCGAGTACCGCCTGGGCCGCGGGAACTACGGCGAGAAGCTGCGGCGGCTGGGCGAGATCGTCTCGGACATGAACCGCCGCGGCCAGGACTTCGCCTACCTGGAACTGCGGCCGGAGCGGCAGGCGGCGGCGATGGTGGTGAAGGGAAGCGCAAAGGGCAAGGGGTCAGGAGTGAAGGGGAACGCAGAGACGAGACGCCGGCCCAGATGAGCTCTGCACTTTGAACTTTGCGCTTGCCGTTCAAAGGGGGTGTGGAGTGGCGAAAAAACCGGACAACATCGTGGTGGGGCTCGATCTGGGCACGACCAAGGTCTGCGCCATCGTGGGCGAGATGAAGGACGGAGGCCAGGTGGACGTCATCGGCCTCGGTTTCAGCCCGTCCGAGGGCCTGAAGAAGGGCGTGGTCGTGAACATCGACCGGACGGTGGAGTCGATCCGGAAGGCCGTGAAGGAGGCCGAGCTGATGGCCGGCGTGGTGATCAACACGGCCTACGTCGGCATCTCGGGCGAGCATATCAAGGGCCTCACCTCGAAGGGCATGTCGGTCATCCAGAAGCAGGAAGTCGGCACGGCCGACGTGCACCGGGCCATCGACACCGCGCGGAACATCAGCATCCCGGGTACGCACCAGATCCTGCATGTCCTTCCCCAGGAGTTCATCATCGACGACCAGGGCGGCATCCTGGAGCCGCTCGGCATGTCGGGCGCGCGGCTCGAAGTGAAGGTCCATATCATCACCGGCGCGGTGACCGCGGTCCAGAACATCGTGAAGAGCTGCTCCCGCGCCGGGCTGCAGGTGAACGACCTCGTGCTGCAGCCCCTGGCGTCGGCCCGGGCGGTCCTGACGAGCGAGGAGCAGGAGATCGGCGTGGCGGTGGTGGACATCGGGGGCGGCACGACCGACATGGCGCTCTTCCGCGAGGGCAGCCTCTTCTACACCGGCGTGATCCCCGTGGGCGGGAACCTCGTGACCAGCGACATCACCATCGGGCTGCGCACCTCCACCTCCGAGGCGGAGCGCATCAAGGTGAAGCACGGCTGCGCCATGGCCTCCCTGGTGAAGCACGAGGACACCATCGAGGTGCCGAGCGTGGGCGGCCGGCCGCCGCGGCTGCTCTCGCGCCAGATCCTCTGCGAGATCATCGAGCCGCGCATGGCCGAGCTCTTCGAGCTGATCCAGCAGCGGCTGCGCAGCACCGGCTCCGAGGACCTGATCGCCTCGGGCATCGTGCTGACCGGCGGGACGGCCCTCATGGAGGGCATGCAGGACGCGGCCGAGAAGTACCTGGGCATGCCGGTCAGGCGCGGCGCGCCGCGGAACATCGGCGGGCTCATGGACGTGGTGAACAGCCCGGTCTACGCCACGGGCGTGGGCCTGGTGCTGTACGGCGCGGAGAACTACCGCCCCGCGGCCGGCGGGTTCCGGCCCGCCGGGCTGCTGAAGCGGATCGGACAGTGGTTCAGCGAGTTCGTCTAGCGGGGCTCTGTCTCGGACCGTTGGGGAAAAAAGGCGAACCTTGAAATGCTTCTGTCCGCGGATTTCACGGAGCAAGGCAGATGAACTTCTAGGTCATCGGCTTTGGGTCTTGTCCTGAAAATCCGCGCAATCTGCGGACCATGGTCCGGCTTTGGCGGTTGGTTCCGGCTCCATGCGAACGGGAAGCATAATTCGAGATGTTGGATTGCAACGCACTCAAGCGGGGAACGAAACGGGAAAGGACGGTGCGCCATGACGCGAGACCCCAGGCACACGCCCCGGGAGCATGAGCGGGAGGACACGATGGAGTTCCCGTTCGAGGACATCCTGCAGCTGCACGCCGCGGAGCAGGCCAGCGCGGCAGGAAGGGAGGACGCCATGATCCGGATCGAGGAGGAGAGGGACGACGGAGAGGCCGCCGCGCCGCCGGAGGACCCGGGGCCGGCCATGGTCCGGTTCGCCGACGAGGAGAGCCTGCCGGCGCGGATCAAGGTGATCGGCGTGGGCGGCGGGGGCGGCAACGCGGTGAACACCATGGTGAAGGCCGAGATCCGGGGCGTGGAGTTCATCGCCGCCAACACCGACCGGCAGGCCCTGGACCGGACCCTGGCGCCGGTGAAGCTCCAGATCGGCGCGAAGCTCACCAGGGGGCGCGGCGCGGGCGCGAACCCCGAGACCGGCAGGAACGCGGCGCTCGAGGACGCCGAACAGATCAAGGCGGTGATCGACGGCGCGGAGATGGTCTTCATCACCGCGGGGATGGGCGGCGGAACCGGGACCGGCGCGGCGCCGGTGATCGCGCGGCTGGCGCGGGATGCCGGGGCGCTGACCGTGGGCGTGGTGACCAAGCCCTTCACCTTCGAGGGCGACCGCCGGATGCGCTACTCCGAGGGCGGAATCACCGAGCTGAAGAAGCATGTGGACGCGCTCATCGTGATCCCCAACGACCGGCTGATCAACCTGTCGGAGAAGAACTCCCGGGCCGCCGAGGCCTTCAAGATGTCCGATGACGTGCTGAAGCAGGCCGTCAAGGGCATCTCGGACGTGGTGCTCGTGCCGGGCCACGTGAACGTGGACTTCGCGGACGTCAAGACCGTGATGGTGAACAAGGGCCGGGCGGTGATGGGCATGGGCATCGCCAAGGGCGCGGGCCGGGCCGTGGACGCCGCGCACCGGGCCATCTCGAGCCCCCTGCTCGAGGACGGCTCCATCAAGGGCGCGCGGGCCGCGCTGGTCAACATCACCGGCGGCGCGGACCTCGAGATCGACGAGATCAACGAGGCCATGGGCGTGATCAAGGGCGAGGTGGACGCGGACGCGAACATCATCTTCGGCATGGTGCTGAGCGAGGACATGCACGAGGATCTGATGGTGACCGTGATCGCCACGGGGTTCGACGAGGATGGCATCCGGAACCGCGTCAAGGCGCCCATGAGCCTGAAGGAGCTGATGCAGAAGGAGAACCGGCAGCAGCCGGAGCGGCAGCCGGCGAAGCGGCGGCCGGAGCCGGCGAACCAGACCTTCGACCTCTTCGGGTCGAAGCGCGAGGACCTGGACAAGCCGGCGTATCTTCGAAGAGCGGCGGATTGAGGGTCTTGACATGCGACAAGTTTTGCTATACTTTTACTCACCCGGTACGAAACAGACTTGGCTGTGATTGATTACGCCCATGTCAGAATAAGGAGGGTAAATCATGTTTGCCATGACAGAAGAGACTCAAAGACAGAATGCGTTACGTGTTTTCGATTACGACCTGCCGTTGCTCGCAACAGAAGCAGCAATTGATATCGATAATCTTCTCTCAAGTCGATCCAATGACGTGACTACCATCAGGCTTTTAGCTGAGAAGCTGCGGAATTCAATTGAGATAAGTGCGAGCGGCGAGCCGATTCGTTCTTTGATGGATCCAACGACTCTGACCATTCTTGACGAAGCAGTAGCTCAGACAGCCGATCCTGGTTATTCGAGGAAGGTGGAGGACTTGCTCGCTGCTGCAGTTCAAATTGCAAGTGAACTATCAAGCGACGATCCTACTAAAAACAAGAGAGAGCTTGAACGTGCAAGGGATTTTTGCATTGCGTTGTCGACAGCAGTTGTTGCCTATCACAAATCGATTATTGCATTAGAAGTGTAGGTCAAAATCCGTGAGCAGTTTGTGGTGAATTCGAGCAGCGCGCTGGTATTGCCGTTTTAAATAAATTCTCGACCTCGTATGGCGAATTGATTTCAAC
>CAZTXN010000169.1:3098-5481 GCA_964617655.1 uncultured Nitrospiraceae bacterium | reverse complement strand
TAATACCAGTTTCCCAGCAGCTCAAGATCGGTCCGGTAGAGACCATAGGTCTGCTCCCGCTTCGCATTCAGGGAGAGGCCGGAGTTCGTCGTGAACCTGACGGTCTGCTGCAGCCCCGCCCCCCTGCTCCGGTGCTCCTCCCCTGACCCGTACCAGAGCCCCTGGACCCAGAGGTTCGCCTTCCAGTCCTTCGTCACATTCAGGAGGAGCCCGGCGGTTCCCCCGAGGCCGAGCGCGTAGTCCTTCTCCAGCCGGGTTGATGCCTGCAGGTCGGCCTCCGCGAGCAGGTAGAGCATGCCGCTCCGCCCCGTGCTGCCGGTCAGTCCCGCTCCCCCGCTCAGCCGGGGGACCGGACGGTCCTTCCCGTCCGGCAGGAGCAGCTCCTCGACGCCCACATGCACCTTCCAGGACACGGGACGGAAGACATCATTCCAGGGCGAGAGGGAGAGGATGTCGACCACCCGCCAGCGGTGCAGCCGCAGTTCATCCTCCTCAGCGTAATACCGGAACGAGAGGTCGAAGAAGTTGATCTGGGCGCCCCGCACATAGCCGTCGTCCAGGTCCGTGATCTCATGGTAGGCGGCCCGCCAGTTGAATGCCGTGAACCAGGAGCCGCTGCGGTAGCCGCCGCCTCCCCGGAACCTGCCGGAGAGATGCCCTTCATCGGGCGGTTCCGGCATGGCGATGGGATAGGGGTCCGCCTCAGCCGTCCCGAGCGTGGCGCGCGACGCCAGAATCTCGAGAAACTGCTTCTGATACTGGTCCCGGTCCAGCTTCCGTTGAGCGCCCCGGTACTGCGACAGCTCGGCCGCCAGGTCCAGGACCTCCCGCTTCTGTTCCACGCTCAGGTCCGCTCCCAGCACCTCCGCCGGCGGCGCCGCGCCGTCCACGACGCGGAAGGCCAGGTCCCGCTGCGGATCGTTCATTCCCGAAGCGATCCGCAGGATCTTCGTGGCCCGCGACGGACGGTACTGCACGCCCTCGATGATGCCGAGCTTCTTCGCCGCACGGACCGTGTCGACCGGGATCACCCAGAACCGCCACTTGCCGTAGAACTCGTCGGTGAGCCGGAGCGAGGGCCTGCCGGCCTCGACGAGGAAGAGGAGATTGAAGGAGCAGTTCTGGTCGAAGAAGTAGTAGTTCGCGTAGAAATCCTTCATTTCCCAGGTATGCAGGAACATGCGGTAGGTCTCGTCCTGGGTGAGGTTCAGGCGGTACTCCCAGATGTCGCGGTGCTCGATATCGCTGTACTCCTGGACCTTCTCGTAATAGGGAAGGTTCGAGTAGCGGCCGTGGTAAAAGCCGAAGACGCCCTTGATCACGTAGAACAGTCCCGGGTTCTCGCCCGTGATGGCCGCGTAGTTCACGGCATGGGAGAGCAGGTCGCTCTCGTAGGCGGTGTTGATCCTGAGCAGTGTATGGCCGAACATCGAGGAGGGGTGGTTCAGCAGCGTGTTCGGGAATACCAGCACGGCTGAGCGGGGGCTCACCGCCGCCAGAGCCCGCTCGAACCGGGAGCAGTCCGCCGGGGGGAGGTACTGCTCATTGATGCCGAGCTCCTCCTTCAGCCATGTATAGCGGGCGATGAACCGGCAGCGCGGATGCTCCTCGTTCTCCCGCACGCCCTCCTGGAAGAAGGCCGCAAGCGTGGCGTCCAGCTCGGCCTGCGGATCGCGCCTGCCCCGGGGAGCGTTGAAGAACGCCGGGTCGTCCACCAGGCTCTGAACGCCGGACCACGTCGGCTTGTAATGGAGCAGCACCTCCCAGGTCCGGGCGCTGGCGAGACTCATGCCGCGCGCCGCCTGCTGCAGCTCAGCCAGGTAGCCGCCCGGTCCCTCGCCTGCCGCGGCAGCGGCGCCGGCGAGCGGACCGAGGACTGCAAGAAAAAGAAAAAGGCATGCAGAACGGATCGTTCTGCATGCCCGGGTCTGTCGAAAGAGCTGCGCCGGAACGCGACGCGTCATTATTTGGACACGGCCGCGATGTTGTCCATCACGCTCGCCATCTGGACGTCCGAGGAGGTATAGATCCTGCCGAAGCTGGCCTGGAGCCTGGCGGCGAACTCCGCGCGCTGCTCGGCCGGGATGCCCATCAGCTCGGCGAAGGCATCCAGGGTCTCGCCCTTGCCCATGGCGATGTCCTTGGCCAGGTTGTCCATGTTGGCCAGCAGGAACTCGTTGATCTGCTGGTTGCTCACGAAGTTCTTCGGCTGCTTGCAATCCGAGGTGCCGGTCGTGATGCCGAAGGTCTGGTTGCCGTAGGTCCCGTTCGTGGTCGCCTGGAAGGTCTGGAGTATCGTCGAATTGTCCGCATTGCCCTTGAACAGCATGGTGCCGAGCCCGCAGCCCGTGTTCTGATGGGCCTGGCCCACAGCGAAGGCCGA
>CAZTXN010000169.1:0-2998 GCA_964617655.1 uncultured Nitrospiraceae bacterium | reverse complement strand
CGGTCCAGATAGGCGACCACGGTCCTCCGCACGTCGCCGTCCGCGAAGGCGGTGACATGGCCTTCCGGCGCGGTCCGGAGCAGCGCCCTCGGCTCGCGCGCGGCTTCGAACAGCGCGTGGGCGTGGTGGACCGGCACGACCGGATCGCTCCCGCCGTGCAGGATCAGGACCGGGATGGGCGAGACCTTTCCGATCCAGCGCGCCGCGCTGTACTCCTCCCCGGGAAAGAGCCAGGAGAGCGGATACTGGAGCGGCCAGGTCAGGAAGAAGCCGCCGAGCTTCTCCCGGGCGATCCGGCGGTAGCTCGAGAAGGCGCTGTCGATGACCAGCGCCCGCACCTGCCGGCGGTCGGGCGACGTCGCCGCGGTATGCACCGCCACCGCGCCGCCGATGCTCTGGCCCAGGATCGCGACCTTTTCCCGGTCGACCCCCGGCAGTCCGAGCAGCGTCTGCAAGGCTGCCTGCGCGTCACGGTGGAGGCCGGCGACGGTCGGGTTTCCCTCCGACAGGCCGTAACCGCGGTAGTCGATGATCAGGATGTTGAACCCCTCCAGCACCATCCAGAGGACGCTGTTCACGTGGGTGCTGAGGTTCTCGGCGTTCCCGTGCAGGACCAGCAGGCTGCCCCGCGGCTCGCGGGCGCGGAAGTACCAGCCGTGCAGCCTGACACCGTCCGCGGCCGTGAACCGCACATCCTCGGGCGAGAACATCCGGGCGGTGACGTTCTCCCGGAGCCCCCGCTCGGGAAAGAAGTAGAGCGCACCGCAGCCCGCGGACAGAACAAGGCCGAACGAAAGCATGGCATACAGAAGGCGTCTCATGAATAGCGCGTCCCTTTGCCGCGATGACACTAAGACACGGAGGAATGCCTCGATCGGCATCCACCCCGGCGAAGAATGCCCGGCGCACCTTTGTGCTTTCGTGCCTTCGTGGCGGGTCCTGGCATCGCTCCGATAAAAAACCCCCTCCGGTTCGCTTCCCGGAGGGGGTCACGAGATGTTCCGGAACTACATGCCGCTCAGTTTCACGATGTCGCCGGCCTTGAACTGGGCGCCGCCGCGCGCCAGGGAGAGATCGCCGGTGCCCAGGTCGTTCTGGAGGATCGTGATCTCACCGATGAAGCTCTCCTCCGTCCCGATCTTCACCTTCGTGACCGGGTCGATGATGTCGTCGCCGGGCCGGTAGACCATGAGCTTGTCGCCCACGTTGATGCCGGATTTCTGTCCGGCATTCACGTAGATCTGGCTGCCTTTGACCGACGCGATCCTGCCCGACCACTTCCGCTTCTCCATGCGCTTCACGATGTTCAGCGTCGCCTTGGTGAGAGCGTCGCGCAGCGCGCCGTCCCGGAGCGTGGTGTCATAGGTCGTCTTGGAGCCCATGCCGAGCACGGCGCTGGTGGACTTCTCATAGATGCCGGCGCCCGAGTCCGCCAGAAGCTGCACGCCCGTCTCGAGGTCCACTACCCGGTAGTCCACGGTCACCCGGGCGATCTGCTTCTTAGACTGGTAGACGGCGAAATCCTTGCCCTCCACCGCCTCGGAGTAGGCCGTGATAGCGCCCGATATGAGGGCGTTCAGACCGAGCACCTGGCCCATTTTCGCCGCCGTCGCCGGGTTCACCATGCCCGAGGCGTTCAGCGCCTGCTGGTCGGCGATATGCTTCATGTCCTGCGATGCGATCACGATGAACCGGTTGGTCTTGCCCAGGATGGTCCCCAGCATATCGGTCGCCGCCTCGCCGATCCCGAAGGTCTTGGAAGGCGTCTTGTTCTCGAAGTTCACGATGCCGATGCGGAGCTTCGGTCCGCGGTAATCCGAGACGTCGGCAAGCTTCTGCTCCAGTTCGTCGCCGGCGCCCGAGAGCGTGACGTCATCCTTCACCGCGCCGCTCATCTGCGGCGAGCAGCCGCCGAGAACGACCAAGGCGGCGATCGTCAGCATCATGACATACCACAGCGTTGCGTTCCTTTTTTTCATGGCTCATCTCCTGAACGTGGAATAGGATTGCTGTTACTTCCGCTGCGCTTCAGCCGTCGCGACCGGGCCGGACGGGATCTCGCGCCGCAGCTGATAGACGACCTGATCGGTCTGGACCTGGAGCGGGTTCGCGCGGAGCGCCTTGTTGAGCACCGCGCCGGCGACCTTGTGCTTGGCCGCGTCGAGGGCGCCGGAGAGCGAAAGCTGCACATCCTGCTGGCTCGCCTCCTTCGTGGCCTCCCAGACGACCTGGCCGGTCTTGGCGTTCACGAGCTTGAAGTTCGCCGAGACCTTTTTCTTGTTGTAGAAGCCGGTGATCAGGTTCTGGAAGTCCTCGAGCGTGCCGTAGAACAGTCCGTCCACGCCCAGGGCCTCACCGACCTTCTGGGGCGACGGCGCGCCCGCGCCGGGGTTCGTGAAATCAAGCTGGCCGCCGATGGTGACGCCCAGCTTCTCCTGGAGGACCTTGTCCACCTGCTCGGTCGGCATGGTCAGGTAGTACCGGCTCGGTACGATCTGGTGGAAGGCCACGCGCACCCAGTTGGGGCCGTCCATGTCGTTCGTCCGGTTGTCCATGGGCAGCACGGCCACCCGGGCGATGGGGTTGTTCGGGTCCGGCGGCGGCAGCGGGGCGATGCATCCCGTCGAGACGGCTGCAACAACGAGAACTGCTGCGAGGACCATGACGCGTACTAGCGAAGCCTTCTTCATACGATTCCTCCTTGCCTACTCGGAAAATGAGATGACTGCGGGACCATGCATAGGATCCAAGGATACAGCAGCCGGAATTTATGAGCGAATGCGGCCCAGGCTTAGAAGTTTAGCAAGGAGAACTTGTTTTGTCAATAATTAATATGTCGCAGCATGCCCCGTCCTTTCCGCTGCCTCGCTCGCGCACCGCCCGGCTCCCCGGACGCGCCCCGTCGCAGCTGTCGGACGTACAGGGGAAAGGTTTGCTTTCTCCCCTGCCCCGTGGTACCGTACCTTCCCATGAAGATGCAGGACCTTCTCGGCCCGGG
>CAZTXN010000168.1:0-5500 GCA_964617655.1 uncultured Nitrospiraceae bacterium | reverse complement strand
CCCCGGGCCACAAGATGCTGTATCTTATTGAAAATATATAAAAAAATAAAAATATTCCTTGACAACCGTCCAAATATCAGTATCATACTAACTATACTTACTATAAGCAGTATTATCAGACTGAACAGTGAGGCTGCGATGGTCAAGCGAAAAAGTCCGAAAAAATATAAAACCAAGGAGATCTGCGACAGATTCGATATCTCCCGGGCAACGCTTTTTCGCTGGGAGAGCGAGGGACTGCTGAACGGCGTCCAGCGCGACTGGCGCGGCTGGCGGGTGTACGGAGAAGGCAATCTCAGGGAGATCGAGAAGATCATCAGGAGCAAGAACGCCTAGGTGACGATCGCGCGGAAAGGGTCCGCGCCGGGAGAGCGCATGTTGTTCTCGAAAAAATCAGATCCGGTAGCACTGGACATCGGTTCCACGGTGATCAAGCTGGTCCAGCTCAAGGGCACGGGAAAGAGCTATACCCTGAGCAAGTTCGGCACAGTTGCCCTGCCGCCCGAGGTGATCGTGGAGGGTGCTGTGATGGACGCGAACCGCGTGTCCGAAGCCATCCGGGAACTGCTGGAATCGCAGAAGGTGAAGACCAAGGATGTCGTGCTTTCCGTCTCGGGCAGCTCGGTGATCATCAAGCGGGTCTCCATCTCGGATATGACGGATGAGGAACTGGCCGAATCCATCAAGTGGGAGGCCGAGCAGTACATTCCCTTCTCCATCGACGATGTGAACGTCGATTTTCAGAAGCTCGGACCCGGCGCGACGGAGGGGCAGGCGGATATCCTGCTGGTGGCGGTGAAGAAGGACAAGATCAATGACTACGTGAACCTCGTAAAGGATGCGGGGCTGGAGCCGGTCGTGGTGGACGTAGACGCTTTCGCCCTGGCGAACATGTACGAACTGAACTACGAGATGGAGGGCGGCATCACTGCGCTGCTGAACATCGGCGCGTCGGTGACGAACATCAATATCCTGCGCGACGGCATGTCGATCTTCACCCGCGATATCACGGTCGGAGGGAACCGCTATGCCGAGGCGCTCCAGCGCGACCTGGGGCTCAGTTTCGAGGACGCGGAGCGTGTCAAGCGGGGCGGTTCGGCCGAGGGGGCGGATGCTGACCAGGCGCAGAACATCATTGCAGCGGTGACCGAAGATATCGTAGGGAACGTGCAGCAGTCGTTCGACTTCTTCCGGTCTACCACGGGCAGCGAAAACGTTTCCCGCGTGCTTGTTGCGGGCGGCTGCGCGAAGATACCGGACTTCATCAAGATCTTGTCGGAGCGGCTTGAAGTCCCCGTCGAGGTCGTCAATCCCTTCAAGAACATCAAGGTGGACCCCAAGCATTTTGACGCGGCGTTCGTGAGCGAGTCGGCGCCGTTGGCCGCTGTCGCGGTAGGTCTGGCGATGAGGAGGCCCGGCGACCGATGATCAAGATCAATCTCCTGCCGACCAAGCGAAAGCCGCCGAAGAAGCTTACAGAGCTTCAGAATCAGCTCATTATTGCATTGCTGGTATCGGCCGGCGTGGTGGGGGCGATGGTCTTCTGGCATCTACGCTTGAGCGCTCAGATAGTGGATCGTCAGCAGCAACGGAGCACAGCTCAAGCCCGGATCGCGCAGCAGGACAGCATGCTTAAAGAGGTCAAGAACGTCGAGGAGGAACGAAGAAAAGTAACGGAGAAGATCGGCGTCATCGAGCAGCTCAAGAAGAACCAGCAGGGACCCGTACGGCTGCTGGACGAGATCAGTCGGGCATTGCCGATCAATGTGAACCTTACGGCGCTGACCGAGGCTGCGAACAATGTCAACCTGGATGGTACGGCGTTTACCAACGAGGACGTCGTCAGGTTCGTGGATAACTTGAAAGCGTCCCCCTATCTGGATGATGTCTATCTTCTGGAGACCGTTCAGGCCGCCGCCGAGGGATTCGAATTCTACCGGTACAAGCTCCAGTTCCGGTATAAGGGGTTATAAATGGCCATGCCCGCGGTGTTCGATAAGCTCCAGAAGATACCGACGAAGACCAGAATATGGACCTTTGGCGGTGTCATAATTGCTGCGATCAGTCTCTTCATCTATTTTGTGCATATTCCCAGGACCACCGAGATCGAGAAGCTCGATACGGAGATCGCGCAGCTGCAGGCCAAGATCGCAGAGAACGATGCGAAGATCCAGATGCTGGACCAGCTCAAGGCAGAGGTCAGATCCCTCGAGGTCCGGCTCAGGATCCTGACCGAGCAGCTTCCACCGGAATCAGAAGTGTCCGGTCTGCTGCGCCAGATCCAGGGCCTGGTCAACAAGTCGGGGCTTATCCTGAAGGTCTGGAAGCCAGACCGGCGGAAACCCCATCCAAGCGGGCTCTACGAGGAGATCCCGATATCGCTCGATCTCGTCGGCGGTTACCATAACGTCGCCATGTTTTTCGACAGCGTCGGCAAGCTGACGCGAATCGTCAATATGCTGAACGTGAAAATGGACCAGCCAAAGGTTGGTCGTGGCGGATTGATGGAGATCGGCATCAAGGTCACGGCGATGACCTTTGCCGCCATGGAGCAAAAAGGCCAGGCCGCCGCCGCGGCCGCCGCAACACAGGTGAGATGAAATGAGGAAAATGATCCCTGTATTGTTTCTGTCTGCCGCCGTTGGTTCAGCAGGCTGCTCGGATGCTCCGCAGCAGGCAGTTCCTCCTCCGACGACAAAGCCGCGGACGGCTCCTGCGGTTACCTCGTTGCCGACAGTGACCGAGCAGAAAGCGGAGTTGATCTATGCATATCAACCGGCAGGGAGACGCGACCCCTTCATGCCGATCATCATCAAAGAGGAGAAAAAGGCCCTTGCCGGAGCGAAGACCCCCCTGGAGCGGTTTCCGATCAGCGAGTTCAAGCTCGCCGGCATCGTGTGGGGAGGGCTTGGATACCATGCAATGCTGGAGGGGCCTGACGGAAAAGGATATTTCGTCCGCGTCGGCACCGTGATAGGACCGAATCGCGGTGTGATCAAGAGGATCACACAGAAGCACATGGTGATCGAGGAGAAATACCGGGACCCGTCAGGGGAGATGAATAAAAAAGAGATCGTTGTGGAGCTTCGCACGACACAGGAGGGGACGCTATGAATGTCCTGATACCCCTTGGAAATCAAAGCGCAGGGACGCTGGTTCAGCGCGGGCTATCAGCTTTGCTTGTACGGCGTGCCGGGTTGACAGGACGGGGATTCCTGGTCCTCGTGGTTGCGACAGCATTGTCGATATCGGGCTGCGGCGGGAGAAAAGGACCGGGGGACGCAGCTACGGAAGGAAGAATTGCGATCCAGGCCATAACACCAAGCGAAACCGATACCCGGACGGAGATCTCGATCGCAGGATCGGATGCCATCCTGCAATACACGTCGTTCCAGTTGACCGAGCCGCTGCGTCTTATCGTGGATATCACTGATGCAGACCTGGAAGGTTTCAAGGACAAGATCACGGTGAATCAGGGGCCGGTCATCGACATAACTCCGAGCCAGGTGGACAATATCGCGAGGCTCGAGATAGCGTTGTCCCAGCCTGTTGATACAAAGGTATACCAGTCCATGGGAAAGCTGATGGTCGAGCTTGCCAAGCCGGTGGCGGCAGCTCAGGCAGCCCCTGAAGCAGTGGCGCCCGCGGTAGAGCCAACAACTGCAGCAGAGGCGCCAGCTACACCAGCACCGGTCCCGGGTGAGAAAGGACCGGCGACGGCTTCTCTCGTGAAGACCGTGAAGGCGACAGGCAGCAAGGACGGCGCCAAGGTGGTAATCGCAGCGGACGGGACCATGCGACCGAACACCTTCATGATCGAGGGTCGGCGTCTGGTCATTGACATCCCGGGAACGAAGAGCCGTGTGCGGCCGACCGTGATCCCGGTGAGGAAGGGAGGGGTGGATAAGGTCCGCGTGGGGCAGCATGTCTCTCCGGAGAAGAAGGTGCGCGTTGTCCTTGACCTTACCCGGACCATGGAGTATTCCGTCACCCCGGAGGGCAACACTATCGTGGTCGCTCTGACGATCGCGGCCGCGCCGAAGCCTGAGGAGCAGCCGCAGGAGCGGTCTGCCGCGCAAGCGCCGGCCCCGGCCCCGGTGGTCACCGAGAAGGAGATGGCCGAGCCTGCAGCGCCTGCCGAGGTCGTCACGCCGGCGCCGGTAGTCCGGGAACGCGCCGCTCCGGCGCCGGCGCAGCAGCCGGTTTCGACCGAGATGACGATGGTCGTCGGAGAAAGGAAGTATGGCGGCAGGAGGATATCCCTTGACCTTCAGGATGCAGATCTCGTGAACGTGTTACGCCTCTTTGGCGAGCTGGCGAATCTGAATATGATCCTATCGCCGGATGTGAAGGGCAAGGTGACGGTGCGGCTCGTGAACATTCCCTGGGACCAGGCCATGGAGATCATCCTGAAGATGAACGGCCTGGGTTTTGTCATTGAAGACAACATATTGCGGATCGCTTCGCAGGCGGCCCTGGCGAAGGAAGCCGAGGACGAAATCCGGACGAAGGAGGCCAAGAAGAAGGCCGAGGATCTCATAACACGGATCGTTCCGGTAAATTATTCCGACGCAAAGAACATCGAGATGACGATCAAAAAGTCCCTTTCAGCGAGAGGCGAAACCGTCGTGGACCCGCGAACGAACACGCTGATCGTGAAGGATATTCAGCGGGCTGTCGACGAGGTCGTGGAGCTGGTGCGTCGGCTTGACCGGCCGACGCCGCAGATCATGATCGAGGCGAGGATTGTCGAGGCGTCCCTGAATTTCAATCGGACGATCGGCGTGCAGTGGGGCGCAAATTTTAATGCCGGTGCAAATACGGGGAACCCTACGGGATTCCAGTTTCCGAACACCATCGGTATTACCGGCGGACCTTCCATGGGCGGGACGGCCTCGGGGAACGGAAACTATTTCGTGAACATGCCGGCGCCTGCGGGTGCCGGGACGGGCGGCGGCGCCATTCACTTCAATTTCGGTTCGCTCAGCAGGGCGTTGAACCTAGACCTCGTGCTCTCGGCGCTTGAATCAACAGGCGAGGGCAAGGTCATATCAACACCCCGCGTCAGCGCACTGGATAACAAGGAAGCCAAGATCGAACAGGGTGTATCGATCCCCTTTGCGACATCCCAGGCAGGCGGCGCTACGAATGTGCAGTTCATTGACGCAAAGCTGTCATTGACCGTGACGCCTCATGCGACACCGGACAACAAGATCTTCATGAAGATCAAGGCGACGAAGAACGCGCCGGACACGTCGCTGCTGGGCGCGGGAGGCCAGCCGTCGATCCGGAAGAACGAGGCTGAGACCGAGATGCTCCTGACCGACGGAGAGACGGCGGTCATCGGCGGCATCCTGGTCATCGACCGCGGGACCACGGTCACCAAGGTGCCGTTCTTCGGCGACATCCCGCTCATCGGGTGGCTCTTCCGGAGCAAGGCTGTGCGCGAAGAGAAGAGGGAGCTGCTGATATTCATCACTCCGCGGATCGTGAAGCAGGA
>CAZTXN010000167.1:0-5517 GCA_964617655.1 uncultured Nitrospiraceae bacterium | reverse complement strand
GATGCTGGTCGAGCTCGCGGACCTGCTGGCGCCGCGTCTCACGGTGATGGACGCGATCGTTGCGATGGAAGGGAACGGGCCGGGCAGCGGAGACCCCCGGGCGGTCGGCGTGCTGCTCGCGGGCGGGGACCCTGTGGCGGTCGATGCTGTGGCAGGGCGTCTGGTCGGGGTCCGGCCGGAGGCGCTTCCGGTGCTGCGGGCCGCGCGAGAGGCGGGGATCGGCGAGCAGCGGATCGAACGTATACAGGTGGCCGGCGCGTCCATCTCGTCCGCTGCGGTGCGGGGATTTCGGCTCCCGCCGCGGGAGCACCTGGAGTGGAAGCTGCCGGAGTGGCTCCGCAGGACGCTGAAGGACGCCCTGACGACGCGGCCGCTGATCGACCGCCGTGCCTGCGTGCGCTGCGGAATCTGCGAGGGCCACTGTCCGCAGCGGGCCATCGCGCCGGACGGAGGCCGGCTCGTCATCGATCACCGGGTCTGCATCCGCTGTTTCTGCTGCCAGGAGTTCTGCCCCCAGGGAGCGATCACGGTGGGGAAGGGATGGGCGCTCCGCCTGACCGGGTCCTAAAGGATCAGTCGTCCTGATCATCGCCGGCCGATGCTTCCTCCTCCTTCGCGGCATGGCCGGCGGGGCCTACTTCCTCTCGATCATCCGTGAAGGACGGTCTCACCCGCTCCATCTCCCGCAGTTCCGATTCGCCGATCTCATAGACGGTCTCTTCTTCCTCGTTCTCCTGCATCCGCTCAGGGGCCACGCCGCGGCCGAGCAGATCGCGGTGCACCGCCGGACGGACGGACGGCGGAAGGTGGGGATCGCGGTAGAGCTCCTTCAGGTCCACGGTCCTGAGGCCGGGCAGGAACCGCACGGAGCGTGCAAGGGGAGTGTGCTCATTGCGCAGCAGCGCGAACCTGACATGGTACCTGCTGGTCCATGCGGGATGTTCCGCGATGGTCCTGATCGTGCCGGCCGGGGTCATTCGCCTGCTGATCACTTTGTAGAGCTGGGATTCCGTCAGCGCAGGGTTCTCGAGGCAGAGACGGACCACCTCGGGATAGCCGTCCTGGATCAGGGCGCGCAGGACCTCGCCGCCGGCCGTCTTGGCCAGGGTCTTCTTGATCCCCAGTGCGAGCGTGGGGATCTTCTCCATGACCATCGCCTCCAGTTTCCTCCGATAGAGCGCCGGCAGCCGGTGGTTGCGGCTGATATCTGCGAGGTCGAAGAGGCGGAGGAACCGGGCGACCGAGAGCGCGGTGAAGAGGGGCGTCTTCGGGTTCTTTGCAAGGGCGAGACGCACGCGGTAGCTGTCGGTCCACCTCTTGTCGCGAAAAACGGCATCCAGGACCTCGGACGGCAGGTTCTTCCTGTTCGCGATGACGAGAACGTGCTCCTCGGTGAGGCGGCGGTTCTCCAGGAGCGCCTTGACGACCAGAGGAGACGGATCGTTCACATAGAGCGTGATCTCCTCCTCAGCGGCAGCGGCGGCACGGGCGGCACGGACCTCTTCGGCTCGGGGCATGCCCTATTATATCCCGCTGGGCGGGTATTGACAATTCCCCTTGTATTCTGTATTGTTATGCGTCAAGCGACCCCAGCCGCATCCCTGATCCGGCCGGTGTTCGATGCCGGATGGTGCGTCTCTGCGGAGGTCCTGTAAGGAGATCCAGCGGACGATGGACCGGACACTGCTGCTCAACTCGACCTTTGAACCCCTGAAGGTCATTTCCTGGCAGCGCGCGATCACGCTCCTGACCCAGGGCAAGGTCGAGGTCATCGATTTCCATGACCGGGAGATCCGGGGCGTGTCGGTCACCTTCCGGCTGCCTTCCATCCTGCGGCTGCTGAAGCTTGTGAAGATCCGGCGGGCCGGGCGCGAGGTTCGGTTCTCCCGGCTGAACATATACCAGCGCGATCGGCATGCCTGCCAGTACTGCGGCGTTCGCTACTCCGCCGAGGACCTCACCTTCGATCATGTGGTGCCGCAGGTGCAGGGCGGACTGACGACCTGGGAGAACATCGTGACCGCCTGCCTTTCCTGCAATAACCGGAAGGGCGGGAGAACCCCCCGGCAGGCGGGCATGCGTCTCGTTCGACAGCCGGTCAAGCCGACCTGGATGCCCGCGGTCTCGGTCCGTGTCGGGATCAGGAACGCGCCTCTGAGCTGGCGCGATTATCTCTACTGGAACATCGAGCTCGACAAGAGCGACTGACCCGTCGGCCGGCCGCAGTTCCCGGCGGGGAGCGCGGCGGTCCACGCACCACAGGCATCCGCGCTCCCGACTCCGCGGGAACCCCCTGAAAAGACCTCTTTTTTCTTGTCACCCCGGGGCCGGCATGCTATAGTCCCCGTGACGTACAGGCGCACTACGATTGCTCACCCGATTGGGAGGTTCGCAACGCATGAAGAAGATCATCCTGCTCGGTCTGCTGGTAATGATGCCGCTCGCGGTCCGGGATGCGGTCGCGAAGCCCATCGAGACGCTGAATCAGAACGAGTTCATGACCGCAGAGAGCCTCGAGGCAGGATTGACGCAGGCAGGGGTGCATTTCACCCTGGGCGAACGGTATCAAAGTTACTACCCCGGGTTCCGCTTCGGTCTGGGCGGGCTGCTGGAAGCGGGCGTCCGGTTCGGCGCGACCACGGCGGGTACGGGGAAGGACGACAATATCGCCGGACTTGCCGGCGTGGATCTTAAACTGCAGCTGATCAAGCAGACCGAAGGCGTACCGGTGGACATGGCGATCGATCTTGGCTTCGATACCCATATCCTGAGCGGCAGGAACGTGAGCGATGTATCCTTCGCCACCATATTCAGCCGCGCCATCCCCTTG
The DNA here is from genome assembly GCA_964617655.1 of uncultured Nitrospiraceae bacterium. GTDB lineage: Bacteria > Nitrospirota > UBA9217 > UBA9217 > UBA9217 > JAKAHZ01. The sequence goes on along the minus strand of CAZTXN010000167.1, from coordinate 2,687 downwards.
ACGGACCGCGGCTACAAGCTCTCGCCCTACGGGGGCATCGAGCTCTCGGTGCTCTCCGGTTCCTACCTGGCAGACCGGCAGACCGATTACCATGTCTTCGCCGGCGCTGAATGGAAGTTCACCCAGCGGTCCATGCTGTACCTGGAGATCAAGTCAGGAGACCATACCCTGGGCGGCATCGGCATCAGGTTCGAATACTGATTCCGGGCCGGTCCGGCTAATCTTATGGCGAACGAGCTTTCGGGAGACCTCGGCACCACGCCGTTCACCGACATCCTGTCCGTCCTGCGCCTGCGGCAGGCGACGGGAACGCTCACCTGCACGGTCGAGGGCAGGGAGAAACAGGTCTATGTGAAGGGCGGCCAGATCATCTTCGCCCTGTCCCGCGAGGAGAAGGACCGGCTCGGCGACGTCATGATCGCCACCGGAGCGATCACCGGGGTCCAGCTCGCGAAAGCCCTGGAGGAACACCGGAGGAGCGCGGGCCTCAAGAAGCTCGGCGCCGTCCTCGTCGAGCTCGGGTATGTGACGCCCCGCGACCTGTTCAGCGGCCTCAAAGCCCAGGTCCGCCAGATCATCGGGAGCCTCCTCGTCGCGACGGAGGGGCCGTTCCAGTTCTCACAGCAGCTGCCTTCGGACATCATACCGCTCCAGATCGACCTGGACGGGCTGGTGCGCCAGATCATCGAGAAGATGAAGCAGGAGCAGCAGCAGGAGCAGGAGTAGCGTCCGGCCCCGGAGTGCATCGTGGAGCGACCGGCACCCATTCCGCTTTCACAGCAGCCGTTCCCCGAGCTGGCGGCGCGTCTCGGCGCGCTCTACAGCGAGGAGGAGGATGCGCTGCTCCTGGCGATGCTCGGACAGGAATACATCGTCAGGCACAGCGGCATCATTCTTCGCGGCCAGCGGGCGCCTGAGGCCCATGAAGCGGTCATCGGCGAGTACTTGACCTCGCGGGGAAGCACCTTTGTGGAGAGCCCCTGGCGGTCCATAGGCGATCTTCCCGGGGGCGCCGCGGCCGATCTCCGCAGGCGCGTCGAGGAGCCGCTCTCCCAGCACGCCGAAGAGCTGATCACGCGTGCAGGTTCGCTGCTGCCGCTCTTTGACGCAGAGCGGTCGACCAGCCTGATCGGAAGCGACCTGGCCATAACGGTGAGGGCGCTGCCGAAAATCCACCTGCGGGTGGAACTGTCCCGGGAGAACCAGGAGTTCCCGTCCGAGACCTGGGTCCTCTTCTCGAGCAATGCCGACGAGTTCCTGAGCGTCCCGGGGCTGCATGCGCTGGCCGAACTGATGAAAGAGCGTGTGCTCAGCCTGCTCAGGATCTATTGACCGCCATGTCCTCATCCCTGACGACGCATGCCGCAGCACGGGACCGCTTCGTGCTGGCCCTGGATCTCGATGATGCCGCCGAGGCGCTGGCGCTGACCGACCGCCTGAAAGACCATGTCGGGCTCTTCAAGGTCGGCCATCAGCTCTTCACCGCCTGCGGACCGGACATCGTCCGCAGGATCGTGGATCGGGGCTGCCGGGTCTTCCTGGACCTCAAGTACCACGACATCCCGAACACGGTCGCGCGGGCGGCCGGGGAAGCGGTGAAGCTGGGCGTGGCCATGTTCAATGTCCATGCGCTTGGCGGACTGGCGATGATGCAGGCGGCCGGAGCGGCCGCGGTGGAAGAGGCGTCGCGTCGCGGAACGGTCCCGCCGATCGTGCTGGCCGTGACCGTGCTCACGAGCATGGAAGAACGGAACATGCGGCAGGAGCTCAAGATCGCCCGGTCCCTACCGCGGATGGTGGTTCATTTCGCGCGGATGGCGCAGCGCGCCGGTCTGCACGGCGTGGTGGCCTCTCCGCAGGAGATACGGCTGCTTCGCAGGGGAATCCGGGGCGATCTCGTCATCCTGACGCCGGGCGTGCGGCCCCTGGGCGCCGACCGGAACGACCAGAAACGGGTCATGACGCCGGCCGAGGCCGTTCGGGCCGGAGCGGATTTCATCGTCGTGGGCCGGCCGGTCCTGCGGGCTGCGGACCCTGCCGCTGCCGCCAGAATGGTCCTGGACGAGATATCCCTGGGGCGCCAGCCGCCCAGACCACAAGGACGAACGAGGTGAGCATCCCATGACATCGGAAGAGGTACTCGAGATATATCGAAGCACTGGAGCGCTGTTAAGCGGCCATTTTCTGCTCTCATCGGGCCTCCACAGCGACCGGTATCTCCAATCGGCGTTGGTGCTCCAGCGGCCGGAGATCGCGACCCGCCTCTGCGCGGCGCTGGCCGGCGATTTCCGGGACCAGCGGATCGAGGTGGTCATTGCTCCCGCGCTGGGCGGCGTCTTCGTGTCGCATGAGACCGCGCGGGCCCTGGGCGTCAGGGCATTGTTCGCTGAACGCGTGGACGGGGAGCTCACGTTGCGGCGAGGATTTTCGATCGCACCGGGGGAACGCGTGCTGGTGGTCGAGGACGTGATCACAACCGGAAAGTCGACGCGGGAGACGATCGAGGTCGTTAAGAAGGCCGGCGGGTTCGTCGTGGCCGCCGGTTCGCTCGTCGACCGGTCGGGGGGGAAGGCCGACATCGAAGTGCCCTGCCGCTCGCTGGTGACGCTCGATGCGCCGACCTACCAGCCCGGGGACTGCCCGCTTTGCCGTGAGGGCGGACGGCCCGTGAAGCCGGGCAGCAGGAA
>CAZTXN010000166.1:0-5565 GCA_964617655.1 uncultured Nitrospiraceae bacterium | reverse complement strand
AGCCGGTGAATGGTACAGGGGAGCGATGAAGAAGAAGGAACCGACGATCACGGAGCTGCGCGGCCGGCTCGACCCGGCCGCGCTTCCGCGCCATGTCGCCGTCATCATGGACGGCAACGGCCGGTGGGCGCAGCGCCGCGGCAGGGCAAGAATCTTCGGCCACCGGCGCGGCGCGGACCGGGTCCGGAGCACGGTGGAGCAGTGCCGGAAGCTGGGCATCGGGGTGCTGACGCTCTACGCCTTCTCGGACGAGAACTGGGGCCGGCCGCGGGAGGAAGTGAGCTTCCTGATGGACATGCTCGGCCGGTTCCTCCGGTCCGAGATCCCTTCGATGAAGGAGAGCGGCATCCGGTTCCGGACCATCGGCCGGACCGAGCGGCTTCCCGCCCCGGCGCGGGACTGGATCGCCAAGGCCGGGGCCGAGACCGCGGGGAACGACGGCATGGTGCTGAACCTTGCGCTCTCCTACGGCGGGCGGAGCGAGATCGTGCAGGCAGTGAAGCGGCTCGCGGCGGCCGGCCTGCCGGAGGACCTCCGGGAGGAGGACCTGGCGCGGCATCTGGACACCGCCGGGCTTCCGGACCCGGACCTGATCATCCGCACGAGCGGCGAGCAGCGGACCAGCAACTTCCTGCTCTGGCAGGCCGCCTACGCGGAGCTCTACTTCACCGAGGTGCTCTGGCCTGATTTCGACGAGCGGGAGCTGCTGCTGGCGCTCCTGGACTTCCAGCGGCGGCAGCGCCGCTTCGGCCTGACCGACGACCAGGTCCGGCAGGCGGGACCGGCCGCCGCATCATCCTCCCGCTGACAGGAGACCCAGCATGAGCTCGACCCGCGTCATGACCGGCGCCGTCCTGATCCCGCTGCTGCTCGCGGCGGTCTGGTTCCTTCCCCATCCCTGGTTCCGCTGGCTGGTGGCGCTGGGGGCGGCCGCGGGCCTGCATGAGTTCTACCGCCTGGCGCAGAGCGGCGGCAGCCGGCCGCTCGTGGTCACCGGCGTGGTGCTCGGCGCGGCCATGGTCCTGGGCGAGCTCTACGGCCCGCGGGTGCTCGGGCCGGGCATGGCCCTCTACGCGGCGGCCTGCGTCATGGCCGTGCTGACCGTGCGGCTCTTCTCCCGGAGGCCGGTGGAGGGCGCGCTGAACGATGCGGCGGTGACGCTCTTCGGCATCTTCTATGTCGGCCTGCTCTTCGGGTTCCAGGCCGCGATCCACGGCGGCATCCGGGGCAGGTACTGGCTGCTCTTTCTCTTCTTCGTCATCTGGGCCTCGGACACGGCCGCGTACTACGCGGGCACGGCCTACGGACGGCGCCGGCTCTACGAGAAGATCAGCCCCAAGAAGAGCGTGGAGGGGCTCCTGGCCGGGACCGCAGCGGCAATGGCCGCGGCCCTGCTCTGCTCCTTCTGGCTCGTGAAGGGGCTCGGCGCGTTCGAGGCCCTGCTGCTCGGCGGGGCGCTCGCCCTGGCGGGCGCGGTCGGGGACCTGGCGGAGTCGCTCCTGAAGCGGAGCGCGGGGGTGAAGGACTCGGGCACGATCATCCCGGGCCACGGCGGCATCCTGGACCGGATGGACAGCCTGCTCTTCGCCGCGCCGGTGCTCTATTATTTTCTGAGGATCAGATGACCTGACCGTAGGGGCAACCCTTTGTGGTTGCCCGTTCCGGGCGGCCACGCAGGGCCGCCCCTACTCCTGCATTATGAAAAGCATCTCCATCCTCGGCTCCACCGGCTCCATCGGCGCCTCGACCCTCTCGGTGGTCGAGCAGTTCCCGGAGCGCTTCCGGGTCGTCGCCCTCGCGGGCGGGAACAACAGCGAGCTGCTCGAGGCCCAGGTGCGGCGGTTCCGGCCATCCCTCGCGGCCATCGCCGGCGAGCAGGCGGCGGCGGACCTGCGCAGGCGCTGCGCGGACCTGCCGGTGCGCATCGTCTCCGGCGTCGAGGGCATGATCCAGGCGGCCGCTGCCGAGGAGGCGGAGATCACCGTCTCGTCCATCGTCGGGACCGCGGGGCTCGTGCCGACCCTGGCCGCCATCCGCGCGGGCAAGGACATCGCCCTGGCGAACAAGGAGGTCCTGGTCACGGCCGGCGAGCTGGTGATGGAGGAGTGCCGCAGCCGGAAGGTGCGGCTCTTCCCGGTGGACAGCGAGCACAGCGCCATCTTCCAGTGCCTCCAGGCGGGCGGGCGCGGGGACGTGGAGCGGCTGGTCCTGACCGCGTCCGGCGGACCCTTCCGGGACCATACGCGGGAGGCCCTCGGCCGGGTGACGCTCCAGCAGGCCCTGCGGCATCCCAACTGGAGCATGGGCCGGAAGATCACGATCGACTCGGCCACGCTCCTGAACAAGGGGCTCGAGGTGATCGAGGCGCACTGGCTCTTCGGCATGGCGCCGGACCGGATCAGCGTGCTGGTCCATCCCCAGAGCATCGTCCATTCCCTCGTGGAGTTCCGGGACGGCTCCGTGGTGGCGCAGCTCGGCATGCCGGACATGAAGGGCCCCATCGCCTACGCCCTCTCCTTCCCGGAGCGGCTGCCGGACGTCTCGCCGCGGCTCGACCTGGCGTCCGTGGCCACGCTCACCTTCCGGGAGCCGGACCTCGGGCTCTTTCCCTGCCTGGGATACGCCTACGACGCGCTCCGGGCGGGCGGCAGCATGCCCGCGGTCCTCTCGGCTGCCAACGAGGTGGCGGTGAGGCATTTCCTGGAGGAGCGCATCGGGTACACCGACATCGCCCGGGTCATCAAGGCGACCATGGAGGCCCACAGGCCGGTGCGGTTCCGGACCGTGGAGGAGGCGCTCACGACCGACCTCTGGGCGCGGGGAGAGGCGGAGAGGATCATTACGACCGTCAGGCGATAGGCGGAAGGCGAGAAGCAGGAAATTGGGATGTTGAGCGGGTGGGAGGAGGAGTTTATTGCGGAATGCGGAGTGCGGAATGAAGACCGTCATTCCCGCGAGCGCGGGAATCCAGGGTCCTATCCGTGAAGATCCGTGTCCATCCGTGGTTCCTGGAGAGGCGGTAGGGGCTACCCTCTGTGGTTGCCCTGAAGCCGGGCGGCCACCCCCGATCTCATCTTTCGAGGGCAAGCTCCGGGCCGCCCCTACGGATCGATCCTATCTGCGCTCATCTGTGGTCATTGCAGCTTTTGTCCCTGCATGTTGTTTCTATCCGTGGTTGAAGAGAGGTTGAAATGACGCTTATCTATTTTCTCATCGTGATCGGCATCCTGGTCTTCGTGCATGAGCTCGGCCATTTCGTCATGGCGAAGCGGGCGGGCGTGCGGGTCGAGAAGTTCTCGCTCGGCATGGGGCCCAAGCTCATCGGCAGGAAGTGGGGCGGCACGGAGTACGTCATCTCGGCCCTGCCGCTCGGCGGGTACGTCAAGATGGCGGGCGAGAACCCGGACGAGGAGAAGACCGGCGCGGACGACGAGTTCCCGTCCAAGACCGTCTGGCAGCGGGCAAAGATCGCGGCGGCCGGATCGCTCACGAACATCGCCCTCGCCTTCCTGCTGATGCCGCTGGTCTACATGATCGGGACCTATGCCGAGGGGCCGGCAAAGATCGGCTTCGTGGAGAAGGGCTCGCCTGCCGCGCAGGCCGGGTTCCGGGCCGGCGACCTCATCACGGAGATCAACGGCAGGCGGATCAGCGACTGGACCAGGGCGCTCACGATCATCGCCGTGAACCCGGACACGGAGATCCGGGTCACGCTCCAGCGGGACGGGGAGCAGAAGGTGCTGACCCTCCGGCCCGAGGCGGCTACGGAGCTCCGCATCGGCGCCGCAGGCCTGGTGCCGGACATGCCGGCCGAGTTCGGCCGGGTGCGGCCGGACATGCCGGCGGAAGAGGCGGGCTTTCTGGCGAACGACAAGGTCCTCTTCGTGAACGGCGTGGCAGTCTACCACTGGAACCAGTTCTCGAACCTGGTGAAGGAGAGCGGCGGCAGGCCGCTCAGGGTCGTGGTCGACCGGGCGGGGAAGCGGCAGGAGATCACCGTGACCCCCCGGCAGGACGGCGGCCGGTACGTGATCGGCGTGGAGCCGGTGATGCGGCTCGTCTTCACGCGCTACGGGTTCTTCGAGGCCGTCGGCAAGGGATTCACCAAGACCATCGAGACCGCTGACCTCACCCTGGTCACGCTGAAGAAGCTGGTCTCCTTCCAGCTCTCGATCAAGACGCTGGGCGGGCCGGTCATGATCGCCCAGATGTCGGGCCAGGCGGCCGCGGCGGGGCTCTCGGCCTTCATCGCCCTGATGGCGACCATCAGCCTCTCGCTCGGCATCCTGAACCTGCTGCCGATCCCGGTGCTGGACGGCGGGATGCTGGTCTTCCTGGGCATCGAGGCGGTCATGAAGCGGCCGCTGAGCGAGAAGGTCCTGACCGTGGCCCAGAGCATCGGCGCCGCGGTGCTGATCACCCTCATCGCGGTGGTGTCGTACAACGACGTGATGCGGATGTTCTTCGAGAAGTAGGCAAGCGCCAAACAACAAGCACCAAATGACAAATAAGCACCAATGATCAAATTCCAACAGTTTGGCATTTGGCGTTTGGGGCGTATTTGGAATTTTGGACCATGACACCCATTCTCCGCAAGAAGACCCGCTCCCTCGCCCTCGGCCCGGTCCGGATCGGCGGCGGAGCGCCGGTGGCGGTCCAGTCCATGTGCAACACGGACACCCGCGACGTGGAGGCCACGCTGGCCCAGATCGGCCGGCTGGAGGCCGCGGGCTGCGAGATCGTGCGTCTTGCCGTTCCGGACGAGGATGCGGCGAAAGCCCTCGGCCGCATCCGGAAGGGCACGGCCATGCCGCTGGTGGCGGACATCCATTTCAGCCACAAGCTCGCGCTCGAGGCGGTGAAGCAGGGCGTGGACGGCCTGCGCATCAATCCCGGGAACATCGGCGGCAGGGAGAAGGTTGGCGAGGTCGTGAAGGCCTGCAGGGAGCGGAAGGTCCCCATCCGCATCGGCGTGAACGCCGGGTCGCTCGAGAAGCAGCTGCTCGAGAAGTACGGCCACCCCACGCCTGAGGCCGTCGTGGAGAGCGCCTTCGGCCATATCCGCATCCTCGAGGAGCTCGACTACCGGGAGCTCAAGGTCTCGCTCAAGGCATCGGACGTGCTGACCACGGTGCAGGCCTGCCGCCTCTTCTCGCAGAAATCGGACTATCCCCTCCATATAGGCATCTCCGAGGCAGGCACGCTGCATTCCGGCACGGTCAAGTCCAGCGTGGGGCTCGGCATCCTGCTGTCCGAGGGCATCGGCGACACCATGCGGGTCTCGCTCACCGCGGACCCGGTGGAGGAGGTCCGCGTCGCCTGGGAGATACTGAAGTCCCTCAAGGTCCGGCAGCGCGGCGTGAACCTCATCTCCTGCCCCACCTGCGGCAGGACCGAGATCGACATCATCGGCCTGGCCGAGACCGTGGAACGGCGGCTCAGCCATATCACCGAACCGCTCACCGTGGCGGTCATGGGCTGCGTGGTGAACGGCCCGGGCGAGGCGCGCGAGGCGGACATCGGCATCGCCGGCGGCAAGGGCGCCGGCCTGCTCTTCAAGCACGG
>CAZTXN010000165.1:0-5622 GCA_964617655.1 uncultured Nitrospiraceae bacterium | reverse complement strand
TCGGTTTTTGTGAGAGCGACGGCAGGGGCCGGCAGCGCGGCTCCTGCAGGAAGGCGGTACGAGGAATGCGGGTGCAGGGACGGTTCTCCAGCGGGCTGCTGACGATAGTGATCATCGCATCAGCTGCAGGCATGGTCAGCAGAACAGGAACAGCGGCGGAGACCATGGGGCCGGTGCAGCACCGGATGGTCGGGACGCGCCATGCCGAGAACCGCCTCTTCATCGATGCGATCGCCAGCTATACCCAGGCCATCAGGACGAACAAGGGCGAGATCAGCATCGAGGACATCGCCCGGGTCTTCAGCAGCCGCGGCCTGGCCTACCAGGCGCTGAAGGAGCACGGGAAGGCCCTGGACGACTTCAGCAACGCCATGCGGCTGGACGACCGGAACCCCGAGTTCCCCATGCATCGCGGCAGGCTCTATCTGGCCATGGGGCAGTACGACCGGGCCCGGGAGGATCTCTCCACGGTCCTGGACATGGACCCCCGGAACCCGGAGGCCTATGCAGCGCGGGGAAAGGCATCGCTCGAGGCCGGAGCTTTTGACCAGGCCGCTGAGGACCTGGAGCAGGCGGTGAAGATCCAGTCGAGGAACGCGACCGCGCTCTTCGACCTGGGCATGGCCTACCGCGGCGCCGGCAAGAACGAGCAGGCCCTGGCCGCCTTCGACCGTCTGCTCGCCCTGGACCCCAAGAACGCGGCAGCATCCTATCGCAAGGCCGGCATCTATGCGCGGGACCGGAAGATCGACGCTGCCTGCGTCTGGCTCGGGATCGCCGTGGACGACGGTTTCTCCGACTGGAAGGATCTCCGGAACGACCCTGATTTCGAGCGGCTCCGCTCGGTAAGCTGCTATCTTCGCATCCTCTCCGGGAAGTAAGGACATCCGCGTCCCGGTCCCTGTTCCCGCGCGCCCTGCTCATGGACATCCCTGCACGGACACTGCTGGCCCGTCTCGCCGCAATCGCTCCGCATCCGGTCTATCTCGTGGGCGGACCGGTGCGCGACCTGCTCTGCGGCGCCCCGGCCTTGCGGGACATCGATCTCCTGATGCCCGCGGGCTCCGAGGATGCGGCGCGGGCCTTTGCCGACGCCGTGGGAGGAAGCTTCTTCTTCCTCGACGAGGACCGCAGGATCACGCGGGTGGTGAAGCAGGAGGGGAGCGAGACGCTCCAGTTCGACTTCACGAACTTCGAGGGCCCGGACCTGGAGGCCGACCTCCGCAGGCGGGACTTCACCATGAACGCCATGGCCCTGGACCTGGGAGCGTATCTGGCGACCGGCTCCCTTGCCGGGACCATCGACCCCCTCGGCGGCCGGGAGGATCTGGAGCGAAGGGTCATCCGGACGGCGGACCCGAAGGTGCTGGACGACGACCCCCTGCGGCTCCTCCGGGCCGTCCGGTTCAGCGCGACGCTCGGGTTCGCGATCGAGCCCCGGACGCAGGAGGAGATCCGGCGCCGGGCGGGCGCGGCGGCCCGGCCCTCGCCGGAGCGGGTGCGCGAGGAGCTCTTTCTCGTGCTCTCCGCACCGGCCTCGGGCGGCCATCTCCGGCTCCTGGAGTCCCTGGGACTGCTGCAGGTCCTCCTGCCGGAGCTCGACCCGCTCAGGGACTTCGCGCCGGGAAAGCATCATGTCTACGATATCCTGACCCATTCGCTCCGGACCGCGGAGCTCCTGGACCAGGCGTTGTCCGACCTCGGCGGCATCGCTCCGGCGCGCATTGATGCCGTGCGGGAGCACCTGGCGGAGCGGCACGAACAGGGCATCACGCGGTTCGCGGCGCTCCGGTTCGCCTGCCTGCTCCATGACGTCGCCAAGGCCGGGACCTTCAGCCGCGATGCGCAGGGGAAGGTCCATTTCTACGGCCATGACCAGCTCGGGGCCGAGGCGGTGAAGGAGACCTGCGGCCGCTTCCGCCTCTCCCGCCAGACCGCTGCTGCGGTCGAGCGGCTGGTGCGCCACCATATGCGGCCGCTCGGGTTGACGTCTCCGAACGGGCCGAGCAGGCGGGCGCTCTACCGGTACTGCCGGGACCTGCGCGACACCCTGCCGGAGAGCATCCTGCTCTCCCTTGCCGACGGCGCAGCCACCTACGAGGCGATGCCCGGCGGGGACTTCACCGATACCCGGCGGACGGCCGCGGTCATCATCGAGTATTATTACGGCAGGTTCCTCCGGACCGAGGCCCGGCCTTTCGTGACCGGCAGGGACCTGATCGCGCTCGGTATGCGGCCGGGGCCCGTGTTCCGGAACATCCTCGATGATCTGCGGGAGAAGCAGGCGGACGGGGAGCTGAAGGACCGTGACGAGGCCCTGCGGTATCTCAGGACGGTCCTCTGACCGCAAGAAGGGCGAGGCGGGGTGAAGGAGCCGGCGATGGAGAAGAAGTTCGAGGAGATGACCGCGGAGGAACTGCAGGCCGAGCAGAAGCGCCTCCAGGAGAACCTCTGCGACCTGGAGGATACCCACGCGTTCACCTTCGGGAAGACCTCGGTGCATATCGGCGCGGAGAAGGCGCGGAACCTGCAGCAGGAGTACGAGGAGGAATGCAGGTCCTACGAGGAGCGCATCGCGGAGATCGAGCGTTTGCTCAGGTCAAAAGGCGTTCTATAACCGCACCGAATGCAGGCTGTTGCAGAGAAAATCGTGAGTGAGAGACGATATATCTCAAATTCTGCTTGCAGATCATCTCATCTTGTGGTATTGTCCCTTGCCTGCACAGATAAACCTTCACGCAAATCCATTTCTATCAGGAGGTTTTGGAATGAAAAGGCTTTCGATCGTTGTAGCAGTCGTCGTGCTTTCGCTGTTCCTCATTGCTGCCCTCGCCTTCGCAGGGACCAAGGGGGTCGTGAAGTCCGTGGACGCCAAGGGCGGGACGGTCGTGATCACCGTGGACGGAAAGGAAACGACCTTCAAGGCGGATAAGGATGTTGATCTCGGCAAGTTCAAGGCCGGCGACAAGGTCGAGTTCACCGCTGAGAAGGAGATGGTGAAGACGATGAAGATCGCGAAGCCCAAGGCAGTGATCGGCTGCTGAGGGTCCGAAGGTTGCACGGTCCGACGAACGGCCGCCTCAATGAGGCGGCCGTTCGTTTTTTTTTATGCGCTGATGTCCTGCCGTTTCTGACGCCCGCTGATCCTCCTAGAAATCGAATCCCGCGGAAAAGTAGATGATCCGCCTGTGGTCCTCGCCCGCTGCCAGGTCAAGCCGGAAGGGGCCGAGGATGGTGTCGGCATGGACGCCGATGCCCGCGCCGGTCCAGAGCCCGCGGGACGAGATGCTGTCCCTCGATTCCCAGATATTCCCCGCGCCGCCGATGACGGAGAGGTAGACCGCCCTCACCGCCTTGAGCTGGTATTCCGCGGCCTGCCAGCGGTAGGCGAGCGTTCCCGCCATCATGTTGACGCCGACGAACTCCCGCCGGTGGTAGCCGGGCAGCGGCGTTCCCAGAAGACGGTCAGCGCCGCCAAGACCGAACTGCTCCTGCAGGGGCGGCATTCCACTGCCGAATCCCGCAGAGGCTTCGGAAACCACAGTATGCCGTTCGCCGAGGGGTATCGAGATCTGGGCGAAGAGCACCGTTTTGCGGAATTCGACATCCCCGCCGTAAGAGCTGTGCGCCACTTCGTAGGCGCCCTGGAAGAACGCACCCGCATGGGGGAAGACCGGGCTGTCTCGGGTGTCGATGGTGGTCAGGAACGCGAGGCTTGCCGCCCTCGTCGGGTTTTCGGGCTGTTCGGCTCCGTAGACCGCCACGGCGCGGTCGTGGGTATAGCGGTACCGGAGATAGGTGTCTCCGAAACGGAACCATTCATAGCCGAAGGCAAAGTCCCCGCCTGACCGGCTTAGGGCAATGGCGCCGGTGCGATGTCCGTCCTCGTAGAGATCGTAGGTCCGCTCCCTGCGGAACCCCTCGACCGCATGGACGAATCGGGTCTGGAGGAAGACCGGCGACCGGTACCCTGCGGCGAGGTCAAGGTAGGCGCCGAAGCGAGAATGCAGATAGAGAGAAATGCCTTTGCCTGCGAGGTTGTCCACCGCAATGTCGGCGAGTCCGGTGAACGCATCGTAGAGGTCATAGCGCATGCCAAGACGTATCGAGCCCCGGTGGCGTTCCCTGATCCGGAACGTTACGATCACGCCGCCTGCGGCGCTTCGATGCATATCCAGGTTGATGGCCTTAAAATAGCCGAGCGCGAAGAGCCGCTGGATATCCGCCGCCAGGGTGCTGAAATTGAGCGGGTATCCCTCCTGTATCCTCATTTCCCGTCGGAGCAGCGAGAGCCGCGTCCTGCGCTGTCCCTCCAGACGGACGCCGTCGAGCCGGCCCTCGGTCATGATGATTGCCAGCGTTTTGCCGTCGGGAAGCATGCCTGCGTGGTTGACGTGAACGAGCAGGAACCCCTGCTCACGATATTTCCGCTCAATGCGCGCAAGGCCTTCCGCGACCGCAGCGGCGTTCAGGGGAGCGCCCAGGGGCTCGCCGATTTCCGCCAGGATCTCCGCTGCAGGGATCATCGATGCTCCGGAGATGCGGACCGCATGGACCACGGGGTTCTCCCGGACATGCAGGACCGCGTCAAAGCCGGATTCCCGGGGCGAAAGGACCATGGTGACCGATCCGAAGACGCCGAGACAGTCCACGGCCAGGAGCGCGCCGGTGATGTCCCGTGCGGTGACGCCTCCGGCCGCCAGCACATGCTCCGCTGCGGCGCGAACCGCCGTTTCAGGGATCAAGATCGTCCCTCGCACGGTGAGGTTCGTGATCCGGAAACGCCCTCCCGCATCCGCAGTGCGGGCGGATGTTCCGAGCAGGCCGTGGATGACAGGAAGCGCCGCGACCGCCGCTTCCTCTCCCGCGCGGATCGCATCAGCCATGCGGGTGAAATCAGTGAATGACAGGCTGCCCGTGTCCGGTGCGATCACGACATCCGCGCGGGCTGCCTGAAGACGGGTCTCCCGCCGGAGGGGGATCGAGATCGCCTGGCTCATCACCTCGATAATCGAGGAAAGCCGTTCCTTCCCGGCAAGCGGTGCAGCTGCGTCCACGGCGATCACGATGTCGACACCCATGTTCCTGACCACGTCCACGGGAAGGTTGTTCGCAAGCCCGCCGTCGGCAAGCAGGCGGCCCTGGATCTCCACCGGCGGGAAAAGAACGGGAATCGCCGAACTGGCGCGCAAGGCGTCATGCAGAAGGCCCGTCCCCAGGGCAACGGCGCCGCCGGTCTCGAGATCCGCGGCAACGGCGCGGAAGGGGATGGCGAGACGGTCGAAATCCTGGTCCGCCTGGAAGGACGCGGCCAGCGTATGCGCGGCGAGGAGAGTGGAGAGCTTCTGGCCGGCGGTCAGACCTGCGGGGGGAGAGAACCTGCCGCCAACCATGTTGAACTGGAGGATATGACGGTCAGCGGTTCGCTTCCGGCCCTGGGTCATGAAGGCCCGGGACGGCGTATCGGTGAACAGGTCGTTCCAGTCGTTCTCGAGGAAGAGGGACTCGATCTCATCCGGCGCGTGACCGGCCGCGGCGAGGCCTCCCACCAGGGCGCCCATGCTGGCGCCCGCGATCGCCGCGACCGGGATCCACTCGCGCTGCAGGACCTTCAGCACGCCG
>CAZTXN010000164.1:0-5676 GCA_964617655.1 uncultured Nitrospiraceae bacterium | reverse complement strand
GCCGCAGCCGCCGAGGACCGCCAGCACAGCGATCAATACTGCCAGACGCCCGATGAGCTTTGCGTGCATCGTCCCCTCCTCCTGCTGTTCTGGTCTCTGCTGCATACGCCCGCAGGGCGCTTAGAACCGCAGAGCAAAGAGCGCGGCCGCCGTCCCGTCTCCGCCCCAGGAGAGCTGGACGCCGTACCGGTCCTCCTGGTCGTCCAGGAAGCGGCCGGCTGACCGGCGGTTGTATTTGTGCGCGCTGCTCACCGCGTTATAGATGTTCCCCAGGTACCAGCCGGTCTCGAAGAAGAGCAGTATCCCGCCGGCCGCGTCGTGGTCCTGCTGGAAGGCCTCCACCGTGGCCCAGATGAAGACCCCGTTCAGCAGGAAGGACGTGAGCGCGTCGCCCGGCCTCCCGACATAGAGCTGCCCGGCGCCGGGCAGCACCGTCGAGAGCGCGCCTGCCAGGGCGGGTGACCGCCGGGGGATGCCGGGGTATCCTTCCGCCGCCGCGGCGAGCTCCAGCGCCTGCTGCCGGAGCGGTACACCCTCCGGCATCTGCCGGAGCTCCTCCGCGGCCTGTTGCCACTCGCCCTTCCGGAGCAGCGCCAGGCCCAGCTTTATCCGCGCTCCCTCCGCCCGCGGATCACCGGGAAAGGCGGCGAGGAACTCTGCGTAGGACTCCGCCGCCCGTTCCAGGTCGCCCTTCCGGTACTGGGCCTCGCCGAGCATCAGGAGCGCCGCACGGCTGTTCTCGCCCCCTGCCGGGTCCCGCGCAAGCTCCCGGAAGCGCTTGATCGCCTGGTCGAGCTTGTCGCCCTTGAAGTAGGCCAGGGCGATCTGGAACCGCGCCCGGTCCGCCAGGGCATGGCCGGAATGATGGAACAGGACCCGCTCGTACTCCGTGATGGCCCGGTAGTAATCGCCCTGTTCGAAGAGATGGTCCGCAAAGGCCATCAGTTCCCCGGCCTGCGGAACACCTGCCGCCGCAGGGAGCGGGAGGGCCAGGAAGAACACGCAGCAGAGCAGCGGCAGGCACCTCATGGGCCGTGCCACCAGAAGTCGTTGTTCTCCACGGGATCGTAGAACCGCAGCCGGTTCCCCGCCCGGATCAGCGGAACATAGGCCTTCTCCCCGGACTCATGCATCATGCGGTCGGCGGTCATGATGATGCCGATGACCGGTCCATGCTTGCGGAGCGCCAGCACGCCGTACTGGGAGCAGGTGGGATACATGGGACACCGGTCGCCGTCAACCGGGCTGATCACCTTCTGGTAGAACGTCACCATCCAGAGGAACGGCGCCGCCGCGATGCCGGATGGCGCAGGGTCCGCAGGGGACCGGGGCGGCCGCTCCCGGTCCGCTGCGGTCGGCATTGCCGGCGCGCCGGGGCTTGCGGACCAGGGCCCCCAGTCGTCAGACGCTGCTGCGGCGGGCGCGGTGAGCAGCAGCAGACCAAGCGTTCTCAGGACCGATGACATGCTCATCTTCCGTGCGATGACCCCGATGACAGATGACAGGCTGGCTGCTGCAGAGCAGCCGCCCCAAGCGATGGGGCGGAGGAGCAGGTGGGTCGAAGATACTATACTTGCGCAACAAGGTCAAGCGGAATAGGCAGCTGCCGGAAGCCGGCGGGACAGGGGGCCGGCGGCACTACTTCCTTCCCTGCCGCTGCTTCCCGTTCCCCTTCTTCTCATGGAGCAGCATGCCGATGTACTTGTTGATCGGATTGGAACGCGAAAGGAAGGGAATGAGCGGTCTCTTCCGCAGACCGAGCATCCGTAACTCCTTGTTCAACTCGCTGTTCGCCTTATCGTACTTCACGCCCTTGGTGAAGGAGTCGACGGCGTCCTGCTTCCTGCCTGCCGCGAGATAGGCCCGCCCGAGATTGAGGTGCAGGATGGGATAGATGACGCCCGCTGAATAGGTGTCCGCGGGCTTGAAGGTCGCGAGCGCCTTCCTGCAGGTATCGATGCCGCTCCGGAACTTCTTGTCCACGATGGCCTGCAGACAACCGTAATAGGAAAGGATTAGCGCGTTATCGGGATGGTCCACCACTGCCTGGAGCAGTACCCGGTAGGCCTGCTTCTGGTTGCCGCTGCGCAGATGGGCCCGCGCGGCCTTGATGTATTCCGCGGGAGGCGGCGTCCCTCCCGGCTCCTGGTCGGCCTTGTGCATGGGGTAATTCTAGCACATCCGGCCGGCCGGGACCGGCCGTCAGGCGGCCCGGGGAACGTGATGCTTCCGGCTCCAGGGGAACCGGATCACGCTGAAATCGTCATGCGCCGTCTCCTGCTCGATGCGCTCGAACTGGTCGCGCAGGTCGCGGTAGGCCATGAAGAGGCTGAGCCGCTTGCCGTCGTCTCCCTTTCGGTACTCCTCCAGGACCGCATTGATATCCATGGCATCCTCCTTCTTCCCCTTGGGGGGTGGTGTCGCTGGA
The DNA here is from genome assembly GCA_964617655.1 of uncultured Nitrospiraceae bacterium. Taxonomy (GTDB): domain Bacteria; phylum Nitrospirota; class UBA9217; order UBA9217; family UBA9217; genus JAKAHZ01. The sequence continues at coordinate 3,248 of CAZTXN010000164.1, read as the reverse complement.
CCAAGCCCGGCGATGACCTGTATTTCTTGTGGTGTTGAAGTTACGCCACAATGCAGCATGATCGACACAGGAGCGATCAGCGGTATGCTGCGAAATTACCGGTATTTGCCTCTGTTGATCCATGTTCAAAGAGGAAAATGCATATTGCGTGCCTGACAGGGAGCGAAAGGATGCTCTGGAGGGAAGCGGAGGGGCGCCGGGGCTCGCAGGAGACCGCGGAGCGAGGCCCGGCAGGTGAAGACGAAGAACGGAGCGATCAGTCTTCAGGCCGCAGGACCGCGCCGATGATGCGGTCGTATTCGGCCACGACCTCGTTCCGCTGGTTCCGGACCTCGGCGGTGAAGATGAAGAACCTGCCGCGCTGTCCGCTCAGCCTGACCTCGGCGGTGAGCGTATCTCCCGGCATGGCGGGCTGCTTGTAGCGCGCGCTCTTCTGCACCACCCGCGGCCCGGCTTCGAGCTCCTCGCAGGCGATGGGGATGAGCGCCGCGGCGGCGAGGCAGACGAACTCGTCCTGGGCATAGCCGGGATAGGTGGGCGCGCCGGGGAAATGGCCCTGCAGGTCCGGGTCGTCCTGCCGGACCGACTTGACCGCGGTGATCATCGGACCATCGCTGTTCCTGAAGAGCACGCCGTCGATCTTGTTCAGCGCCGTTCCCCGGTGCGGCAGGATCCGCTCCATGCCCTTCCGGTTGTAACAGACGAACGGCAGCTCGATGCTCTTCAGCAGCATGACCTGCTCCCGTGCTCAGGGATTGCCCACCTGGAGAAGAGTATAGCGCTCCTGTCAAGGAAATGCAGGGCCTCCGGGCTCCCGGTTCAGGGATGGCCCAGGGAGAAGAAGAGTTGCGCCCGGTCCCAAGCCTCTTCCACGGTACCGCTGGACTGGACGCGGGAGGCAAGATGATGTCCGAACCGGTAGTTCCTGGCGAAATAATGGGTGTACTCCTTCAGCCTGCCGAGACGGTACTGCGGCCGGAAGAGCCCGAGGTTCTCCAGGAACGCTCCGTAGATTCCTGCCAGCGAGACGGCCGGCTCCGCTGCCGTGCTGCCGAAGACCTCCCTGCTGATCTCGGCAAAGAGCCAGGGCCGGACCACCGCCCCGCGGCCGAGCATCAGGCCGTCGGCCTGCGACACGGCCAGGCACTGCCTCGCATCCTCCACCGAGAAGATGCCGCCGTTCGCGATGACCGGAACCGACAGCCATGACCTGATGCGGCCGACCTCCTCCCACCGCGGCGACCGGGCGAAGGACTCCTTCGTCCGCCGCGCATGGACCGAGAGCAGGTCGATGCCCTCGTCCTGGAGCATGACGCAGAAGTCCCGGAGCTTACTTTCGTCCTCGATGCCCAACCTGACCTTGGCGGTCAGCGGAAGCTTCGTCCGCCTCCGTGCCTCGGCCGCCAGGCGGCGGGCAAGGTCAGATCGCTCCATGAGCCGCACGCCCGCGCCGAACCGCCCGATCGCCGGCGCCGGGCAGCCCATGTTCAGATCGATCGCATCGGCCTGCTGCGCATGCAGAGCCTCGATCGCCGGCCCGATCTCCGCAGGGTCGGAGGTGAGCAGCTGGTAGGAGAGCGGCCGGTCGGCATCGGTCCTGATGAGGCAGGGAGAGACCCGCGGGTTCTCGCCCGGCAGCCTCCGGGCCGAGAGCATCTCCGTGGAGAAGAGGCCCACGCCGCCGAAGCCGGACAGGATCCGGCGGAGCCCGCCATGCGTCAGGCCTGCCATGGGAGCGAGCAGCAGCGGCGGATCGATGGTGAGACCGCGGATAGAGATGGGCGGAGGCGTAGACAGCATCGACATTCCCTGCGGACCCGAAGCCTGCATGAGGGACAGGAACAGGGGGAAAGATACCAGATGCGGAAAGGGGAGTCAACTCCTTGCTCTTTGCCGTGGAGAACCTTCCGCCGCTCGGCTGCGCGATGCATCTTTATTGCAGCCTCATTTCAGAGAATGCGGCGCCAGCCGGTTCCCTTCAGTATCCGTGAAATGAGCGATGTACGCGTACTGCCCGATGGAGGTCTTCGGCAGGAGCGTCGCCCCGCCGTTCGCGTTGATCCTCCTCAGGGCGTCCTCGATGCTCTGCACGCTGAAGTAGATCACCGTTCCCGCGCGGGAAGGCTCGTAGGATGCCGCCTGCACCGGCCCCCGCCCGCTCCCGGCGACTCCTGTACGTACGGGAACATGGCCATCGTCATGCCGTTCATCTCCTCGACGGTCATGACGCGGGCCGGTCGGCTGTCAAGGAAGGCCGGGAAGTCCTGTACGAGAAAAAGCTGACGAAGGGTGCGGGAGCTGCTGCAGAAGTTGATCAGGACCGTCTGGACCGGTCAGGAGGCGGCCTGGGGCAACCGCAGGAACCAGCAGAGAACGACCGAAGAAAAGGGTTTGCAGGGAAGGAACTCGGAAGGGAGCTGTTCGCGCTTCGCTTCTGCCATGAGCCTGTTACTGGGTCGGCTCCTCGTGGCCGCAGGCGTAGCACTGCCACATCTTCTCGAACTCCAGCAGGTTGAAGGGACCGCCGCACATGGGGCATTTCTTCCGGAACTTCGTGTCCTGCGCCGCCGGCGCTGCCTGAATCTCGATCTTCGGCTCCTCGGCCTTCTTCTTCCTGGCCGGCGGCCCGCTCTTCGCGGCCGTCTTCTCCGGCGTCGGCGGTGCGGGAGGCGTATCAGGCTGCTGCGCCGGCGCCTCGGCAGGCAGCTCCTCGATCTTCCTGCTCAGCGCCGATATCTCCGCCCGGATGCCGGCGAAGAGCCCCTTCACCGAGCTCCCGGCGGCCTCCTGGTCCTTCTCAAGGGACGCCATGCCGGAGAGGACCGCCTTCTCCTCGTTCTCGAGCTGCGCCAGCCGCACGCGCAGCGCGGCGATCTCGGTCTTGAGCCCCTGGGCCCTTGCCTCCAGGGCCTTCAGCTCGTCGCGGCCGGGCAGCGCGGGCAGGAGGCCCTTCTCGACGATCGAAAGTTCCTCGATCTGGCCCTGCATGGCCTTGACGATCTCCTGCCTGCTCAGCTTCGCGGTCTGGGACAGGGCCTTGAGCGCCGCATGGTACCGTTGCTGCTCGTCAGGGATGATCCCCTGGAAGGAGGCAATCAGGCCATGGAACCTCCCGAAGACGGCCTCCTCGCCCTGTACGACCCGGCGCAGCTCGTCCCCGAGCCTCTGGACCCTCGTTGCCAGGTCCTGGCCGCCGGCCGGCGATGCAAATATCTCCGCCGCGATCTGGGAAAGGTTCTTGCTCATGC
>CAZTXN010000163.1:0-5711 GCA_964617655.1 uncultured Nitrospiraceae bacterium | reverse complement strand
GAGGGGCCTGGGGAGCGGCGGAGCGGACGAATCCGGCGGTCATCGAACGCATGACCGGCCTTCCGGTGCTCGGCAGCATGCGGTTCGGACGGAGGAGCCTGCCTGGAGGCCTGCTCCGCGCCATTCGGTGAACAAAAGACCCCCTGGCAGCATCAGCGACGCTCACCAGGGAGTCTTGCGCATGCAATGGACCGATCGACAGCCGACGCGGATCAGCAGCCGATCGGAACCTTCTTCTTCAGGCTCTTGAGATAGAGCGCCAGGGAGCGCATCTCCATTGAATCCTTCTTGAGCTCCTTGCCCTTCAGCGGTCCGGCAATGCACCTGTTCACCATCTGCTCCAGGTCCTTTCGCGCTCCGGCCTTCTCGAGCCCTTTGCCGTTCTTGTGGCAGTCATTGCAGGTCTTGCCTGAGGCGCCCAGCTTCGGGTCGTTGAAGAGCGCCTTTCCCTTCTCGGCTGATGGCTCGTGCTTGGCCGCATATGCTGCAGTGATGCCTGCAAGGATGAAGAGCAAAGCGAGGACGACGACGAAGGACCGCTTCATGGGGACACCTCCGGGGAAAGGATTGACCGCTTCGCAGGATGTCGCGGAGCGGTAAGGCAAGCTTAGCACAGGTCGGCGGTCTGTCAAGCTGCTGCGGGTTCGGGTCGGCCTGCACGGCTTCGCTCTGCGGGGAAACCCATATTAATCCGACCGTTAGGCCGACGCAAGACCACAATTCCCTTGACCTTGCAGGACATTGTTGGTAGGATAGCAGGCGTTCAACGGACCTTCATCCCTCAAAGGCGGGACCAGAATGACCAGACTGCGTTTTGCCCTGCTCGGCTGCGGCAGAATAGCCAAGAAGCACGCGGAAATACTGGCAAAGCAGCTGCCCGAGGCCGAACTCGCCGCGGTCTGTGATCTGAAAGCCGACCGTGCCGAGACCTGCGGAAAGAAGTACGGAGTTCCGTATTTCACCGACATGCACCAGATGATGAGGCAGGAGGGCGGCCGGATCGACGTGGTCAATGTGCTCACCCCGAGCGGGGACCACGCTGAGCACACGGTCGCTCTGGCGGCATACGGGAAGCATATCGTCGTGGAGAAGCCCATGGCGCTCACGATCGATGACGCCGACAGCATGATCCGGGCCTGCGACCGGGCGGGCGTCAAGCTCTTCGTGGTGAAGCAGAACCGGTACAACTATCCCGTCCAGAAGCTTCGCACCGCGCTGGAGGAGGGGCGGTTCGGCAAGCTCGTTCTCGGTACGGTGCGGGTCCGGTGGTGCCGGGACCAGAGATACTACGACCAGGATGCCTGGCGCGGGACCTGGCGCTATGACGGCGGCGTCTTCACGAACCAGGCGAGCCATCACGTGGACCTCCTGGAGTGGATGATGGGCGACGTCGAATCGGTCTTTGCGAAATCGGCCACCCAGCTCGTCAGGATCGAGGCCGAGGACACCGGCGTCGTGGTGCTGAAGTTCACGAACGGCGCCCTCGGCATCATCGAAGCGACCACCGCTACCCGCCCGAAGGACCTGGAGGGATCGCTCAGCATCCTGGGTGAGAAGGGAACGGTCGAGATCGGCGGATTTGCCGTGAACGAAATGAAGATATGGAACTTCGTTGACGGCCGGCCGGAGGATGCCGACGTGGTCGCCCGGTTCCGCCAGAACCCGCCGGACGTCTACGGCTTCGGTCACGTGGAATATCTCAAGGACGTGATCGGGTCGATCCGGAACAACACGCGGGCGCTGGTCGACGGGCTTGAGGGACGGCGATCGCTCGAGCTGATCATGGCGATCTATGAATCGATCGAGACCGGCAGGGAGGTCTTCCTCCGGTTCACGCCGAAACGCTGCCGCCTGGGGCGATGACCGGGCGAACCGCAGGGACCGAGGCGCTCTCGTGAACATACCTTTTGTCGATCTCCAGGCACAGTACCGCTCCATCAAGGACGAGATAGACCAAGCGATCTCCCGGGTCCTGCAGGACGCCGCCTTCATCGGCGGTCCGGCCGTCGAGGGCTTCGAGCTCAACTTCGCGTCCTACACCGGCAGCAGGCACTGCATCAGTGTCGCGAACGGCACCGATGCCATCTCGCTCGCGCTTCGGGCGCTGGGGATCGGTCCGGGCGACGAGGTCATCACGGTCGCCAATTCCTTCATCGCCACATCCGAGGCGGTCACGTCCGTCGGCGCGCGGGTGGTCTTCGTCGACTGCGATCCGGAGAGCTATACCATCGATGCCGGCAGGATCGAACAGGCCGTGTCCCCGAGGACGAAAGCGATCATTCCGGTCCATCTCTACGGCCGTCCCGCGGACATGGACGCCGTCACGGCCATCGCCCGCAGGCACGGCCTGCGGGTCATCGAAGACGCCGCCCAGGCGCATGGCGCGAAGTACCGCGGCCGACCGGTCGGTGCGCTGGGCGACTGCGCCTGCTTCAGCTTCTATCCCGGGAAGAACCTCGGCGCCTATGGCGACGGCGGCGCGGTCACCACGGACGATGAGGCCCTGGCGAAAAAGATCAGGATGCTCGCCAACCACGGGAGAACGCAGAAATACGACCATGAGTTCGAGGGGTTCAACAGCCGCCTCGACAGCATCCAGGCCGCGGTGCTGGATGTCAAACTGCGCCACCTGGAAGCATGGACCGAGCGTCGCCGCGCTGTGGCGCGGTTGTACGACCAGGGTCTTTCGGACATCGCCAAGACGCCAGCGGCCCCCGTTGACTCGCGCCATGTCTATCATCTCTATGTGGTGCGGGTCCCCCGGCGGGCTGACATCATCCGGGCGCTCGGCGAGCAGGGGATCGGCACGGGAATCCACTATCCGATACCGCTGCCGCTTTTGAACGCATACCGGTATCTCGGGCACGGCCCGGCTGATTTTCCCGTTGCATCGTCCTGCAAGGACGAGATCCTCAGCCTTCCCATGCACGGAAGCATGACCGATGAGCAGGCGGCCCGGGTCGTCTCCGGCGTCCGGCAGGCCCTCGGCAGCCGATGAAACGCAGTCGCAGCAAACGATCATGATCAGCGCTTCGGCGATCATTCATCCCGGTGTCCGGCTTGGGAGCAACTGCACGGTGGAGGATTACGCCGTCATCGGAGCCCCGCCGGCCGGAAACCGTCCCGGAGATCTCGAGACCGTGATCGGCGACCATGCGGTCATCCGTTCCCATACCGTCATCTATGCGGGCAACCGCATCGGGAGCCACTTCCAGTCGGGCAACAAGGCGAACATCAGGGAACTGAACCAGATCGGCGACCACGTCAGCATCGGAACGCTTGCCGTTGTCGAGCACCATGTCACGATCGGGAACAACGTCAGGATTCACAGTCAGGCCTTCGTGCCTGAGCACTGCGTCCTGGAGAACGACTGCTGGCTGGGGCCGCAGGTCGTGCTGACGAACGCCCGGTACCCCCGGTCGCCGTCAGCGAAGCAGGAACTGCGGGGCGTTCGCGTCATGACATCTGCCGTGATCGGCGCCCAGTCTACCATCCTGCCGGGTGTCGTCATCGGCAGCCGTGCGGTCGTGGGCGCCGGGAGCGTCGTGGTGCGGGATGTGGCGCCCGGCACCGTGGTTGCCGGAAATCCCGCCCGGGTCATCAACTCGGTATCCGATCTGCCGTACCCGGAAGGCTGAGGCGATACCGCCGTCGAGAGTCAGCACACCCATACGCCCGCACGTGATCAAAGGGGGGGGCTGCCCGAAGAGCATGAACCCATTCGCACGTCACACCATCATTGCTGTTGCGGTCCTCGGGACCGTGTTCTTCCAGGTCGGCGCCGCCGGCTCGGAAGAACCGGAGATGATCAACCGGCCGGTCGGCTCCTCAGGCCTTACCGGGCTGCTCTATACGACCACGCCGTTCATGCTACCCCAGGGAACCTGGGAGGCAGGTGCGTCCGTCAGCACGGAGCGCAACTACCGTCCAGAATACTCGGTCACCTCCTACGCGTTCTCGATCAGCCATGGCCTCAGCAGGTCGGTCGAGACCGCAGTGCGTTCGGCGTACTGGACCGAAAGCGAGTCCCAGGTCATCGAGAAACGGGGAGCAGGCGATACGGAGATACTTGTCAAGTGGGGCATCATCCCGCCGAAGGAGTATTCCATGCGGCCGTCGGTAGCGGCCATAGCCGCCGTTATCGCGCCCTCCGGCGACCGGAACGCAGGGACTCATACGGTCCAGCATTGGGGGTTCCGGGCCGGTATGTCAATGGGAACCGAACTCCTGCTCGAGGACTATGTCATGGGCGTCTATGCCGATGGCCAGATGACGATCCAGGACCTGTCGGATGAAAGCCTCCGCGACTGGTTCCACAGCGTGAATGCGGGGGTCCTGCTGCCGGTCAGCAAGCACCGGAACCTCCAGATGTTCCTGGAGTACAACCGGCAGAAGGGCAAGGATGCCGTGACGCTCAGGGGTAATGATTACAGTGCGGTGACCTATGGACTGAGGCTGGTGAGCGTAAGGTTCAACCTGACCATTGGGACGCAATTCATACACAAGTACGTAGATGATCACGATGATGCAAGCCGGATCATGGGAATGCTAAGCATCAAGTTATAATATAGCTCAATAAAACAAACCTTTAAGTGTTAGATTGGAGTGTAATACATTAATAATAATGAAGTCTGATAATGTATATTATGTCAAATTCATAGTTCAATAAACAGGGCATGCGGCATCTACCTCTCTCGCCCATGCCCTTTCCGGAACCCCTTCTTCATCTCCCGCGTACCGCGCCATCAATCAAGCTGAAAAAAGCATTTGGACGCGGATAAAATCTGATAACGTCAGGAGAAACCTGCGGTCAATACTTGAAAAAGAACTCACCTGCAAGGTGAAAAGCTTTTCAGAACAAACGCATTTGCCTTTTCAGGTTTTATCCGTATTTTCCGCGTCCCGACCGCCGTTTATAGGATCAAGCTTTCTTATGCCGTTCCTGCAGAAGGTCTCCTTTTTCTCGATCCGCCGTCTCAGAACGGCCAGGTTCTGCTGGTATTTCTCGTTCTCGAAGCTCCATGAGGTCTGGTGCCAGAGATGGAAGATGATCGCAATGCCGCGGACCGTTCGGAGCCTCTTTCCCTGGTTCAGGACCCGGATGCCGAGATCATTGTCCTCGATCGACCCGTCCACGAAGTCCTCATCGCATCCATTGATGGCGTAGAAAAGCTCCCGCGGCAGGCTGAAATTGCATCCCCAGACGCCGTCGTCAGTGATGCGGTCCCGGTGCAGCAGCTTCCTGATCGCGGGGTTCGTGAGACGGAAGGCTTCTTCCACCTTCCGCGTTCTGGGACGCTGCCCGGCAACGGCATCCCAAAGCAGCGACAACGAGAACCGGCTCACGACCGTTCCGCTTTCGAGGAGCTTTTCGGTCAATGCTTTCCCGATCTCGACACGTTTTCCGCTCAGGATGGCGTCCGGCGAGCCGGCCTGGGCATGGGCCTCGATGAACCGATGATGCGCCATGCAGTCGCCGTCGATGAAGACCAGGTAATCCCCGGTCGAGCGTCTGACGGTCTCGTTCAGGATCCGGGGCTTGCGGAACCCGATGTCGTCCTGCCAGACATGGACGATCGGAAACAGGTGGTTGAGCTCCGCGGTCATGCGCTCCACCGTCTTCCTGGTTTCGGGACCGCTTCCATCGTCGGCGATCAACACCTCATCCGGCAGTCTGCTCTGGAGCGCGAGGCTGCGCAGGCAGAGCTCGA
>CAZTXN010000162.1:0-5739 GCA_964617655.1 uncultured Nitrospiraceae bacterium | reverse complement strand
TCGCTCGTGATCTTGATGGCGCAGTCGTTGAACTGGAGGCAGTGCGGCATGAGCAGCAGGACCCGGTCGGTCCGGCTGCCGCTCAGCTTGGCCCGCACCAGGAGGTTGTTCACCTCCACGAAGGACTGCTGCACCTTCTCCTTCGGGATGCCCAGGAGCTTGCCCACGACGATCATGATCGGGAAGAGGATCTCGATGACGATGCCGCGGAGCCGCGCGGCGCCGAAGACCTCGCGGCCGCGGACGATGGTCAGGACCAGGAGCGAGACGCCGAGGACGAGGGCGCCGATGAGCGTCCCCATGGCGGCGCAGACGACCGTGGGCGCCAGGGGGTGGATGTTCCGGAGCCCCACGTAGGGGATGAGGTAGAGCCCCACCGTGACCGCCGTGATCAGGAGGACGGTGAAGACGATGAGGCCGATGAAGATGCGCTTCCTGGGTTCGGACATATCCCGTTAAATTTCAAATGACAAATCTCAATACACAAATAAGTTTCAAGCCGCAAGGTCCAATAACCGAAACAGGAGAATTCTGGGATGTTGATCCTTGGAGCTTATTTGTGATTTGATGCTTGGGATTTGGCGCTTGTGTCAAATTTACTTCCCGCTACATCCCGGTGGCCCCGGAGGAACTCCTCCGCGGTCATGGGCCGCTTTCCCTCGGGCTGGAGCGTGATGATGCGGAGGAGCCTGCTGCCGGTCCCGGCGACGAGCTGGTCCGCGCCCCGGAGAGCGAGCACGCCCGGTTCCATGTCGCCCGGCAGGACCGCGGTCTCGAGCAGCCGCACGAGCTTCCCGTCGAGACGGCTGAAGGCGCCCGGCCAGGGCGAGAGGCCCCGCACCCGGCGATGGAGCTCGTCCGCGGTCAGGGTCCAGTCGAGGCGGCCGTCCTCCTTCCGGAGGAGCGGCGCGAGCGATGCCTGCCGCCCGTCCTGCGGCGCGGCCGGGAGCGCGCCGCGGGCCAGCCGGTCCAGGGCCTCCACGATCAGCCTGCTGCCGAGCCGGGAGAGCTTCCCGGCCAGGGCGCCGGCCGTATCGTCCGGAGCGATCGGGATGCTCTCCTGGAGCAGGATGGCGCCGGTGTCCATGCCCTCGTCCATCTGCATGATCGTGATGCCGGTCCGGTCATCGCCGTTGATGATGGCCCAGTTCACCGGCGCCGCCCCGCGGTAGGCAGGCAGGAGCGAGGCATGGATATTGATGCAGCCGTGCTTCGGGAACGTCAGCAGCTCCCGCGGAAGGATCTGTCCATAGGCCGCTACCACGATGGCCTCGGCTGCCAGCTTCCGGACCGCGGCGACGCTCTCCGGCTCCCGGATGCGGCGCGGCTGGAGCACGGGAAGTCCCGCCCGCTCCGCGGCGACCTTGACCGGCGGGGGCGTGAGGACCCGGCCCCGTCCGGCCGGCTTGTCGGTCCGCGTCACGACACCGGCGAGCTCATGGCCGGCAGCCAGCAGCGCCTCGAGCGGCGGCACGGCGAAGACCGGGGTGCCGAAGTAGACGATGCGCATAGCGAGAAATCCCAATCACGAAATAACAAATCCCAAATAAGCTCCAAATTCCAATCACCACATCCCATATGGACCGAAACGCGGCTATTTGAAATTGGTTGTTATTTGGGATTTGTCATTTGTAATTCGGCGCTTGCCGTCAGGCTGTTTCCGCCAGGACCTTCCGCAGCTTCCTGCGGAAGATGTTCCGCTTCAGGGCGCTCAGGCGGTCGATGAAGACGACGCCGTGCAGGTGGTCGATCTCGTGCTGCAGCGCCTTGGCCATCAGCCCCTCTGCCTCGAGCTCGAAGGACCGGCCCTCGCGGTCCTGGGCGCGGACCCTGACCCTCGCCGCCCGCTTCACCTTCTCCGAAAACTCGGGGACGCTGAGGCAGCCTTCCTCGGCGACGACGGCCCCCTCCATCGAGACCATCTCGGGATTGATCAGGACCACGAGCCGCCGCTTCTTCGGCTCTTCCTCGCCGACGCTCACGTCGATCACGGCGATCTGGAGCGGCACGCCGACCTGGTTCGCGGCCAGACCGACGCCCGGCGCGGCATACATGGTCTCGGCCATGTCCTCGATGAGCCTCAGGACCTGCTCGTCGATCGCCTCGACGCGCCTCGTCCTGGTGCGGAGCACGGGGTCAGGGTACTTTTTTATCTCCCGGATGGCCATGGGAGGCATATGTACCACGATTGCCTTGAAAAATCAAGGAAAAGATGGGTGTTTCGGCTGAAAGAGTGTTGACTCCCTCCGTGCTCCTATGGTATTTTACTTCGCTATGGCCGTGGACAGGAACAGCGTCGTCAAGGAAGCGCAGAAGTTCGCGAGCAAGGGCCAGTTCGACAAGGCCATTGCCGAATGGCGGAAGCTCGCGAAGGAGGCGCCGGACGACGCGAACATCTTCAACACCATCGGCGACCTCTGTCTCAAGAAGAACGCCAAGACCGACGCGGTAGAGGCGTACAAGCGCGCCGCCGACCTTCTCGCCGCCGACGGGTTCACCTCCAAGGCCATCGCGCTCTACAAGAAGGTCCTGAACATCGACAACAACCAGGTCCAGGTCCACCTCGCCCTCGGCGACATGAACGCCGAGAAGGGCCTCACCGGGAACGCCCTCGAGAACTACAAGCACGTCGCGGACCACTACAACAAGCTGAACAAGAAGGCGGAGGCCCTCGGCATCTACCAGAAGATGGCCGACCTCAACCCGGCGAACGTCGCGTTCCGGGTGAAGCTCGCCGGGATGTATGCCAAGGAGGGCATGCAGACCGAGGCGGTGCAGGCCTATCTCGCCGCCGCGGACCAGCATATCGCCAAGGACGAGCTGCAGGACGCGCGCAAGATGTTCGAGAAGGTCCTGGAGCTCGACAAGACGAACAAGGCGGTCTACCATAAGGCCGGCGTCGTCTACTACAAGGAAGGCAAGCTGGACGAGGCGCGCAAGTCGCTGAAGCGCGCCTTCGAGGCCGATCCGGGGAACGAGGAGCTGATGAACCTCTACCTGGAGGTCCTCGAGAAGGCGGACCGGGCGGGCGATGCCGAGGAGGTCTACCGCAAGCAGCTGGAACAGGACCCGTCGCGCCAGGACCTGCAGGAGAAGATCCTCCGGCTGCTGATCGAGAAGAAGGACTACGACCGGGCGCTGACCGAGGCCGCGGCCATCGCGGAGCAGAAGGCTGAGAGCATGGACTTCAGCGGCGCCGCCGAGGTGCTGAAGGGGCTCATCGCGGTCACCCATGACCCGCCTGCCGCGGCAGCAGCCCTGGCCGACCTCTTCGGGAAGCACGGCCGGGCCAGGGACGGTGCGAAGGAGCTGGTGCAGGCGGCCGAGGCCCTGATCGAGCGCGGCGGGATGGATGACGCCCGGGAGGTGTTGAACCGGGCGCTGGTGCTCGCGCCGGACCTCGCGGAGGCGAAGGAGAAGCTCGAGGGCCTGGCCGGGTCGGCTGCTGCGGCCGAGCCTGCCGACCTGGGCGGCGGGGAGGCGGTTCTCGGGGATCTGTCTCTGCCCGAGATCGAGGTGCCGCTCCCTGTCGGCGCACCCGCGGCAACACCCCCGCCCCCCCCGGCGCCCGCCGCCGAACAGGAAGACCCCGCGGTCGCCGGCGCCCTGGCGGAGGTGGAGGTGCTGATCAAGTACGGCCTCGGTCCGAAGGCCGTGGAGCAGCTCGAGGGGATCGTGCAGCGGTTCCCCGATGTCCCCCGCGTGCGCGCCATGCTGCTCGACCTCTACCGCGAGCAGAAGAAGAGCGACAAGGCAGTGATCCAGGCCCTGATGCTGGCCGAGCTGCATGAGCGGCGCGGCAGGCAGAATGAGAGCCAGGAGGTGCTTCGCTCGGCGCTCGAGCTCGCGCCCGGCAACCGCCAGATCATGGCGAAGCTCGGCATGGCCGAGGAGGAAGAGGCCGAGGCGCCGGAAGCCATCGAGATGATCGAGGAGCCCGAGGCCATCGAGGATCTCGACGAGGTCCCGGAGCTCTCCGTGCCGGAGATCGAGCTCGACGCGCCCGCCGCTCTCGAGGACTTCGAGACCGAGGCCGAGGAACCGCCGGCGAAGGCCGCGGCCCCGCGCCGGTATGTGCCGCCCGCAGAGGAGGAGCCCGAGGAGGAACTGGAGCCTGCTCCGCCCGTCCGCAGGACGCCCGCGGTTTCGGAGGCCGAGATCGAGGAGATCCGGGCGGAAGCGGAGTTCTATTTCCAGCAGGGGCTCTTCGACGAGGCCCGCAGGTCTTATGAACGGCTGCTGGAGCTGCGCCCCGGTGATCGCACGGCCATGGAGCGGATCGTGGAGATCACGCGGGAGGCGGAGGATGTCAATGAGTTCTCCCGCCTGACCGAGGCGGTGGAGGGGCTCGAGCGGCTGGTCGAGTCAGGTCCGACAGCGGAGGACAAGGTTACCCGGTCTGACGTGGACTCGGTCCGGTCGCTCATGCGCGAGATATCGGACCAGCGGAAGGGAGCCCCGCCGGCGCCGGAGGAGGCGGAGGAGTCCTTTGCGGACGTGGCGGCGGAGCTGGGCCACGGCGGACCCGCGGATCGGGAGGAGTCCTTTGCGGGGATCGCGGACGACCTGGACGGCGGACCGCCCGCCGCCCGCAGCGCCCCGACGGCCCAGGAGCGGGACGAGGCGGACTTCTTCGACCTTGCCGCGGAACTGAAGGACGAGCTTGGCGCATCCTCGCCCACCGCCCCCGCCTCGCTGCATGAGCAGAGCATCGATGAGATCTTCGAGGAGTTCAAGAAGGGCGTCGAGGAGCACGAGAAGAAGGAGGACGAGGACACGCACTACAACCTGGGCGTGGCCTACCGCGAGATGGGGCTGCTGGACGACGCGGTCTCCGAGTTCAACATGACGAACGAAGGGGAGCCCAAGTTCATCCAGAGCCGGTACATGCTCGGGCTCTGCTACCTGGAGAAGGGCGACTACGAGACCGCCATCACCGAGATCCAGAACGCCCTGGGCTACTCCTACAGCTTCGGCGAGGCGAGCGAGGAGCGGGTGGGCATGCACTATGACCTGGGGCTCGCTTACCAGGGCACCGGGAACACCCAGTCGGCGCTGGAGGAACTCCAGAAGGTCTACAATCTCGATCCCGCCTATCAGGATGTGGCAACGAAGCTCCGGGAGCTCCAGCAGGGGGATTTCGTCTCGCTCGAGTCCATCAAGGAGGACATCGAGAAGGAGATATCCTTCAAGTTCCTCGAGGAGGGCGCCCGCATCGAACGCGAGGAGAAGACCAAGCCCAAGAAGGCCAAGAAATAGTCATCCCTGCCTTTTTCTTAGGCGGCTGCCTGTTATGCGGGCAGGAACGCCTGTCCATCAGCAGCGCAATGCCTTGAAATACCGCATCTTCCATTCTAGCACCGGAATTGCTATCTCATTCCCTGTAACGGGAGGCACGCAGGACATGAAGAAGATCGAGGCGATCATCAAGCCGTTCAAGCTCGACGAGGTGAAGGACGCCCTGAACGCGATCGGCGTCCAGGGCATCACGGTGACCGAGGTGAAGGGCTTCGGCAGGCAGAAGGGGCATACGGAGCTCTACCGCGGCGCGGAATACGTGGTCGACTTCCTGCCCAAGGTGAAGCTCGAGATCATCGCCGCCGACGGACTCGTCCCGAAGATCCTCGAGACCATCGAGACCGCCGCCAAGACCGGCCGCATCGGCGACGGCAAGATATTCATCACCCCGGTGGAAGAGGTGGTCCGGATACGCACGGGCGAGCGGGGAGAAACAGCTAT
>CAZTXN010000161.1:3929-5769 GCA_964617655.1 uncultured Nitrospiraceae bacterium | reverse complement strand
ACGGTGGTCATCATGACCTCGAACATCGGCAGCCAGTTCATTCAGGAGTATCAGGGCGACGAGCAGGAGATGCGGAGGCGCGTGACCGAGGCCATGCGACAGCATTTCCGGCCCGAGTTCCTGAACCGCGTGGACGACACGGTCATCTTCCATCCGCTGGATGCCGATGTCCTGAAGCGCATCGTGGAGATCCAGGTGGCCCTCGTCCGCGGCCGGCTCGCTGACCGGAAGGTGGAGATCGAGCTGACCGATGCGGCGCGGCAGTTCCTGGCTGAGGAAGGGTTCGACCTGGTCTACGGCGCCCGTCCGCTCAAGCGGGTCATCCAGCGCGATGTCCTGAACCCCCTGGCGGCACGCATCCTCGCGGGCGAGGTGCGGGAGGGAAGCCGGGTCGTTGTGGACGCCCGGGACCGGAAGCTGGTCTTCCAGTGGCAGCCCCGCACACAGGCAGCCTGACGACGACAACGATGTACTTTTTCTTTATAAAACAATATTTTCTGTGGTATACTTCCTCCATGTTCCGCCGGCCCGGCCTGAGGTCCGCGGGGAAGGGGTGCGGGTGCGCCGCATGACCACGGGAAAGAAGAAGGGCAAGGCTTCCGGGAAGAGCACAAGGAAGAAGGCGACCGGCCGGAAGGTCCGCTCCGGCGGAAGGGGGTCGGCGGCCCAGGCGTCCCAAACCCGGGACTACAAAGCCCTGTTCCACCGCAAGCTGACCGAGAACCACCTGTTCTACGAGGTGGGCCGCATGATCGCCTCGGAGACCGAGCCCTTCGATCTCATGAAGAAGATCGTGGCGGTGATCAACAAGGAGATCCGCTTCGAGGACGCCTCGGTCTATATCGTCAGGAAGGACATGACCGGGCTGGAGCCCTTCTACACCACCGGCCCGCTCTTCCTGAACGCCGCGCTCGGCTTCGTGTACTACGACAACGGCGCGCCGGGCACGATCGCGGCCACGGGCGAGCCGGTCTTCCTGCAGGATGCGGCCCTGTACGACGGGTTCCTGCATTTTGCCGAGGAGGCCCGGCGGCCGGGAAGCTATCTCGGCATCGCCCTCAAGAGCGAGACCCGGGTGATCGGCGTGATGGGGTTCAGCCACAGCGAGCGCGGCGCTTTCGCCCTGGAGGACCTGGACACCCTCCGGACCCTCTCGCCCCTCATCTCCGCCGGGTTCGAGAAGGCCGAGCTCTTCCGCAAGACCCTCGAGCTCTCCCGGGTGGACGACCTCACCGGCCTGCTGAACTACCGCGTGCTGATGGAGAAGCTGACGGAGGAGCTGCGGAGGCGGGTGCGCACCGGCAGGGAGTTCTCATTTGTCATGGTCGACATCGATGACTTCAAGCGGATCAACGACCGGTTCGGCCATCTGGAAGGGAGCCGGCTGATCGCCCAGATGGGCCCCCTGATCCGCTCGGCCTGCCGCACGGACAGCACCGACATCTGCTTCCGCTACGGCGGTGAGGAGTTCTCGGTGCTCCTGACCGAGACGACCCTGTCCGAGGCCATGGCGGTCGCGGAACGCCTCCGCCATGCGGTCGAGGAGTATCCCTTCACGGTCAAGCTGAACCATCCTGACGAGAAGGTCACCATCAGCCTGGGCGTGTCCTGCATGGGCGAGGACTCCGAGAAGTCCATCACCGAGCTGATCAACGAGGCCGACATCGCGCTCTACCACGCCAAGGCGGCGGGCAAGAACATCGTCATGAGCTACAGCGAGGGATGCGGCATGCCCGCACCGCCGGCCACGGACCAGCGGGGCCTGCCCTAGGCGGTCAGAAGCAGCCGAGCCGGCAGGCCGTGATCTTGATCCCGAGCTCGTTGCAGACCGCGCCGATCT
>CAZTXN010000161.1:0-3829 GCA_964617655.1 uncultured Nitrospiraceae bacterium | reverse complement strand
TTTCTCCTGCCGAAACAAATCCTTGACAAATCGGCGAGTTTCGAAAATAATGTACGCTCCCTTCCGAGGGCGAATGCGGGCCCCGGGCCCGAACGAGGAGCTCCCATGAGCAGAACGATACAGAAGGTGCTGATCGCGAACCGCGGCGTACCGGCGGTCCGGATCATGCACACATGCAGGGACCGGAAGGTCCCGACCACGGCCGTCTACAGCACGCCGGACCGCCTGGCGCATCATGTCTTTATGGCCGACACGGCGGTCCATATCGGCGAGGCCCCTCCCATCGAGTCCTACCTGAACATGGACAAGATGATCGACGCGGCTCTGGCCAGCGGCTCCGACGCGGTCCATCCGGGCTGGGGCTTCCTCGCCGAGAACGAGGACTTCGCCCGGAAGGTGATCGACGCGGGACTCACCTGGATCGGCCCGCCGCCGGACGTGATCCGCAAGATGGGCGATAAGATCCAGGCCAAGGCGCTCGCCCAGAAGGCGAACGTGCCGACCATCCCGGGCGTCAGCGACGTGACGGACGTCCAGCAGATCAGGAAATGGATGCGCGACGAGAAGGTCTCCTTCCCGATCATCATCAAGGCCTCTGCGGGCGGCGGCGGCAAGGGCATGGTGAAGGTCGAGAGCGACGGAGAGATGGACCGGGCCTTCGCCCAGGCGCGGTCCGAGGCGAAGAAGTCCTTCGGCTCCGAGACCATCCTGGTCGAGAAGTACATCGAGCGCGGCCGGCACATCGAGGTGCAGGTGGTGGCGGACAACCACGGCAACGTGCGGCATCTCTATGAGCGGGAATGCACGATCCAGCGGCGGAACCAGAAGATCATCGAGGAGGCGCCCTCACCCACGCTCGATGACGGGCTGCGGCAGGAGATCTGCTTTACCGCCACGCGGCTGATGCGCGAGATCGGCTATACCACGGCGGGGACCGTCGAGTTCATCTTCGATTCCGCGACGCGCAAGTTCTATTTCCTCGAGGTGAACACCCGCCTCCAGGTGGAGCACGGCATCACGGAGCTCATCACGGGCGTGGACATCGTCAGCATCATGATGGACGTGGCCATGGGCAGGAAGCTCCCGTTCAAGCAGGCGGACATCCGGCCGAACCGGTGGGCCCTCGAGGTCCGGCTGAACGCCGAGGACCCGCGCACCTTCAGCCCGTCCTTCGGCACGATCACCCGGCTCCAGGTCCCCATGGGGCCGGGCGTCCGGGTCTCCTCGGGCGTCTACGAGGGCGGCGACATCCCGCCGTACTATGATTCGCTCTTCATGCTGCTGATGACCGCCGGCGCGGACCGGGAGGACGCGATCCGCGTCATGGACCGGTCGATCAGCCGGAACCTCCGGGTCGAGGGGATCAAGACCCTCGCGCCGCTCCTGCTCTCGATCATCCGCCATCCCGCCTTCATGGCCGGGGAATTCTCCACCCGGTTCATCGAGGAGCATATGAACGAGCTGATCTCCATGTTCCCCGAGATGAGCAGCGAGGACGAAGTGCTCAAGATCGCGCGCTATGTCGCGGAGATCTCGGCGCTGGGACCCCAGAAATGGATGTGAGGAAGCCATGAGCGAGACACTGTTCATCAGGCCGGGGACGAGACCGGCGGACATCGTCAGGACCGTGCGGGGCGCCACGGGCGTATTCCTGACCTCCACGGGCATGCGCGACGCAGGCCAGTCGGACTACAAGAACCGGCACCGGCTCTATGACCTGCGGACGCTGACGCCCCACTACGACCGGATGGGGCTCTTCAGCGCCGAATGCCACGGCGGGGCGAAGTGGCACGTGGGCGTCATGAACCGGCGGGAGAGCCCGTTCGAGGAGATCAAGACGTTCCGCTCGCTCATGCCGAACGTGATGCTCCAGACGCTCATCCGGGAGACGAACCTCTGGGGGTACCGGCCCTATCCCAAGAACGTGATCGAGCACGTCGTTGCAAAGGTGGACATCGATGTCTGGCGGTGCTTCTCCTTCCTGAACGACATCCGGAACATGCGCGCCGTGGCCGAGGTGGTCATGAAGCGGCAGCGGCTCTTCCAGCCCGCCATCTCGTTCACCCAGGCAGACTGGACCACGAACGAGTACTACCTGGACGTGGTCCGGGAGATCGTCTCTCTCTGCGGCGGTGTGGACGAGATCATCCTCTGCATCAAGGACATGGCGGGCGTCGGGAGCCCGCAGCGCATCCGGAGCCTCGTGGACGCCATCAAGCAGGCCTATCCCGAGCTGGTGGTCCAGTACCACCGCCACTCCACCGACGGTCTCGCCATGCCGGCGCTGCTCGCGGCGGCCCGGGCGGGAGCCAAGATCGTTGATGTCCAGGAGGACTCGATCACGCGGTTCTACGGCCAGGCCCCCATTCTCGGCCTGCAGGCCTACCTCGAGGAGTCCGGCATCCCGGTGAACATCGACCGGACGGCAGCGGAGGCCGCGGTCCAGGAGGTGCGGAACTGGATCGGCCACTACGAGTGGGCCGAGTCGCCTTTCAAGGGATATGACCATACGGTCATCCGCCACCGGATGCCCGGAGGCGCCTTCCCGAGCTCCTTCGAGCAGGCGGCGAACGGCGGGTTCCTCCATCTCATGCCGGACATCCTGCAGGTGATGGCGCTCTACAACCGGATCATCCGGTACTTCGACGTGACGCCCGGGTCGCAGATCACCTGGGTCACCTGCAGCGGCATCGTAAACCGGTACGCGAAGGAGCGCGGCGCCGCGGGCGTGAAGCATGTGATAGCCCTGCTCGAGAAGTTCGTGAACGAGAAGGAACAGGACCTGACGGCCATGGAGGGGCCGGAGCAGGAGGAGCTGCTCCAGCTCTTCCGCACTGCGCCCGGGGACTTCAAGAACCTCCTGCTCGGCGGCTACGGGAAGCTTCCGATGGGGTGGCCTGCCGACTGGGTCTATCGCAGCACCTTCGGCGAGGAGTGGCAGCAGCGACTGCAAGAGCGGAAGGAGCTCTCGCCGCTCGACGCCCTCGAGAACGACGACCTGGCGAAGCTCCGGAAGGCGCTGGTCGACGGACTTGGGCGTGAGCCGTCGGAGGAGGAGTTCGTCCTTTTCCTCATGCATCCCAAGGACGCGCTGGACATGTTCCAGTTCGTCGAGAAGTACGGCCAGGCGCCCCTGGTGCTGCCGACGGACGTCTGGCGGCAGGGCCTGCAGAAGCCCGGCGACAAGGTGGACTTCGATCTCTGGGGCAAGCCGTACACCATCGAGCTGCTCTCCATCGGCGCCGAGCACGAGGGCATCATCCATGTGGTGATGCGCATGAACAACAAGACGCGGGTCTACACCGTGGTGACGCCCCGGGCGAAGAAGACCGAGATCCGCATGGCGCGCGGGCCGGCCGACATCGGCGCGCAGATCAACGGCAACCTCTGGCGCATCGGCAACCCGGCGCGCGGTCCGGTCAAGGCCGGCGACATCGTGCACAAGGGAGAGGAGATCGCGAACCTCGAGGCCATGAAGATGGAGAACGCCATCCTGGCGCCCTTCGACGGCCAGATCACCGAGGTCTGCGTAAAACTGAACGAGACGGTGCAGGAGGGCCAGCTGCTCTTCGTGCTGGAGAAACTGACCGCTCAGCAGCAGAACAGCGTCACGCCCCTCGAACTGCCCCAGCCGAAGTAAAACGCCCCTTCGAGCAGGCCCATCCCGGCCGGACAGGACGCTGAGTCCTGTCCGGCCTTGTCATGTGCGCCCGGCAGGGCGCATTCACTTGGAGGTGCAAGTCCTCTATGGACCCTGATGACGGGAACCGTTAGCCCAAGTTCCGCAGTTGCGTTCAAATTCTCACTATTTTGACCGTGCTTGAGAGGA
>CAZTXN010000160.1:0-5805 GCA_964617655.1 uncultured Nitrospiraceae bacterium | reverse complement strand
GTTATAACGACCCGAAAAGGGGAATATCCGTGGCACGGGCATTGCTTAATTCCAGCGCAGGGAGAAGAATTTCATCCGGTCCTGCTGCGCTGTACGATGGCCACGCCGGAAAGGACCGCGATGCCGCCGGCGATCATCCGGCCGGTGATCCGCTCCTGCAGGAAGAAGGCGGCAAAGAGCACGGCGGCGAAGGGCATGAGGTAGTGGTAGACCATGGTCCGGGTGACGCCGATGCGCTTCACGCCCTGGTACCAGAGGCTGAAGGCGATGCCCGCGGAGATGAAGGCCGTGAAGGCCAGCGCGAGCCAGGAGGCCGGGGGGACCGCGGTCCAGGACTGCCGCAGAAGGTCAGGCAGGCTGAGGGGCAGCAGCAGGAGCGTCCCGGCTGCCATGTTGTAGGCCATCACCTTGAGCGACGAGTACCGCTCGAGCAGCGGCCGGGCCATGATGGTGTAGAGGGCCCAGGTGAAGGCGCCGCAGAGCGTCAGCAGGTCGCCGAGGAAGAGGTCCGAGGTGAAGCTGAACCCGCCGAACTGGCTCCTGATGATCAGGACCACGCCGCCGAAGGCGAGGATGAGCCCCCCTACGGCAGGCAGGGTGATGCGCTCGCGGCCGGTCGCCGCCTGGATCAGGGCCGCGGCGAGAGGGGAGAGGGAGATGAAGAGCGCGGAATGGGAGGCCGTGGTGTGCTTCAGGCCGAGCATGAAGAAGATATTGTAGACCGCGATGCCGAGGAACCCGAGCCGGACGAAGGCGGCCCGGTCCCTGCGGTCGACGGCCCAGGGCTCCCGGGACGCGGCCAGGAGGGCCAGGAGAAAGAGCGCCGCGAGGGAGAAGCGCACCACGGTGAAGCTCAGGGGATGGAAGTGCGCCAGGGCGTACTTCACCACCGAGAAGTTGATGCCCCAGACCACGGCGACGAAGAGCAGGCGGAGATCGAACATAGGATTTCGGATTGCGGATTTCGGATTGCGGAACAGGTCAAGACGGGCCGGTTCAGGGCCGTTGCTGTTCGATCAGCATTCCGCAATCGTCAATCCGCAATCGAACCGGACTATACCATGAATAGGCTTGAATACTCAACGGCGTTGTGCTAACAATAGGTCATGCCGGACGTGACGCAGCGGAGCAGGGGATATACGGCGGAGATCCTGGACGCCATCGTGGACGGCGTGGCGGTCATCGACCGCGCGGGCAGGATCATCGTCTGGAACCGGGCGGCCGAGGAGATGACCGGCATGATGGCGGGTGATGCGATCGGACGGGACGCCGCGGCGGTCCTTGCCGAGAACCCGGCGGTGCTGACGCAGATCGAGAAGACGCTCGGGTCGGGGCGGTCCTATTCCGATTACGAGACCACGCTGGCGGTGAGGCACGGTCATCCGCTTCCCGTTTCCCTGGTGACCACGGTGCTTGCTGATCCGGGCAGTGCGCCGACCGGAGTGATCCTTGCCATCCGTGATCAGTCCGGCGTCCGGGACCTGAAGGAGCGCATGCGCCGGGCCGACCGGCTGGCCGCGATCGGCCAGATCGCCGCGGGCATCGCCCATGAGATCAAGAACCCCCTCGTGGGCATCCGGGGCGCGGCCCAGCTCATGCGCGCCGAGCTGCCCGCAGCTGCCGGGACGGGGCTGGGCGAGTACCTCGACGTGATCGTGAAGGAGGCCGACCGCCTGAACCGGGTGCTGGAGGGGATCCTGGACTTCACGCGGCTGAAGGCCCAGGAGTTCCTGCCGTTCAACGTGCATGCCATGCTCGACCGGGCGCTGCTGCTGCAGGAGGAGACGGCGCGCGGGAACAGCGTGGTGCTCTCGCGGGAGTACGATCCGAGCCTGCCCGACGTGCTCGGGAACCAGGACCAGCTCCTGCAGGTCTTCCTGAACATCCTGCGGAACGCCGTGGAGGCCATGCCTTCCGGCGGCCGGCTGACCGTGGCGACGCGCATGTCGGACCTCTTCACGAGCGTCCAGGCGGACGACCGGAAGCACCGCCTGATGGTGGTGAAGATCGCGGACACCGGCGCGGGCATCAGGCCGGAGCACCTGGAGGAGATCTTCGCTCCCTTCTTCACCACCAAGGACCGCGGGGTGGGCCTGGGGCTTGCGCTCTCCTACCAGATCGTGCAGGAGCACCTCGGCACCATCCGCGTCGAGAGCCAGGAAGGCGCCGGCACGACCTTCAGCGTCTATCTGCCGCTGGCTGCGTGAAACGATTGCGGAATGCGGATTTCGGATTGCGGAGTAAGAGCTGAAGAATAATGATGAAGCCTTCCGAGTTGAAGGATAGAACGAAGTCCTTTGCCCTGCGCATCATCGGGCTGACGGAAGCCCTTCCAAAAGGACGGACCGCGGATGTCGTCGGACGGCAATTGTTGCGCTCAGGAACTTCTGTTGCGGCAAACTATCGACCTGCCTGTCGAGCGAGGTCAACTGCTGATTTCATCTCCAAAATGGGGATCGTGGAAGAAGAGGCAGATGAAGCGCTCTTCTGGATGGAACTGCTGGTCGACGCAAAACTTGTTGATGCCGGCCGGTTGAAGGACCTGATGGCCGAAGCAAATGAACTCCTTGCGATCGCGGTATCTTCCATCAGAACGGCAAAGAGGAAGTGATATGGTCAATTGCCTGTTCTGCATTCCGCAATCCGAAATCCGCAATCCGCAATGCCATGACAGGATCAGCCGTGATGCGGATACTGCGGTGGAAAGTTGCCAGGAAAGCAGATGACCGACCGAATTCTGATCGTCGACGACGACGAGAGCGTCCGCTGGGTGCTGAAGAAGGCCCTGGAGAAGGAGGGCCTCGCGGCCGTGCTGGCGCAGGACGCCCGGGAGGCCTTCCGGGCGCTTCAGGACGGTTCGATCGACCTGGTGCTGATGGACATCCGCATGCCCGGCATGAGCGGTCTGGACGCGCTCGACCGCATCCGGCGGGAGGGGCGGGACGCGGCGGTGATCATCATGACGGCCCAGGCCACGATGCAGAACGCCATCGAGGCCATGCGGCGAGGGGCCTACGACTACATCACCAAGCCCTTCGACCTCGACGAGGTGGCCATCCTGGTAAAGAAGGCGCTGGACATGCGCCGCCTCTCCCGCGAGGTGGACACGCTCCGGGCCGAGGTGCGCGAGAAGTATGAGGGCGGGCTGGTAGGCGCAACGCCGTCCATGCAGGAGATCTACAAGACCATCGGCCGCGTTGCCGAGAGCGACGCCACGGTGCTGGTCCACGGCGAGAGCGGCACGGGCAAGGAGCTGGTCGCCCGGGCGATCCATTATCACAGCAGGCGCGCGGGTCGCCCTTTCGTGGCCGTGAACTCCGCGGCGATCCCCTCCGAGCTCCTGGAGAGCGAGCTTTTCGGCCACGAGAAGGGGGCCTTCACCGGCGCGGTGGGCCGCAAGATCGGGAAGTTCGAGGCCGCGGGCGGCGGCACGCTCTTCCTGGACGAGATCGGGGACATGAGCCTGCCGCTCCAGGGCAAGCTGCTGCGGGTGCTGCAGGAAAAGGAGTTCGAGCGCGTGGGCGGCGCCGAGCCGATCCGCACCGACGTGCGGGTCATCGCCGCGACGCACCACAACCTCGAGAAGATGGTGCGCGGCGAGCGGTTCCGCGAGGACCTCTTCTACCGTTTGAACGTCATCCAGATCAACATCCCCCCGCTCCGCAAGCGCAAGGACGACATTCTGCCGCTGGCCGAGCACTTCCTCCAGAAGCACCAGGCCGGCCTCGGCGGTATGCGCAGGACGCTGACCCCCGAGACGCGGAAGGTCCTGCGCGCCTACGACTGGCCGGGGAACGTCCGGGAGCTCGAGAACGCGGTCCAGCGCGCCGTGACCCTCTCCCAGGGAGACAAGATCTTTCCCGACGCGCTGCCGCCGCAGGTCTTCTCGCCCGGCAAGGGCGTCACGATCTCCTTCGAGAACTTCCTGGAGGAGAAGCTTGCCGACCTCGTGGACCGGCTCGGCGGGCTGGAGCGGGGCGACATCCACGACATGGTGATCCAGCGCGTGGAGAAGCCGCTCATCACCCTGGTGCTCAGGAAGACCGAGGGGAACCAGGTGCGGGCCGCGAACCTGCTCGGCATCAACCGGAACACGCTCCGGAAGAAGATCAGGGACCTGGGGATCAGGGTGCCGTCGCCGAACGACCGGGAAGAGGATGAGGGGGAGGAGTAGGCGTAGGGCAGGGACGAGAGACGAGAGACGAGTGATGAGAGATGAGTGACGAGAGACAAGAGACGAAGAACCAAGAGACCCGCTCCGGGAGCATCCGGGGCGGGTCTTTTATTGGCCGTATTTATCGGGCGGGGAGCCGCTGCCCGGCCCGGGCAGTGTGAAAAATCCCTTGCCCGTGATGGAGATTTCTGCAATACTCTGAGGCGGTTGGCTCCCTGATCCCCAGCCGGATTCCGGCGCGATGGAGGCCCTGTATGTTCATCCGCATCGTCTACACCCTTTTCTCACTGATGCTCAGCACGACCGCGGCGTTTGCCGGGCAGTCCACGATCGTCGATGCCGACGGCACGGCCTGCATGGGCGACGACCGGTCGCGCAAGCAGACCGGGCAGGCTGCGCTGCTGGAGGCCAAGCAGAAGGCGGTGGAGCAGGTCTCGACCTACCTGAAGAGCGAGTCAGAGGTCAAGAACTTTCTGCTCGAGAAGGACCTGCTGGCCGCCTATGCCCATGCCGAGGTGAAGCTCATCCAGGAGCTGTCCAAGGACTGGTACAAAGATCCCAATTCCGGCGACTGCCTGAAGCTCACGATCAAGGCCGAGGTCATCCCGAACAGGGCTGCCATGGAGGCGCTGGCGAAGCAGGCGCCTGCTGCTGCCGACGACCCGTCGGCCCCGCTCTCGGTCAAGGCCTGGACCGACCGGAAGGCTTACAAGGCGGGCGAGAAGGTGAAGGTCTATATCAAGGGGAACAAGCCCTTCTACGCCCGGGTGGTCTACCGGGACGCGTCCGGTGAGATGGTCCAGCTTCTCCCGAACCCGCACCGGAGCGGGAACTACTTCAACGGCGGCACGGTCTACGAGATTCCCTCAGGCGGCGACGGTTTCGAGCTGGAGGTCAGCCCGCCCTTCGGGGAGGAGAACATCCTCGTTTTCGCGAGCACCGCGCCGCTGGGCGAGATCAGCACGCAAACCCGGGGCGGGGTCTACCAGGTCAGGACGGAAGCCCATGACCTGGCGATCCGGACGCGGGGGATCACGATCACGGACACTAAAACCGGAGCCGCATCGCAGCAGGCGGCGGAGTTCTTCGAAGAGACGGTAAAGGTGACGACGGGGAAGTAGCATCCCGGTTCGTTGCATTTCTTTATGGCGATTTGGTATAGTAGGGCAAGAGGTGAGCGCTTCGGACGGGAGGTGCCAAAATGAAGTTCACCAGGATCACCGTTGATCCCGAGGTCTTTTTCGGGAAGCCCTGCATACGGGGGTTGCGATTCCCGGTCTCCCGTATTCTTGGGCTGTTGTCCGCAGGAGAGACGAAAGAAACCATCCTTCAGGCATATCCCTATCTCGAACCTCAGGATATCGACGAGGCCCTGGCGTATGCAGCGGCCTTTGCCGATGAGGAGATCATGGAGTTTGCATGAGGTTCCTCGTCGATATGCCGCTTTCACCACGGCTCGCCGCCTGGCTGAATGAGAACGGCCATGACGCGGCCCATGCTTCGGCCGTCGGCCTCCACAACTCCAAGGATTACCTTATTATTCAAGCTGCCCGCCGGGAGGGCCGCATCATCATTACTGCCGACCTTGATTTTCCCCAGCTTCTTGCCATTAGCCGCGCCGCTGACCCCGG
>CAZTXN010000159.1:0-5851 GCA_964617655.1 uncultured Nitrospiraceae bacterium | reverse complement strand
TGTGGGCGCCCATCCGCTTCAGTCTGATCCTCACTGCCATGTGCTCACCTCTTTCGTCACGAAATTCCAAAAGACAAGTTCCAAATCACAAATAACGTCCAAATTCCAAGAGCCAAATTACGTGCGGCGTATGAGCACTTTGAGATTTGGATCTTATTTGTTGTTTGGCGCTTGTTATTTGGTGCTTGTTATTTGGTGCTTCTCTCTACCTCATGCCGCCGAGCATCCGGCCGATGTTCTTCATCTTGCCGCCCTTCATCGCCTTCATCATCTTCTGCATCTCGGCGAACTGCTTCAGGAGGCGGTTCACGTCCTGAACCTGGGTCCCGCTGCCTTTCGCGATGCGCGCCCGCCGGCTGCCGTTGATGATCGTATGGTTCATCCGCTCCCGGGAGGTCATGGAGCTGATGATGGCATCGACGCGCTTCATCTCCTTCTCGCCCTGCTGCATCTCGGCGTCCCCGACCTTCAGCTTGTTCATGCCGGGGATCATGCCGAGGAGCGACTCGAGCGAGCCCATCTTGCGCACCTGCCGGAGCTGGTCCCGGAAGTCCTCGAGCGTGAACTCGCTCTTCCGCAGCTTCCGGGCGAGCTGCTCGGCCTCCTCCCGGGAGACCGTTTCCTGCGCCTTCTCGATCAGCGTCAGGACATCGCCCATCCCGAGGATGCGCGAGGCCATGCGGTCCGGAAAGAACGGCTCCAGGGCGTCGAGCTTCTCGCCCATGCCCGCGAACTTGAGCGGCTTCCCCGTGACTGCCCTGACCGAGAGGGCCGCGCCGCCCCGGGCGTCGCCGTCCATCTTGGTCAGCACCACGCCGTCGAACCCGACGTCCTTGTTGAACGTCTCGGCGATGTTCACGGCCTCCTGGCCGGTCATCGCGTCGGCGACGAACAGGACCTCCTGGGGCTTCACGGCGGCCTTGATCTGCCGGAGCTCCTCCATGAGCGGCTCGTCGATCTGGAGCCGGCCGGCGGTGTCCAGGATCACGACCTCGAAGAGCGACCGCTCGGCGTACGCCCGGGCCTCCCGGCAGATGGCCACGGGGTCCGCGGCTTCGGAGGCGAAGGCGTCCACCCCGACCTGCTTCGCCAGGGTCCTGAGCTGCTCGACCGCGGCGGGCCGGCGGGTGTCCGCCGGAACGAGCAGCACCTTCCTGCCGTCCTTCTTGAAGTTCCTCGCCAGCTTGCCGGCCGTGGTGGTCTTGCCCGAGCCCTGCAGGCCGACCATCATGACCACCGTAGGCGGGTTCGGCGCAAGATGCAGTTTCGCCTGCGTACCGCCCAGGAGGGTGACCAGTTCCTCATGGACGATCTTAACGACCTGCTGGCCCGGCGTCAGGCTCGTCAGGATCTCCTGACCCGCGGCCCGCGGCTGGACCCTGCCGATGAAGTCCTTGACGACCTTGAAGTGTACGTCAGCCTCAAGGAGCGCCATGCGCACTTCGCGCAGCGCCTCCCTGACATCCTCTTCCTTGAGGATGCCGCGGCCGCGGAGCCTGCGGAAGACCTGCTCCAGCTTGCCTGTCAATGCATCGAACATGAACGGTCCCTGGCCGGCAAAGAATACGAATAATAAAAGATAAGTCCCCTGCTGTCAAGGCCTTTCTCGCCGCTTTTCCCGGGTTTTCACCGCGGTCAGGGGAATTGCAAAGTTTCAATTTCTGTTGATTATGGGTAAATTTATAATTATAATATGACCTATATTTCCTGCGTTGACTGCCCGGATTCATCGCACTCTCACTTTAGGGGGAAAGGAGGGATGACGCGGACCAGGGAATGGTCCGCGGGGAACAGCAGCATAGGGAAGAGGACCCATAAACGCTTGCACACAAGGAAAAAGGAGGAGCGTAATGCTGGTACAGAAGAAATTCAGCATGGCGCTGGTCCTGGCAGCCGGTCTCGCGATGACCGCCGCTGCCTGCCAGACCGCGCCCGCGGCCAAGCCCGCCGCAGCACCGGCCCCGCCGGCGGCGCCGGCAAAGGCGACCATGGCCAAGATCTGCGGCAACTGTCACACGGCCCAGGCAGGCAGCCTTCGCGGCAACTTCGAAGGCGTGGCCTACAAGACCCAGTCCATCCAGATCAAGATCGACGATGTTTCCGAGGTGATCCGCTTTGATAAAGCGACCCTGAAGGTCGCGAACGTCGATGCGGAGCATCCCGAGGAGCCCCTGCGTTCGATCTCCAAGGGCAAAGAGGTCCGGATCGAGTTCACCGAGAAGGACGGCAAGAAGTTCGCCACCCTCGTGGCGGCAAAGCCGCCCGTCCAGGTAGCTCCGGAGAAGCTCATGAGCACCTCGGAGGTGGAGAAGCTCGTTGCCCTCGGCCCCCAGAAGGGGAAGTACACCCTGATCGACTCGCGGCCGCCCCTGAAGGCGACGGAGGGTCTCATTCCGACGGCCATCAACATCCCCTTCGTTGCCTTTGAAAAGATGGTGGACAAGCTGCCGCAAGAAAAGGATGCGCTGATCATCTACTACTGCCAGGGCGAGACCTGAGCGATGAGCCCCAACTCCGCCAGTCGGGCGGAGAAGCTCGGTTACACCAATGTCAAAGTGTATCATGAAGGCATCCCGGCCTGGACGCAGAGGAACTTCACCGTCATCAATGCGAAGCAGCTGAAGGAAGGATGGATCGAGAGGGACCTGCCGCACGTGCTGGTCGATGTGCGGACCGCCGCTGAGGCCGAAAAGGGCTTCATCAAGGGCGCGGTGACCATGCCCGCCGCCGAGGTGGCCAAGAGCCTCGACAAGTTCCCGCCGAAGAAGAAGAAGCCTCCCATCATGCTCTACGACCAGTCCGGAGGCGATGACGCCAGGGCCGCTGCCAAGGCGCTGGTCACGGCCGGCTATCCCATGGTCAACGTGATCATCGGCGGGTTCGATGCCTGGAAGGCCGCGAACAACCCCGTCGAGACCGGCAAGCTCGCCACGGCCATTGTCTATGTTCCCAAGCCGCGGCCGGGCTCGATCGCCGTTGATGAGTTCAAGAAGATCGCGGCCGAGCAGCCGGCGAATGCGCTGATCCTCGACGTGCGGAACCGCGATGAAGCGAATGCCGGCATGATCAAGGGCGCCCTGCTCGTCCCGGACGAGGAGATCCTCGACCGCCTGGCCGAGATCCCGAAGGACAAGCTCGTCGTCCTGCACTGCTCCACCGGCGTGCGCGCCGAGATGGCCTACCACAAGCTGAAGGAAAAGGGCTACAATGTGAAGTTCCTGAACAACAAGATCGAGATCGAGAAGGACGGCAAATTCACGATCGAGGCAAGCTAGAGCAACGAACAGGACCTTGCACGGCCCCGGGAGGCGACTCCCGGGGCTTTTTTCTTGCACCTCCCTGCCCGTCAGCAGCACCGCTGTCCCCTGCCGGAACGCTGCCTTTCGTTGACTTCCCCGCCCCGGGAACACTATAATGCGGACAGCATGAAACGCTACAAGCTCATCGCCAACCCCGCATCCGGCGGAGGAAGGACCCGGGCGGTCGCCGCCCGGGCCGTGGACCTGCTCGGCCGCAGGGGCGTCCCCTTCGACCTGGAGTTCACCACCGCGCCGAAGCAGGCCGCGGAGATCGCCGCACGGTCCTGCGACGGCTTCGACGCCATCGTCGCCGTGGGCGGCGACGGGACGATCCACGAGATCGCCGGCAGCATGCTCGGCTGTGAAAAGCCCGTCGGCGTCATCCCCGCCGGCTCGGGCAACGACCTCGTTCGTACCCTCGGCATCCCGGCCGAGACCGGCGCGGCCATCGAACTGCTCCTGGCCGGACGCACGAGGGTCATCGACGCGGGGAAGGTGAACGGTCTCTGCTTCGTGAACGTCGTGGGCATCGGCTTCGACGCCGCGGTGAACCGCGCGAGCCACGGGCTCCGCTGGCCCGCGAGCGGCCTCCTGCGCTACCTGGCCGCCCTCGCCAGGACCCTGGGGACCTATGACGCCGTGCCGCTCACGGTCACGCTCGACGGCGCGCGGACGACGCAGGACCTCTTTCTGCTCACCATCGGCAACGGCACCGCCTGCGGCGGCGGGTTCCGGCTGACGCCCCATGCGAAGCTCGATGACGGGCTGCTGGACGCGACCCTGGTCCGGCCCATCAGCGTGCCGTCCCTGCTCTGGCACCTGCCGAAGGTCTTCGGCGGGACCCTCGACCGGGCGCCGCGCTACGCCTCCATGACCACGGCACGGACGGTCCGGGTGGAGAGCGCCGCGCCGATACCGGTGCATGTGGACGGGGAGGTCTACACGGGGGATACGTCGGTCCTGGAGATCGAGATCGTCCCGAAGGCCCTGACGGTCATCGCGAAGCTCTGAACGACAACAGGCTTCGCCACAGAAGGGACACAGAGGCACAGAGAAAAGTCATTCTCACCGCCAAGACGCGAGGGACGCGAGGACGGCTTGAGAACAATGATAATGATATGGTTGGATTTTGCACCCTCACGCTCTTTGCGCCGGTTCGAGGACTTTGACTTCCTCGGTATCTCCGTGCCTGGTGGTGAAGAGGTTCTCATAACGGGAAGTGGCACGCCACCCGGTGGCCGTCCGTGATCTCGGCCAGCTGCGGCTCGCTCGCCGGGTCCGTGCAGATCTCAGGCCCGCCCTTCTCCGCATAGACCGGGCAGCGCGGCGCGAACCGGCAGCCCGCGGACGGACGCTCGAAATCGAACACCCCCCACCGGCCCGCCTGCACGCTCCCGGCCCTGGCCGCTGCCTCCCTGCTCTGCTTCTCCGTGAGAGACGACCACAGGATATGGGTATAGGGGTGGTGCGCGCGCCGGGCGATGTGCTCGGCCATGCCCATCTCGACGATCCTGCCGAGATACATCACCGCCACCTTGTGGCTCACCAGCTCCACGACGCGCAGGTCATGGGAGATGAAGAGGTAGGAGAGGCCGAGCCGCTTCTGCAGGTCCCGGAGGAGGTTCACCACCTGCGCCTGGATCGAGACGTCGAGGGCGCTCGTGGGCTCGTCCGCCACGATGAACTGGGCGCCCACGGAAAGGACGCGCGCAACGCCCACCCTGCGCTTCTCCCCGCCTGACAGCTCGTGCGGGAAATTGGCGAGCTTGCTCTTCTTCAGGCTCACCATCTCCAGCAGCTCGCCGATCCTGCGGCCGGTCTCCGCGTCCGTCAGCCGGTGATGGACCGCGAGCGCCTCGGCCAGGATCTCGCCGATGCGCATCTTCGGGTTCAGCGCCGCGTCCAGGTCCTGGAAGATCATCTGCATCCTGCCGCGCAGCCCGCGGAGCGCATCGGTCGAGAGCGCGGTGATGTCCCGGCCGTCGAAGAGGATCCTGCCGGAGGTCGGCCGTTCGAGCCGCAGGATGGTTCTGCCGATGGTCGTCTTGCCGCAGCCCGACTCGCCCACGAGCCCCACGGTCTCGTTCTCCTTGAGATAGAAGCTCACGCCGTCCACCGCGGGGATGGACCGCGGCTCGCCCCGGCCGGCGGAGAACAGCCCGCGGCGGTGGGAGAAGTGCTTCTTCAGGTCCTGGACTTCAAGGATGGTCTTGGGCATCTGTCCTTTCTTTCGCTGCAGAAGCAGAGAGCAAAATGCTGCGAGAATTTCTTTGACAGAATCTACAGGATACAGATCCGATAAGCTCCAGATCCGTTAAGCTCCGGACCCTAACCGGCCATAAGATCCGCCCCCGTATCCTGTCATCCTGTCAATAGCCTTATCATTCATTTCGTTGTCCGTGTTCTTCCGTCTCTATCCGTGTCCAATTCGCCTTGGACTTCCTCCGTGCCTCAGTGCCTCTGTGGCAAGGTTTGCCTTGCTCTAATCGAAGTACAACCAGCACCGCGCCTTGTGGCCCGGGGCGATCTCGCGCAGGTCGGGCTCCCTCCTG
>CAZTXN010000158.1:0-5948 GCA_964617655.1 uncultured Nitrospiraceae bacterium | reverse complement strand
TGGGGCATGGACACGGCAAAGCATAGGACGCAAATATCGCTTGAGGACTGGCAATATCAGATACTGCGGGACCTGTCGCGGAGGAAGCGGAAGAGCCTGTCGAGCATCATTCGCGATCTGTTGACGGAGAAATTCGCTGCACCCGCAGGGAAGGGCTCTCGCGACCCCCTGTATGGAATTGTTGGCCTGGGCTCAGGCGACGGTTCGTCGGTCGCACGAGAGCATGACCGTTATCTGTATGGTAAGCGGAAAAAGCGGTCATGAAGCGGCTTTTTGCGGACACCGGGGCGTGGTACGCCCTGACGGACAAAAAGGATCCCGACCACCTGAACGCGACGCAATTCCTCCAAAAGAACACCTTCCCGATCGTAACGACCAATTTTGTGTTTGATGAAACAATTACGCTTCTTCGTGCGCGCCTCGGCCGGCAGGCGGCAGCGGAATTCGGACAGAGATTGAAAGACAGCCGCCTGGTGACGATCATCGCGGTGAACGGGGATGACGAGAATCGGGCGTGGGACATCTTTCTCAAGTTTAAGGATTTCAGCTATACCGACTGCACCAGCTTCGCTGTCATGCAGCGGCTGAAACTGGACATGGCATTCACCTTTGACGGACACTTTGAAGTGATGAAGTTCGATGCCGTACCCTGAAGAGCCTTCCTGCTCATTCCACCCCCGGCATTTGAGTGAGGTTCGATCATGCATTTTCACGACCCCGCCGCAGCGCCTGCCACCACCTTTCTGAAGGACTACCGGCCGCCCGACTACCGGGTCGAGACGGTGAACCTCCAGTTCGACCTGAGCGAGACGCGGACGGTGGTAAGCTCGCTGCTGACCGTGGTCCGGAGCAGCGGCGCGACGGAGGGGTTCCCGCCCTTCGTGCTCCAGGGCCGCGACCTGAAGCTGCGGTCGGTCCTGATGGACGGCCAGGCGCTGACCGAGCGCGACTACCGCATCGAGGACGAGACGATGACGCTCATCCCCGTGGCCGACCGGTTCGTCCTCGAGATCGAGACCGAGATCGACCCAGCGGCCAACACCGAGCTGTCGGGCCTCTACTTCGCGTCGAGGATGTTCTGCACCCAGTGCGAGGCCGAGGGCTTCCGCAGGATCACCTGGTATCCCGACCGGCCGGACGTGATGGCCCGCTTCCTCACCACGATCATCGCGGACAAGAAGCGGTTCCCGGTGCTGCTCTCCAACGGGAACCTCATCGGGCGCGGGGACCTGGAGGGCGGACGGCACTTCGCCAAGTGGCATGACCCCTTTCCGAAGCCCGCCTACCTCTTCGCCCTCGTGGCCGGGGACCTCGCCCGCGTGGAGGACGTCTTCACGACCCGCTCGGGCAGGAAGGCGGACCTGCAGATCTACGTCCAGCACCACAACCGGGACCGGTGCGGCCATGCCATGGCATCGCTCAAACGGGCCATGGCCTGGGACGAGGAGGCCTACGGCAGGGAGTACGACCTGGACCGCTTCATGATCGTGGCGACCGACGACTTCAACATGGGCGCCATGGAGAACAAGGGCCTGAACATCTTCAACTCCAAGTACGTGCTGGCGGACCCCGCGACCGCCACGGACGGCGACTACAACGGCATCCTGGGCGTGGTGGCGCATGAGTACTTCCACAACTGGTCCGGCGACCGGGTGACCTGCCGGGACTGGTTCCAGCTCTCGCTCAAGGAGGGGTTCACGGTCTTCCGGGACCAGCAGTTCATGGAGGCGGAGACCTCGCCGGGCGTGAAGCGCATCAGCGACGTGAACATCCTGCGCACCCACCAGTTCCGGGAGGACGCGGGCCCCCTGGCCCACCCCGTGCGGCCGGACGCCTACGTGGAGATCAACAATTTCTATACGGTCACGGTCTACAACAAGGGCGCCGAGGTGATCCGGATGCTCCGCGCGCTCCTGGGGCCGGAGCGGTTCCGGAAGGGAACGGACCTCTACTTCGCCCGCCACGACGGCCAGGCGGTCACCACCGACGACTTCGTCAAGGCGCTCGAGGACGCGAGCGGCGAGGACCTCGCGCAGTTCCGGCTCTGGTACTCCCAGGCCGGCACGCCGGAGCTGGCCGTCTCCCGGTCCTACGACCCTGCGGCCCGGACCTTCCGCCTTACCCTCCGCCAGACCTGCCCGCCCACGCCGGGCCGGCAGGTGAAGCGGCCGTTCCATATGCCGGTCGCGGTCGGGCTGCTCGACAGGGCTGGAAAAGAAATACTCTTACACCTTCAAGGGGAAATGGGGA
The DNA here is from genome assembly GCA_964617655.1 of uncultured Nitrospiraceae bacterium. GTDB lineage: Bacteria > Nitrospirota > UBA9217 > UBA9217 > UBA9217 > JAKAHZ01. The sequence goes on along the minus strand of CAZTXN010000158.1, from coordinate 3,698 downwards.
CCAGCAAGGCAGACACGGAGACGCGGGGACGCGGGGAATACCCCCCCATCCCCCCCCTTGCCAAGGGGGGGGTTAGGGGGGGTGAGGATGCCGGTCGTACAGTCGTCCTGCAGCTGCGCGAGGCAGAGCAGTCCTTCGTCTTCACCGGCATCCCCGAGGAGCCCGTGCCCTCAATTCTGAGGGGCTTCTCCGCGCCGGTCAAGGTCCGGACGGACCTCACGGAGGATGAGCGGGTCTTCCTGATGGCCCATGACCCTGATCCCTTAAACCGGTGGGATGCAGGGCAGCAGCTCGCCGTCGCGATGCTGCTGCGCATGGTGGAGGACCGCCGGCAGGGGCGTCCCCCGGCCCCGGACGCGCGGTTCTCGCAGGCATTCGGCGCGGTCCTGGCCGCACAGATGGAGGACCGGATGTTCCAGGCTTTTGCCCTGGCGCTCCCGGCGGAGAACTACCTTGCGGACTTCCTGGAGGTGATCGACCCGGCGGCGGTGCATGAGGCCTGCGAGACCGCGCGCCGCGGCCTCGCCCGGGAGCACCGGGAGCTGCTGCTCGGCGTCTACCGCGCCAACGGGCCGGACCGGCCCTACCGGACCGACCAGGCCTCCATGGGCCGCCGCAGCCTGCGGAACACCTGCCTGTCCTACCTGACCGAGCTGGATGATGCCGGGGTGCGGGAGCTCTGCACGGCCCAGTTCCGGAGCGCGGACAACATGACGGACCGCGTGGCCGCGCTCGTGAACCTGGCGAACAGCGAATGGCCTGAGCGCGACGGGGCGCTGGCGTCGTTCCAGGAGCAGTGGAAGGACGACCCGCTGGTGATGGACAAGTGGCTGGCGATCCAGGCAGGCTCCCGCCTGCCGGACACCCTGGAGCGCGTGAAGCGGCTGACGGGCCACCCGGTCTTCACGCTCCGGAACCCGAACAAGGTCCGGTCGCTCATCGGTGCCTTCGCCGGGAACGCGGACCGGTTCCATGACCCGGGAGGGGAAGGGTACGCCTTCGTGGCGGACCAGGTGCTCGCCATCGATCCGTTGAACCCGCAGATCGCGGCGCGGCTGGTCACGGCGTTCACGCTCTGGAAGCGGTACGAGGAGCGGCGGCGGGGGCTGATGCAGGAGCAGCTCGAGCGCGTCCTGCGGGCGCCGAAGCTTTCGAAGGACGTCTACGAGGTGGTCTCGAAGAGCCTGGGGTGATGCAGCCCGGTCTTCCGCGCCCGTCCGGTGCCGCGGTGAACGGATGCGGTCCAGGCGCTCTCCTCGATCATCGTTCGCACGGCAGCGCGAAATGTACTATACCGGGGATGTCGTTACGCGGACCAGGGAAAGAGCGCAACCATGAACGAGGAGCGCGAGATGAACGGACTGGAACATCTGATCGAGAACAACCGCGCCTGGGCAGCGGGCATCGAGCAGCAGCGGCCCGGGTTCTTCCGGCGGCTCGAGAAGCAGCAGACGCCGGAGTACATGTGGATCGGGTGCGCCGGCAGCCGCGTGCCGGCCAACGAGATCATCGGGCTCCTGCCGGGCGACGTCTTCGTCCACCGGAACGCGGCCAACCTGGCGATCCATTCGGACAGGAACCGCCTCTCGGTCCTGCAGTATGCCGCGACCTGCGACGCGGTGATCGCAGTCGGGGGAGAGTACGGGACCCTCTCGGAGCTCGCCTTTGCGCTCAAGATGGGCAGGCCGGTGGTGGGCCTGGGGACCCGGGAGATCAGGGGGGTCGAGGCTGCCCGGGATGCGGAGGACGCCGTTGAGCGGGTCTTCAGCCTGCTGGAAGCAGGGAGCGGCTGAAGCAGTGACAGGTGCTGAACCAGTGCGTGTGGGGTGAACTGCCGGGCCGGACAGGATGTCCGGCCCTTCCTGTTTCCAGGGCGAGATGACGGCCGGGAAGAGATCAGCGCCGCATGGTGAGCGTACGCCTGCGGTCGCGCATGGCGTTCAGCAGGCGGTCCTTGCTGCAGCCCTGGCAGGAGAACCGCTTCCGGTCGTTCAGTTCGCTCCGCCGGAGGAGGCAGACGCTCCTGACGATCATGTCCTCGAAGAGCTTGCAGAAGAACCGGTAGGGGAAATCCGGGCTGTCCGGCAGCGTAACCGGGAAGAACTTTCCAGGGACCTTGACCATGAGTGAACTCCGTGAAAACTTGAGGGCGTTCGGGAACGGTCTGATTATCACGGAGCCTGCAAGGTTCTGCAATACCCGGGGCAGGGTATTTTTCGGGGATACGGCTACCGCCGGCTTCATTTTCTTTCCACTGAACACGACAGCAAGAGGAGCATCCCGGATGAAGCGCTTGGCAAACTGGCCGGGTGTAGCAATAGATGGCAGCAAAATGCAAGGGTCTTGACAGTATCTTAACAGAATATTATATTGTAAAATCAAGGTGTTATGAGTTTCGTTCCTGCGATGACTTTAATAATAGTTTTTTACCAAAAATATTGCTTGACAAAATGTAATGCTATAGTTTTAATTACACTAATTATTTCACATTGGTGCAGGAGGTGCACTATGGCCAAGTGGAAAAATGTGAAGCTCGGCAGGAAAATACTGGTTGCGATCGGGGTGGTGGTGCTCTCCCTGGCCTTTGTCTCGGTGATGGTCGTGAGCGGGATCACCGAGATCATGAAGGACGGACTGGCGGTGGCGGGCGGGAACAAGCTGCGCAGCGAGCTGCTCCAGCGGGAGGTGGACCATCTGAAGTGGGCCCAGGACCTGAGCCGCTTTGTGTACAACGAAGAGGCGCGGGAGCTCTCGGTCCAGCTGGACCATACGCAATGCGGGTTCGGCAAGTGGTTCTACGGAAGCGGCCGGAAGGAGGCAGAGGCCATGCTGCCGGTCCTGCGGGACTCCCTCCTCTCCATCGAGGAGCCGCACCGGCTCTTGCATGCATCTGCAGCGCGCATCCGGGAGCTGAAGACCGGCGGCAGGGGGAACGAGACGCAGCGCTTGTTCGAGAGCGAGACGCTGGGGCATCTTGCCGGGGTGCAGGGTCTGTTGAAGCGGATGGCCGAGATCTCCCGGGAGCATATCCTGTCCGAGGAGGAGATGCTGGTTCATGCGATGACCACGAGAACGGCAACGATCACGGCGGCCGTCATCGCGGTCCTGGCGGGCTCCATCCTGGGGCTGCTGGTGACGCGGAGCGTGGTCCGGCCGGTGCAGATGAGCCTGGCCTTTGCGTCGCAGGTGGCTGCCGGCGACCTCCGCAGCACGCTGGAGATCAGCCAGAAGGACGAGATGGGCAGGCTCGCGGAGTCGCTCAACGCCATGGTCACGGGGCTCCGGAGGGTGATCACGGACGTGAAGTCGGCCGCGGACAACGTGGCGCTCGGAAGCCAGCAGCTCTCGGCAGGTGCGCAGCAGATGTCCCAGGGCTCCACGGAGCAGGCCGCCTCGACCGAGGAGGCGTCATCCTCCATCGAGGAGATGAACGCCACGATACGGCAGAACGCGGACAATGCCCTGCAGACCGAGAAGATCGCCCTGCGGTCGGCCGCTGACGCGCAGGAGAGCGGCGCCGCGGTCGCCCAGACCGTGACGGCCATGAAGGACATCGCCCGGAAGATCTCGATCATCGAGGAGATCGCCCGCCAGACGAACCTCCTGGCCCTGAACGCGGCGATCGAGGCGGCCCGGGCGGGCGAGCACGGCAAGGGCTTCGCCGTGGTGGCGGCCGAGGTGCGGAAGCTGGCGGAGCG
>CAZTXN010000157.1:0-6022 GCA_964617655.1 uncultured Nitrospiraceae bacterium | reverse complement strand
GGCCACGACAATGGGCAGCGTTGCGCTGGTCCCGGCCGGCGCGGGGATCGCAAGCTCGGCCGAAGCGGCCAGGGTCTGGCCGGCGAGGTTCACCTCCACCGCACGGAGCAGCGTGAAGTCCGGGCCCACCACGCCCGTGAGCGTGGTCGCGGGAACGGTCCTGGTCTCCACCGGGACGGTCCTGGTGAGGCTGTTCTCGGAGATCGCGAGCACGTTGCCGTCCTTGTCCAGGAGCCGCGCGCCTTGCGAGCCCACCATGGCGCCGGCGCTCTCCGCGCCCGGACGGAGGCTGATCTCGAGACCCACCTTGCCTTTCATGAGATCGACGATGGTATATTCTCTTGAGGGGGTAACAGGGAAAGCGGTTCCCACTTTCCCTGAGTTCACAGTTCCGAGTTCAGAGTTCAATGAACCCCCGTACTGAGTACTGAGTACTGAGTACGAATTGTAATTCGTTCCACAGGGATATTTATACAGCACCAGGTCCTGGGTATACTCCGACGGCAGCACGACCTCGGTGGACAGGAGGTCGAAGCGCTCGGTGACCCGGGCGTTCGCCACAAGACCGGAAGGAAGTCCCCCGCTTGCTCCGTTTAAACCGCTTAAACTGTTGAAACCGAGGATTACCTCGCCCACTGCTTTGAGGCCCACCGACGGAGGCGCGACCGGAGGAACGACGCGGCCCGTGGCTGTAACAGATGAGTACAGAGCCGATGAGTTCGGAGTTCCGAGTTCGGAGTTCGGAGTGGACAGCGGTGAACCAACTGCCGCAGAAAGAGTGGAAGAATCCGGCAGGACAAAGGCGTACTGGCCGGTTGACGGTATTGCTGCTGTGACGTAGGCGCCGTCGCTGCTCACTACGCCGGGATTCTGCACGATCCACTGATGGGTGCTCGTTGAGTAAGATACCAGCGCGACCTGTGATGAGGCGGTGATGGTGGGACCTGTCACTAACGGGACTTTCAATGTAGCTGGTGAATTGAAGTACAGAGTACCGAGTACTGAGCTTGAACTTGACCCTTGACCCTGGCTACTTGACCCTAGGTTCGCTATATCAACAACCGCTATCGGCGACCAGCCGGCAGGCAACAAACCAGCCAAACCCTGGTTGCTGATCGGGGTTACGCGAATGTCCGTTTGTGTGGTCAGGGCATAAGCGGGAATATCCAGTTCTAAGTACTGAGTACTCTGTACTGAGTACAACATCTTTATACTTCCCCCGGCGGAATCAATCAGGTTCTGCTGAGCGTTGACCGGCGTGAGCCGGGCGTCCAGGGCGAGCGCCGTCTTCTCCGGCCGTACGGTAACGGCCCGTTCCACCGTGGTAAAGCCGGGCTTGGACAGCGTGACGATGTACCCGCCGGACTGCACTTCTTCGAAGTAACTGCCGTCTTCTTTGGCTGCTATCCGTGTTGATCCGTGTCCCTCCGTGGCAATAAGATCCGCTGTTGCTCCTTCCAGCCTCAGGCCTCGCGTATCGTCATACACCTCTCCCTGGAGATAGCCCGGCCCGGTGGGGCCGCCGGCGATCCGGATCTGGGTCGTGTGCGTTCCGATGTTTCCTGCCGCATCCGTCGCGCTTGCCTGCACCGCGAGCGTCGTGCCGTCGGCGAGATCAGGCGAGAGTGAATACCGTACGGAGTCCTGGGCACTGAGCTCCGCGCCGGCAGGAGCGGACCACAGCGTGATCCCATTTACCTTCAGCTCGGAGTGTGACAGGCCCCGGTCGTCCGAGGCGCTGGTGGAGATGACGACACTCGATCCTGCCGCTGCCTCGGCGGGCGCCGAGACCGTGACCAGCGGGGCCTGGGTGTCCAGGACGACGGCGACGCTTGCCGTGCCGATGTTCCCTGCCCGGTCCGTGGCGCTGACCGTTAGGGTGTTCGTCCCCGCGGCCAGCGCAAGGCCCGCCAGGCTGAAGTTCTTGTTCGAGACGACGGCAGGCGCACCGTTCACGGTCACCGTGGTGTTGGTCTCGCTCACCGTGCCGGAGACCGCAAGGGGCGAGGTGCGGGTGAGCAGCCCGTCCGCGGGGGCGGTGATCGTTACCGCGGGCGGGACCTGGTCGAGATAGACCACCAGGTTGACGGTGGCGCTGTTGTTCGAACGATCCTTCGCCGAGATCACGATGAAGTTGGTGGCGCCGGAGAGTCTCGCGGTATGGGTGAATGCCAGTTCGTTCAGGGTCACGACCGCGCCGTTGATCTTGAGCTCCACCGGTTCGTCCACCGTACCGGTGACGGCGATGGACGTCTGGTTCGTGAAGGAATTGCTGGCCGGGCTGGTGACGGTGATCACGGGCGGCGTGGTGTCTCGCTCGACCGGGACCGGCGCCGACAGGCCGCTGGTATTGCCCGCGGCGTCGGTCGCCGTGGCCGTGAAGGTCGTGGTCCCCTCGGCCAGGGTGACATCGGCCAGGCTGAAGTCGCCCTGGCCGGCAGCGGTCACCGTGCCGATGAGCGCGGATGCCGCCTGTCCCGGGGCTGCGTAGATCCTGACCGTGGAGCCGGCCTCGGCGCTGCCGCTCACGGTGATCACGGGCGTGGGCGCGGGCGAGGCGAGCGGCGTGATGACCGGCGGGGCGGGCGGGATGCTGTCCAGGGACACGGTGCTGCTCGCGCTGCCGCTGTTTCCCGCCCGGTCACGAACGGTCGCCAGGAGCGTGTTGAGACCTTCCGCCAGGGGGAAGGACGGGAGCGTATAGGCCAGGCCGCTCACGAGCGCACTGATGCCGTTGATCGAGACCGCGGTATCGGATTCGCTCACCCTGCCGGAGATCGTGACCTGGGGATCCTTGATAAGCAGGCCGTCGGACGGACTCTCGATCGTGACGCTCGGAGCGATGGTGTCGAGCGTGAGCGTGATTGCTGCGGTGGCGTCATTGCCTGCCTGGTCCCGGGCGGTCACGTTGATGGTGTTTGCGCCTTCGCTCAGGGCCACGTTCGCGAGGCTGAAGCTGCCCTCGATGAGCGGCACGTCCATGCCGTTCACCCATAATCCGTCGGGGTTCAACTCCTGGACCGTGCCGGAGACCGTGATGGCCGGGGTGTTCACCTGCGCGCCGCTCATCGGCGCGGTGATCGTGATGGCCGGGGCGAGGGTGTCGAGGATGAGGGTGACGGACGCCGTTCCCGCATTTCCCGCGGTGTCGGTCGCGAGGACGGTGAAGGTATTCGAGCCCTCGAGCAGGGACATGCCGCTCAGGCTGAAGGTATTTCCGGAGACCGCCGCGGACCGCCCGTTCACCAGGACCACGGCCGAAGGATCGTCGATCGTGCCGGAGAGGGTGATGGCCGCGGAATTGAGATACTGCTCGCTCCGGTGCGAGGTGACCGTCGGGACCGGCGCGATGGTGTCGGTGCTGAACTGCCAGGACCGCTCGACCTGGTTGCCTGCCTGGTCGAAGACGGCGACCGTTACGGTATGGGCGCCCTCGGCAAGCTTCTCAGCGGGCGTATAGACGACCCCGGAAGCGCTGACCTGGGCCTGGGAGGTGACGTCGCTGGTGTCCACAAAGATCCGGACCTTGGCGCTCTCGATGCCGGAGCCGGAGGGATCGTCGTGGTAGGCAGCGCTGATCCGGGGGGCTCCGTCCTTGAGCAGCGCTCCATCGAGAGGTTCGACGGCCGCGACCTCCGGCGGAACGGTGTCAAGGTGGAGCGTCAGGCCGGCCGATGCGCTGTTCCCTGCCCCGTCCCGCGCCGCGGCGGTGATGGTGTTTGCGCCCTCAAGAAGGGCGAATCCGGCGAGACTGAAGGCAGCGCCGGAGACCTCCGCTGCCTGGCCGTTCAGGGAGACGGTCAGCGGATTGGCGGCATGCCCGGGATTCCGGGGCGCCGGATCCGAGACCGTGCCGGAAAGGGTGATGGAGGATGTATTGAGATACTGGCCGTGCTGGTGGGAGGTAATGCTGATCTCCGGCGGGACAGTATCGGTCGTGAACTTCCAGGTGAGGGTCGCGGCATTGTTCGCCCGATCAGCGACGCTCACGCTGACGGTATGGCCGCCTTCGGGCAGGGAGGCCGGCTGGTAGCTCACGCCGGAGTCGGTGATGGACGCCTGGGCGGTTCTGTCCGCTCCATCGAGGATGATCCTGGCGGATGCGGGATCAATGCCGGAGCCGCCGGGTTCATCGGCGTACCGGGCGGCGATCAGGGGATCCGCGATCGCCAGGAGGCTCAGGTCCGGGGGCTCGGGGTTCGTGACCGCGGGCGGCGTGTCGTCGCAGCCCCTGCCCAGGACCTCGACGATGATGAACGAGGGCGCCCTGCTCCTGAGCCTGGCGATCTTGTCCTCGATCTCCGCGAGCTTCTCGATCGCTTTCTCGACAGCCTTGTCGAGCTCCCTGAGCAGCTTGATCAGTTCGTCAAGATCGTCGCGCTTCTTGTCATGGTCCTTGGCGCGCCTGCTCTTGGTCGTTTTATCCAGGTCGTCCCGCGCCTTCCGGCATTCCGTGACCGTCTGGGAGATGGTCCTTCGGGAATCATCGAGCAGGTCGCGATCCCTGGCGGCCCACCGGGCATCCAGCTCTCCTGCATCGCCATCCTCCTCATCATCATCATCGCTGTCGTCGTTCACGCTCTCGTCGTCGTCGAGGTCCCTGCCGATGGCGCTGAACAGCTCATCATGGTCCTGGAAAGAGCTCTTGAGACCGCGAACGTCTCGAAGCATCGCCTCGATCCCCGGAGAGGAACCGGCTCCGGACAGGGACGATGCCTGTTCTTTCAGGTTCCGGAGCTTGATGAGTTCTTTTTCGAGATCGGACTTCTTCGCCTCGTACTGCGCGAGCTTCTCGAAGTAGCCGTGGCGGCCGCTCTTCAGGATGACGGTCAGTTCGTTCCGCGCCGCGAGGAAGACGTGCCGTTCGAAGGAGGGGACCTTCTGTTTGAAATCCCGGCCGGAGGCGATGACATCGCCGTTGAGGGAGATCCTGGCCGACTTGATCCTGGTCTTCCTGGAATCGCCGTTCGTGACCCTGAGCGTCGCCGGCGCTCCCGGAGCGCCGCAGCCGTCGAAGGCATCGGTAGAGACCGTGGGCCTGCCCTTCTGACGCTCATACCGCTTCGGCCCGAAGAGGGTGGCGCCGCCGGTCTGCGGAAGAACGGCGGTCGCAAAGAGCATGGAGAGCAGCAGCGCGGCCAGACCGGCCGCAGCGGTCCGCGCTCCTGCGCGATGAGCCCCTTCTCCCCTGAAGAGCTTCAGCGTTCTCATGTGGTCTCTATTGTCTGTTGCGGACCGTTACTGCTGTCGGTCCTGTCCTGACCGGCCTTGTGCGGTACCCGGCTGGTCCTGCTCAACGATTTCCTGATGCTCTCAATCCAATGGGCATGAACGGCGATAGTGACACGATCCCGCAGGACTTGAACGCGCAGGCGAGAGCATGCCGCAGCAGCGATCCCTAATTTATCCCGACACCCTCTGCAAACAGCCAAAGGGGCTCGAAAATAGCATGAAGTATATATCCATGCAAGAACAATTTTTATTGGTCTTGGTTTTTGTCTTGATCAGGCTATGCAGCATATTGATCTGCCAAGTGATTTTCTTCTCAGGGTATTTTAAGGGTATGGCCACACGTTGTTGCACGATGGTTCATTGCTGCTCTGTAACACCATAGGCGCAGAGTCTGCCAGGACTAATGAAGCGCGTCAAGCTTCGACCACTCGCAGCTGCTTCTGACAAAGCAGAACCTACTCCACCTCCCTCTCCGGCGCATAATGAAATGCAGAGATAATTTGGTCTGACAACTTCCCATGCATCATTGCGCGCTGTGACACCAGGCGCCATGGGCTGATTTATAACTGGGGGGCGAGTATCCGGAGCAAACCGAGAACACCGGATCCCGTCTGAAAGGGAATGACTCTAAAGGAGGGACGGAGGCTATGGATCTATACGAGACAGGTTCTAAGGACAGGCCGGGGAACGTTCACGAGGGGGACTCAAGACTCAACAAGAAGCTCGATCTATTTTATGTCACGCTGCGGCATACACGACCTCGGCGGACTCGAGGATGGCCTTGCGGCGG
>CAZTXN010000156.1:4448-6044 GCA_964617655.1 uncultured Nitrospiraceae bacterium | reverse complement strand
TCACCGGTACCGCTTCACCTCGAAGCGGAAGATCTCGACCGCCGCATCGGCCGCGATGCCGGCCTTCTGGCGGGCGATCGCGACCTGCTGCTCCGGCGTGTCCACGCCCTCGAGATCAGGAAGCAGCAGGCCCCGTCGTCCGCCTGCCTGGACGATGACGCCGTAACGCTTCGGGTCCAGGTCAGCGAGGCCGGCGGCCGGCTCGGGCGGGGTCAGCACGTCCACGGTGTACTCCAGGTCCGGGAGCTCCTCGGACCGCACCGGCGGGAAGCGGGGGTCGGAGGACGCGGCGCTGACGGCGTTCCGCACCGTCTCCCGGGCCATGTCCGGCTCGCAGGGCTGGAAGGTGCCGATGCAGCCGCGCAATCGGCCGCGCACCTTGATGCAGACGAAGACGCCGGCCTGCCCGCGCGTCTCGCCGGGGAGGTCCTCGTCGCGCAGCGGCGCGGCCTGTTCTCCGCGGGCATGCCGCTCGACCGCATCCTTTGCCAGCCGCACCAGGGGGTGCATCGCTAGTGCTCCCGCTGGACCACGTAGTCAGCGAGCGCGGCGAGCGCCTGGCGGTGCGGTGAATCGGGAAAGACCGCGAGCGCCGCCTTGGCCTCCCCGGCGAGGGACCGGGCGAACTGCAGCGCCGTCCCGACGGACCCGTGCTGCTCCATGAGCCTGACCGTGTAGGCGAGGTCCTCCGCGGTCACGGTCCCGGCGGCCAGGATCGCCCGGACGGCCTCGCGCTCCGCGGACCCGGCAGAGCGCAGGAGATGGATGAGGGGAAGGGTCACCTTGCCCTCATCGAGGTCCTTGCCCGGCGCCTTGCCGAACTTCTGCTGGTCCGCGGCGTAGTCCAGGGTGTCGTCGGTGATCTGGAAGGCGAGGCCGAGCTTCCGGCCGTAGGCCGCCAGGGCGTCCTCCTGGGAGAGCGGCGCCTTGCTGATGACGGCGCCGAGCCGGCAGGCGGCGGTGATGAGCACGCCGGTCTTGCACTCCACGATGCGGAGGTAGTCCGCCTCGGTCACATCGGGATTCTGGACCTGCGCGAGCTGGAGCACCTCGCCTTCCGACATGGCGGTGGTCGTCTCGGAGAGCACGTCCATGACGCGCTGGTCGCGCAGCCGGACGCCGTGGAAGAGGGCCTTGGAGTAGAGATAGTCGCCGACCAGGATGCTGGCCTGGTTGCCCCAGATGGAGTTGGCGGAGGAGCGGCCCCGCCGCACCTTGGCCTCGTCGATCACGTCGTCATGGAGGAGGGAGGCGGTATGGATGAACTCCACCACGCTGCCGATGACATACTCGGCGTCATGGCCGCGGTAGCCGCAGATGCGGGCCGAGAGGAGATGGAGCAGGGGGCGGAAGCGCTTGCCGCCGGCGCCGAGGATGTATTTGCTGACCTGCCGGATGAGCGGGACGTCGGTGCCCAGGCTCTCAAGGATCCTGGTCTCCATGCGCTCCATGTCGGAGCGGTATTCCCTGAGGATGTCCTGAAGAGTGGCGATCATGCGGGAGGTCTCCGGCCGAAACTGCCTGAATAATAGGGGAGAACCCCAGTAAAGTCAAGGGATTTGGGCGGAGCGGGGTATACGCTCACGGGATGCAGGG
>CAZTXN010000156.1:0-4348 GCA_964617655.1 uncultured Nitrospiraceae bacterium | reverse complement strand
TTCATCGCCTCCTGCACCCGGGCAAGAGTCTTCTGCGCCACGGCGCGGGCCTTTGCCGACCCGGCGGCGATGATCTCGTTCACCTGCTTCGGGCTGGCAACGAGCTCCTTCCGCTTCTCCTGGATGGGCTTGAGATAGGCGAGGAGATGCCTCAGGAGCTCCTTCTTGTCGTCCACGCAGCCGATGCCCGCCCGTCGGCACTCGACGTTCACCTGGTCGCACCATTCCCTGGGCGCGAAGATCCGGTCGAGGGTGAAGAGCGGGCAGACGTCGGGGTTCCCGGGGTCCTGGCGGCGGACGCGCTGCGGGTCCGTCACCATGGCCATGACCTTCTTCGTGATCTCCCCGGGCGAGTCTGAGAGGTAGAGGCAGTTGTTGTAGCTCTTGCTCATCTTGCGGCCGTCGGTGCCGAGCAGCTTGGGATACTCGGTCAGGAGCGGCTGGGGCTCGGGCAGGACGCTGCCGTAGAAGGCGTTGAAGCGGCGGCCGATCTCGCGCGTCAGCTCCAGATGCGGAAGCTGGTCGATGCCCACGGGCACAAGGTCTGCCTCATAGATCAGGATGTCGGCGGCCTGCAGCACGGGATAGCCGAGGAACCCGTAGGTATAGAGGTCCCGGTCATCGATCTGCTCCATCTTCTCCTTGTAGGTCGGGACCCGCTCCAGCCAGGGCAGCGGCGTGATCATCGAGAAGAGCACATGCAGGACCGCGTGCTCCGGGAGCCGGGACTGCTGGAAGAGCACCGAGCGCTCGGGGTCCAGCCCGGCCGCCAGCCAGTCCACGACCATCTCATGCACGAAGGTGCGCATCTTCGAGGTGTCGGCGTACTGGGTGGTGAGGGCGTGCCAGTCGGCGATGAAGTAGTAGCACTCGTACTCGTCCTGGAGCCTGCGCCAGTTGTCCAGCGCGCCCATGAGGTTGCCGAGATGGAGCAGCCCGCTGGGCTGCATGCCGCTCAGTACTCGTTTCTTTTTTGTCATCGCGTTTACCTGTAGCAGAGGAGCCAGGAGTCAGAATACAGGAGCCAGGAGCCAGAAGCCAGAATACAGGAGTCAGGAGTCAGAATACAGGAGCCATGTGCAAGAAGTAGTAAAATAAAGCAGAGTCATTTCGGAACTTTTTCTGAATGCTGTCTGCTGACTTCCGGATTCTGACTTTTGTCTCCTGATTCTCAGAATCCCCCGTCCCCCAGCAGGAGCTGGAGCAGCGGCCGGATGATCGGGACCATGATCCTGCCGAGGACGCCGAACATGATGAGCGCCAGGAGGATGAAGGTGCCGTAGGGCTCCAGCCGGTAGTAGGACGCCGCCATCCGCTCCGGCAGGAGCCAGTAGACCACCCGGCTGCCGTCAAGCGGCGGGATGGGGAGCAGGTTCAGCACGGCCAGCACCACGTTGATGATGATGCCGTAGCCGAGCATGAGCGAGACGGGAACAGCGAACCAGCTCCAGGCAGGCTCGGGCACCGCGCCCTCCAGGCCCATGAGCACGACCCGCAGCAGGAAGGCGAAGAGCACCGCCATGGCGATGTTCACGCCCGGTCCGGAGAGGGCGGAGAGGGCCATGCCCTTCTTCGGGTCCTTGAAGTACCTCGGATCGATCGGCACGGGCTTGGCATAGCCGAAGATCATGCGGCCGTCGGTCAGGAAGAAGAGCGCAAGGGGCATGATGATGGTGCCGATGAGGTCGATGTGCGGGATGGGGTTCAGGGTGAGGCGGCCCATCATCCTGGCAGTGGGGTCGCCGAGCCGGAAGGCGACCCACCCGTGGGCCACCTCGTGGAAGACGATGGCGAAGACGAGCGGCATGGCCATGACGGCGATCTTTTGTATGGTCGAGAGCTCTTCCATGAGGCCGAAACAAGGGGATCGCGCAGGCTGAAGCCTGCGGCTACCTGCTGCCGCCGCGTCGGGGGATGCAGGGATGGCAGTCGTACCCCGCAGGGTGCGCTTGCGCATCGTCGGCGCGGCGAAAACTGATACTAATTGATAGGCCGGGGGGAAGTCAAGGGTAATGACGGTTCCGCACCGTTCGCTTCCGGCAGGACGCGCACGAACTTCCCGTTCTCGATCCTGATCAGGAAGAGCTTCTTCCGGCCCTCGCCGCTCCCGATGAAGGAGGTCATGCCGGAGATGCCGGGGAAGTCGCGCAAAGCCAGAAGCCCGTCGCGGACCGCTGCCGGCGTTTCCTTCCCCTCCCGCAGGAGCCGGAGCAGCATGGCAGCCGCGTCGTAGGCCTGGGCCGCCAGCACGTCCGGCTCTTCCTGGTAGGCCGAGCGGTAGGCGTCGATGACGGGCCGGATGGCCGGGTCGTCGCTCTCGGGGAAGAACCCGTCCACGAAGACCGCCCCCTCGGCATAGATCCCCGCGCGCTCCAGCAGGTCCGGGCCGCGCCAGTTGTTCGAGCCGATCATGGCCTTGCCGCGGATGTTGTAGAAGGCAAGCTGCGGGATCAAAAGGCCGACCTTCTCGGCGTACCCGGGCAGGTAGAGGGCGTCGAAGGAGGGCGCATAGGCCTGGAAGAGCTTCTTGCGCTCCTGGTCGTCCTCGGGGATCGGGACCTTGAGCGAGCGCATCTCGATCTCGATCAGCTTCCGGATGTAGGGGCCGAAGTCGTTCGCGTCAGGCGGATAGGGGATGGTCGCGATGATCTCGGCGTTCTTGCCGAGCTCCTGCACGAAGTGGCGCGTCAGGTCCCGTCCGTAGGGGTCGTCGGGGTGGAAAATGACGAACTTCCGGTATTTCTGGCCGAGGGCGTACCGGGCAGCGGCAACGGCCTGGGAGGCGTTCGTCAGCGCATTCCGGAAGATCCAGGGGCTCAGGTCCGCCAGTCCGGCGCCGGAGGCCGTGGGTGTGAAGACCGGCGCCGGCGTGCGCCCCAGCGCGGGAACGAGCGCCTCGACCTCGCGGGTAAGGAGCGGACCGATGACCGACGAGACCCCCCCGGCGGCGAGCTCGGCGAATGCCGCCGCGGCGCGCTCGGGCGATCCCTCGGTGTCCTTCACCACCACCTCCACGCGGTTGTCGGGGTTCTGGACGTTGTAGGTCATGACCGCGAGCTGGATGCCCTTCAGCACCCGGTCGCCGAAGAACGCGGCCGGCCCGGTCTGGGGCGCCAGCACGCCCAGGGTGTACCGCGGCGCCGAGAGCCTGGCCGTGGCCTCGGCGAGCAGCATCTCGGCCCGCGTCCGCTCGGCATGGACCGGGAAGCGCTTCAGAAAGTCCTCTGCCTGCCCGATGGCGGCGCGGAAGCGGCGCTGCTCGATCAGGAGGGAGCCCAGCCGGAGCGTGGCGAGGTCTGCCGGATAGGCCGTCCCGGCGGCCAGCTCCTTCAGCTCATCCTCGGTGAGCTTCGTCTCCACCAGCTCGCGCACCCGGTCGCGGTATCCCGGCCGCTGCCTCTCGTTCGCCGCGTTCAGGGAGAGCCAGGCGAACTCCCGGACCGCCGGAAGCGTCCGGCCCCGGGCGAGGTAGGCGGCAGAGAGCGTCTCGGCGATGCGCTGGAGCTTGCCCTGGTCGGTGATCCGCGAGCGGTCATGGAGATTGTCGATGGCGAGGTCGTATTCCTTCAGCTCGAAATAGCAGAGGCCGAGCTTGTACTTGGCCTCTGCGATCAGCGTGGAGGCAGGATGCTTCTCGATCAGTTCCTTGTAGTAGCTGAGCGCCCGCGCGTAGTTCCGGAGGGTGAACTGGACCTCGCCGGAGAGCAGGAGGCCGCGGTCGCGGTACCTGCTGCCCGGGTAGCCGATGAAGAAGTCCTCGAGCGCCCTGACCGCCGTGTCGTACTGCCGCTTGCCGTGGAGCGATTCGATATGATCGAGCAGCGCCCGGGCGTCCTTCTCCCACTGCGGCTCGGGAACGACCCGGGGCGCGCAGCCCGGGGAGAGGGCAAGGGCGGCGAGCAGGAGGACCGCGGTGAGGACGATAAGAGGCCTCGAGAACATCCGGCTATTTGCCCTTCTTGGCCGCTGCTTCGGCCTTTGCGGCCTTGCTCTTGGCGCGCAGGCTCTCTTCCTTCCGTTTCCGCCTGCGGCGCAGTTCCTTCTGTCGTTCGCGCACGGTCTGGTTCTCCTTTCCTCGAAAGCTGGTCACACAGCCTGCACACTATAGCGAAGACAGGCGCTTTTGTCAATAATTGAAGGGGAAGAGATATAAGGCAGGAGGCGGAAGAGAAAAAGACAGAAGCCAGGAGCCAGAAGCCAGGAGCCAGGAGCCAGGACGTCGAACCAGTAACTGCTCACTTTTCTGTTGCAAAACAGGGCCTGCTGGATTACAGTATAGCCCTGTTGATCAAGATGGGCGAGTAGCTCAGCTGGGAGAGCGCCGCGTTCGCAATGCGGAGGTCGAGGG
>CAZTXN010000155.1:4547-6057 GCA_964617655.1 uncultured Nitrospiraceae bacterium | reverse complement strand
CGTGTCGTCGGCGACAACGCCGAAGTCCTGCTCGAACCTGAGCTGCCACTTCAAGCTCACGCCGGTCTGGTCGGCATACTGATAACGAGGCTGCCGGCCATGCATCACCGGATGACCTTCATGCAGAGGGGAGCACAGGACCCCGGGTCCTGTGCTCCTGTACCTCAGGGTGCGCAGGGGGTCGCCTCGCTTCTGAAGACCGGCGACTCGCCGGAGTTCAGGGGATTCGACGTCTCTCCGCCCAACTTCGGCTGTATTGATGCGCCTTTTTTCACTGCGGTAGAAGGATTCATACGAAATTCGAGCCACCTGACCAACCACCAGCCTTTGAATATCGGCGGTACGAACTATACGCCGCAGTGCACCGGTATGGCAGGAGGACTCTGCGGCGGTACCGGGCCGGGCGCCAGGACCGAGAACTATAGCGGCGCCCTCGGTCCTGGGGGTGTCTACTAGCGTCAAATTCCTGCAATCCTGATCTGCATGCCCCGCCCGAAAGGGCGGGGTTTTTCTTTGGCATGCCTGTTCCTTTGCCCGGCAGCGATATACTGTCCGCTGGGCTGCTGCAGGGCGAATGCTGCGGAACAACTGGTAGTCCGCTGACCGCTGATCACTCCTGTGTGAGGTGACCTATGAAGACCGATCTCGTGTTCCTCTGGACCGCCGTGGGGCTGTACTGGGTGAGCGCCTGCTGCTACATCTTCGGCATGATCTCGAAGTATGAGAAGCTCTTTATCGCCGGTCTCTATACCGCTCTTGCCGGGTACCTCCCCCATGTCTTCTTCATCGTTTCGCGCTGGCGGGAGACCGGCATCAGCCCCTTCTTCACGATCGCCGAATCCCTGAGCTTCGGGATCTTCTCCGCCATGCTGATCTTCCTGGTCTTCGAGTTCAGCAACCGCAAGGTCCGGCCGCTCGGCGTGCTGATCATGCCCGTGGCCTTCATTCTCATGGGCTGGGCGGCGTCGCTCTACAAGGAAGCGGCGGACCAGATCGCGCCGGCGCTGCAGAGCGGATGGATCTGGGCCCATATCATCGGCGCTGCCGCGGGGTTCGGGTCGGCGCTGGTCGCCGCGGGCCTGGGGCTCCTCTACCTGCTCAAGGAGAAGTATCGTAGCGGGGTCTATGAGAGGCTTCCGGAGCTTCCGATAATGGACAACCTGAGCTACCGGTTCGTCGCGGGCGGGTTCATCATGTGCGGGCTCATGATCGTTTCCGGCGCCTTCTGGGCCGACCAGGTGAAGGGAACGTTCTGGAACTGGGATCCCGTGGAGGTCTGGTCCCTCGTCTCCTGGCTGATCTACGGGATCTATCTGCACCTCCGGGTCACCCTCGGCTGGCGCGGCAGGCGGCTGGCCTGGTACGCCCTGATCGCCCTGGTCGTGATGATCGTGAGCTACTGGGGCATCCCCTTCACGGTCGAGACGTTCCATAGTGGCTTCCGCATAGAGCATTAAGGGCAGCTATCAGCAATCAGGAGGCAGAGACCAGCGGCCGTCATATCTCAACG
>CAZTXN010000155.1:0-4447 GCA_964617655.1 uncultured Nitrospiraceae bacterium | reverse complement strand
GCCTCGGGAAGAAGTCTATGGTTTAACTAATCAGATCAGACGTGCGAGGTTGAAAAAAGGAAAATAGGTCGTGATTTTCTTTTCGCTGCTTGCTGATCGCTGCAAATTGAATGCTGATGGCTGTTAGCTGATCCCTGAAAGCCGGTCTTCTCCATGAAGCTCTGCATCATCTTTCCCCCGCTGCCCTTCGGCTGGACGCCGGTGGCGCCGCCGAGCCTCGAGTATCTCGCGGCCCTCACC
The DNA here is from genome assembly GCA_964617655.1 of uncultured Nitrospiraceae bacterium. Classification (GTDB taxonomy): domain Bacteria; phylum Nitrospirota; class UBA9217; order UBA9217; family UBA9217; genus JAKAHZ01. Next base: position 4,207 of record CAZTXN010000155.1, on the reverse strand, counting down.
CGGCGGGCGGACCCGGAGATCGAGATCGAGCTGATCAGCGCCAGCGCCGACCCGGACGCGGTCGACCGGGTGGAGTGCGACCTGGCCGCGATCAGCATCCTGACGCCCACCGCGGCGCCGGGCTACCGGATCGCGAAGACGCTGCGGCAGCGCGGCGCGAAGGTCGTGTTCGGGAACATCCATGCGTCGTCCATGCCCGACGAGGCGCTGCGCCACGGCGACGCGGTGGTGATCGGCGAGGCGGAGTCGGTCTGGCCCCAGGTGCTGAAGGACTTCCGGGCCGGGAGGCTTCAGCCGTTCTACCGGGGCGAGCAGATCGAGCTCAACGGCCTGCCCACGCCGCTCTACGGCATGCTGCGGGGCGGGCGACGGCATCAGTTCCGGATCGTGAACACCTCCCGCGGCTGCCCCTACAACTGCTCCTTCTGTTCGGTCAAGCCCTTCTGGGGGCCGAAGGTCCGCTTCCGTCCCATCGACGACGTGCTGCGCGATGTGGAGGCCATCCCGGAGAAGATGTACATCAACGGCGACGAGAACGTCTGGTGGAGCGGACACGCACAGCGCGCCATCGACCTCTTCCATGCGCTCCGGGGCAGCGGCAAGAAGTGGATGGGCTTCGGCAGTCTCCGCCCGGTGCTCGCGCCCGAGGGGAAGCGCATGCTGGACGCGGCCCGCGAGAGCGGGATGCTCACCGCCTGGGTGGGCTGGGAGACCATCTCGGACGAGGCCCTTCATTCCTACGGCGCGGACGGCAAGGTCGGCGTGGACCGGGAGCGGGCGGTGCGGACGCTCCGCGACCACGGCATCGATGTTTCGCTCTTCTACATGCTGGGCGGCCGCGGGGACTCTCTCGACGATTTCAAGCGCTCCGTGGAGCTGGCGGACAGGCTGGGGGTGAGCATGCACCCCTCCCTCGTCGTCCCGTACCCGGGGACCCGGCTGCGGCAGGAGTACGAGCCGTACCTCTATCAGGAGATGGGGTGGGAGTATTATACCGGCGCCTATGCGCTCTTCGAGCATCCGGACCCGGCCATGACGCCCGAGGTCAGGGAAGAGCTGTTCTATGAATCGTCCCTGGAGGTCCTCCGGCTCGGCCGGGTGCTGAAGCACATGTTCCGCATACCGAAAGGCTCCTTCCCCCATGCGCACCTCATCTCGCTCATGTCCCAGATCCCGGTTAGGAGCGGCTACAAGGTCGCTTATGAAAAATGGAAGAGCGAAAGGGATATGGTCGCAAGGCTGCGAAGGAGGGCGGGGGATGGGCTGCCCGCATAATCATCAGATGCCTAGCACTACAGCGACACTTTCCGTCATTCCCGAGCGCCTCTATCGGGAATCCAGGGTTTTCAACATCTTGCGGGACGAGGCCCTCGGGACCTTCAAGGACCAGACCGGCCGGCCGCTCGACTGGTTCGTGGAGGAGGCGAAGAAGCAGAAGCTTGCCGACCATCCCCAGGGGCTGCGTTCCGAGCGATCAAAAACAGCCGGAAAGTCCGGCAGGAAGGAATGAAGGCGCCGATCTGTTGCAATTCCTCATCCTTACCGCTTATAATGGCGCCGACCTGATCTTCAGGAGCACGGATGAAAAAGGCCCTCACCATCTTCATCGGCTTTCTCCACGATTTCGCAGCAGGCTGCTGGGCGGCGTCGGTGCTCGCGGTCTGGTGGCTCGAGCGGACCGCCGGAATTCGACTTGCGCTGGCGGACGACCTGGCCGCGCTGCAGCAGCAGTTCTTCTGGCTCGGCATCATCTGCACGGCAACGGTCCTGCTTGCCGGCGTGGGCAGGACCTTCACGTACGCCTACATCGGCAGCGTCTATGGAGAGCGGTCCGAGCGGCTCCGCCGCAGGATGCTGGTCATCAAGCATCTGGTCCTGCTCTCGGTCTTCGGGCTCGGCACCTGGTGGCAGTACCTGCTGGCCTTCGGATGGTGAATCCGCGCGGAGCCGGGCATTATTCTTTTGACACTCCAAGGATCATTGTTTAGTATGTCCGGGTCATCATGAGCAAGCCGAAGAAGATACTTCTCATCACTCCGCCCTATCACTCCGGCGTGGTCGAGTCAGCGGGCGTCTGGATGAACGTCGCCTTCGTCTATCTTGCCGGCAGTCTGCGCCAGGCGGGATACGAACCGGTCATCTACGATGCCATGAGCGCCTGGCATACCTATGACGACATCGGTCAACGGATCAGGGAGGAAAAGCCCGACGTGGTCGGCACCACGGCCTTCACCGCCGAGATCGTGGACGCGCTGAAGGTCCTGAAGCTCGCCAAGGAGATCGACCCCGGGATCATCACGGTCATCGGGAACGTCCATCCCACCTGCTGCTACGAAGAGGTCCTGACCGCGCCGGACAACCCCGTGGACTATATCGTCATGGGCGAGGGCGAGGAGACCGTGGTCGAGCTCATGGACTGCCTCTCCAGGGGCGGCGACCCGTCCAGGGTCCGGTCCGTCTCCTTCGTCCGGGACGGCAAGGTCGTGGTGACGCCATCCCGTCCCTTCATCCAGGACCTGGACCGCCTGCCGACGGCCTGGGACCTCGTGGACTGGAAGCTCTACACCTACAAGCCCATGAAGGACTCGGTGCTCGCCATCGTGAGCACCTCGCGGGGCTGCAGCCAGAAATGCAGCTTCTGCTCCCAGCAGCTCTTCTGGAAGCGGCGCTGGCGGGGGAGGAGCGCCGAGCACGTGGTGGCGGAGCTCGAGATGCTCCGGGACCGCTATGGGGTGAACGTTGCCATGTTCGCCGACGAGACCCCGACCCTGGACGGCAGGCGCTGGGAGCGGGTCCTGGACCTGCTGATCGAGCGGAAGGCGGGCATCAAGATCCTGATGGAGACCCGGGTGGACGACATCATCCGGGACGAGCGCATCATGGAGAAGTACCGCCTGGCGGAGGTGGACCACATCTACGTGGGCGTCGAGGCGACCAGCCAGGCGGCGCTCGACTCCTTCAACAAGAACATCAAGGTGGAGGACTCGAAGAGGGCGCTCGACCTGATCAACGCCCAGGACATCGTCTCCGAGACCTCGTTCGTGATGGGCATGCCCGACGACACGCCCGAGAGCATGGCGCGGACGCTCGAGCTGGCCAAGTACTACAACCCCGACATGGCCTTCTTTCTCGCCATCGCGCCCTGGCCCTATTCGGAGATCTATCCCTCCCTGAAGGACCACATCGAGGTCCGCGACTACAGCCGGTACAATCTCGTGGAGCCCGTGATCAAGCCGAAGAAGATGACCCTGCAGGAGGTGCAGGACTGGCTCGGCAGGGCCTCGCGGGAGTTCTTCACCCATAAGATGGAGACGCTCGACTCGATGACCCCGAAGAAACGGGAGTTCATGCTCAAGGTCGTCCATATCATCGCCACGAGCTCCTACCTCGCCCAGACCATGAAGGGCAGCATGCCCGAGGATATCCGGAAGCTCCTGGAGAAGATGCACGCTCCCGCATAACGCCGTTCACCCGCGCGTCTCCAGGCCGATCGTCTCCCCCACCCGGTGCATCTTCAGCATGTTCGTGCTGCCGGCCACGCCGATGGGCACGCCCGCCGTGATCACGATCAGGTCCCGCCGCCGCGCCAGCCGCTCCTTCAGCATGATCTCCTCGACGCCCAGGATCATGTCGTCCGTGGTCCGCTTGGCATGGAGGATCACGGGCCGGACGCCCCAGAAGAGGGCGACCCGCCGCGCCACCTCCTCGAAGGGCGTGGGCGCGATGATCTCCGCCGTTGGGCGGTGCTTCGAGACGAGCAGCGCCGTGCTGCCCGACTGGGTGAAGGTGACGATGGCCCGGCAGCGCTGCTCCGCCGCCGCCCGGCAGGCCGCGTGGGCCACGCTCTCGTCCAGGCCGCCGATGCGGCGGTCCGGCGGGAGCGGGGCGAGCGAGGTCTCGGCCCGCTCGGCGATGCGCGCCATCACCTGGACGGCCTGCACCGGGTGTTTGCCTACCGCGGTCTCTCCCGAGAGCATGACGCAGTCCGTTCCGTCCAGGATGGCGTTCGCCACGTCCGAGGCCTCGGCCCGCGTGGGCTGGGGGCTCTCGATCATGCTCTCGAGCATCTGCGTGGCGGTGATCACCGGCTTCTCCGCATCGTTGCAGGCGCGGATGATCAGCTTCTGGAGCAGGGGGACCTGTTCGGGCGATATCTCCACGCCCAGGTCGCCCCGGGCGACCATGATGCCGTCCGCGGCCTCGATGA
>CAZTXN010000154.1:0-6292 GCA_964617655.1 uncultured Nitrospiraceae bacterium | reverse complement strand
TCTCCCCCGTTAGTCAGTTACGAATGAATTTCTTCTCAAAAGGGCAAGAATACTATCACCGCGAAGCCGCGAGGAGCGCAAGGACGTCGAATGCGACCAACAATACAAAGACTTTTATGATTTCTTCGCGTCCCTCGCGCCTTCGCGGTCCAATGGTTGTTTCCGGTTCGTCCGGGTTAGGCTACTTGCCTCGCAAGCTCAGGTTCACCGCAGGAGGCGTGCGGGTGGCCGCTTCGGCCTCAAAGTACTCCTCCGGCCGGAAACTGAAGAGGGACGAGACCATGTTGTTGGGGAAGACCTGGAGCCTCGTCCGGTAGTTCGCCACGAGATCGTTGTAGAGCTGGCGCGCGAAGGCGATCCGGTTCTCGGTGGAGGTCAGTTCCTCCTGGAGCTGCATGATGTTCCGGTTGCTCTTGAGGTCCGGATAGTTCTCCATCACCGCGAAGAGCCTGCCCAGGGCCTGGGTCAGGACGTTCTCGGCCTCGGCCTTGTCATGGGGCCCCGCGGCGGCCACGGCCTTCGCACGGGCGGAGATCACCTTCTCGAGCGTGTCCTGCTCGAACTCCACCGCGCCCTTGACGGTCGAGACCAGGTTCGGGACCAGGTCATGCCGCCGCTTGAGCTGCACATCGATCTGCTTCCAGGACCCCTGCACATCGTTCCGCGTCGAGACCAGGTTGTTGTAGACCAGCACCGTCCAGACCACGATAAAGGCGATAATGCCGAGCAGCGTCCAGCCGATCATGGCTCCTCCTTGGGATGCGACGAATTGCTTCATTATACCACACGATGCCTTCTGATCAGGAGCAGGCGACCAGGAGCTCTTCATCGGACGGAGGGAGCATTCCCTCTCGCTCCGCTTCCTGCAGGAGCCGCGCCACCGCGGCAGCGCCCTCGGCGCCGAGGTCCCGGGAGAGGTCGTTCACATAGAGCGCGATGTGGCTTCGCATCACGGCCTCGTCCATCTCCTGGCTGTGCTGCCGGCAGTAGGAGAGCGCCTCGTCCTCATGGGACCGCGCATAGGCGAGGCTCTCCCGGATGGCCTGCTCCACGGCGCAGAGGGTCGCTCTGCCGAGCGAGCGCCTTCCCATGATGCCGCCGAGCGGCAGGGGAAGGCCGGTCCGCTCTTCCCACCAGGCCCCGAGGTCCGCAAGGCCGGCCAGCCCATGGAGGGGGTAGGTGAACCTGCTCTCATGGATGATCAGGCCTGCGGGGACGACGCCATCGGCGACGCTCTTCAGGATGCGGTCAAAGGGCATGACCACGAACCTCCGGATGCCGGGGTCGAAGAGGCGGAGCAGCAGGAAGGCGGTGGTCAGGGCGCCCGGCACGGCCACGGCGCCGTTCCGGAGGCCGGAGAGCGAGGCGCCCGGCCGGGCCACGATGAGCGGTCCGCAGCCCCGGCCGACCGCGCCGCCGGACCGGAGCAGTGCATAAGGTCCGCGGAGATGCCCCGCGGCATGATAGGAGACCTTCGTGATGTCCAGGCGCCCTTCCCGCGCAAGCCGGTTCAGGGTCTCCACGTCCTCGAGCCGCTCGCGGAATGAGATGCCCGGAGCGCGCACCCTGCCGTGCACGAGGCCGTAGAAGAGGTAGGTGTCGTTCGGGCAGGGAGAAAAGCCGAGGGTGAGCGTCCTGTTGTTCATCCCGGCCATTCCTCGAGCACCCGGACCACGGCATGCTGCACCGCACGCGCCGCCCGGGGGATGTCCCACTTCGCGAAGTCCCGGTCCTCGACGATGTTCGAGATGCCGCGCAGCTCGAGCCAGGGAAGGTCGTGGGCGATGGCCACATGGGCCGCAGCCGCGCCCTCCATGTTCTCGCAGAGGGCGGCGCGGTAACGCTGCTCCAGTTCCCGGGCATGCGCCAGGGTGCCGGTGCAGGTCGAGAGGGTCACGAAGGGGCCGGCATGGACGGAGCCCGCGGCAGGCGCTGCCGCCAGGACGGACCGGGCGGACCTCAGGAGCGGGCCGGAGGCCGGGTAGGTATTGTAGATCCCCGATGCCGCGGTGCGGAGCAGAGGGATGCCGATGTACTCGGTGTCCTTGAATCCGTCATGCATCAGGACTCCCTCGTCGCCGGCGATCTCCTCGGTCGCCACCGCGATGTCGCCCACGAGCGCGCCGGACGAGGGATAGGCGCCGCCGATGCCGAAGACCACGAGCGCTGCGAGGTCGAAGCGCACGGCAAGCAGCGTCGCGGCGTGGGCAGCGTTCACCTTTCCCATGCCGCCCACACAGAGCACCGCCTGTCTGCCGCCGAGCGTTCCCTCGATCAGCCGCTTCGAGCCCGCTTCGGTCTCCCGCATGTTCCCCATGCGTTCGAGCAGGACCTGGGCCTCCGGCAGCACGGAACAGAGCAGAGCGATCATTGGTTCCTCACAGGTCGAGCAGGGCGATGCCTGCCGAACGAGCCTTGGCGGTAGCGCATGGGGCGCTCCTTCGTGGAGAGGGTGAGAGGGGCAGAGAAGAACGAAGAATGCCTCTCCATGCCCCGGAGAGGCCGATTTTCGCAGATAGTACCATACTTTTGATTGCACTTCTATTTGAAATTTGCTATCATGGGCGCGGTTTTAATGAATTTTTCATGTTTTTCGGGCACTTAGACGGCAGTAAAAGCGGCCGGGAACATCTTATCGCATTGATCCATAAGGTTATTTCCCCCTGCCGGCCGTCCGCGAGGAGGAACGATGCTTCGGTATCTCACTGCTGGTGAATCCCACGGCGAACTGCTGATGGGCATCCTGGAAGGCATGCCCGCGGGCCTGCTGGTCCGTGTCTCGGACATCGACAATGACCTGGCCCGGCGACAGGGCGGCCACGGCCGCGGCGGCAGGATGCAGATCGAGAAGGACACGGTCAAGATCCTGTCCGGCGTCCGCTGGGGCAAGACCCTCGGCAGCCCCATCGGGCTGATGGTCCGGAACAAGGACTGGGAGAACTGGCGCATCAAGATGTCGCCGGACTCCGCCTTCCTGAACAGCGCCGAGCCGGTGACCCGGCCGCGGCCGGGCCATGCGGACCTGCCGGGCGCGATGAAGTACGGCCATGAGGACATCCGGAACGTGCTGGAGCGGTCCAGCGCCCGGGAGACGGCCATGCGCGTCGCCGTGGGCGGCGTCTGCAAACGGCTGCTGGACGAGTTCGGGATCTCGATCGCGAGCCATGTCATCGCCATCGGCGGGGTCTACGCGAAAGGGGACCGGCTCTCGGTCCGGGAGATCCGGCGCAAGACCGAGAACTCGGACCTGCGCTGCGCTGACCATGATGCCGAGAAGCGCATGGTCAGGAAGATCGACGAGGCCCAGCGGAACGGCGACTCCCTGGGCGGCATCTTCGAGGTGGTCATCGCCGGCGCGCCGGTGGGGCTCGGCAGCCATGTGCACTGGGACCGGAAGCTGGACGGACGGCTCGCGGCGGCGCTCATGAGCATCCAGGCCATCAAGGGCGTGGAAGTCGGCTCGGGCTTCGGCGCCGCCAACCGGCCGGGCTCCACGGTGCATGACGAGATCTTCTGGACGCCCAAGAGCGGCTATTTCCGCCGGACCAACCACGCCGGCGGCATCGAGGGCGGCATGACGAACGGCGAGGACATCGTGCTGCGGGCCGCCATGAAGCCCATCCCCACGCTGATGAAGCCGCTCCGCTCGGTGGATATGGGGACCCGGAAGCCCTTCAAGGCCAGTGTCGAGCGGTCCGATGTCTGCGCCGTGCCGGCCGCGGGCGTGGTGGGCGAGGCGGTCGCGGCCTTCGAGATCGCCGCGGCGCTGATCGAGAAGTTCGGCGGCGACAGCATCGAGGAGATGAAGCGGAACCACGAGCTCTACCGGAAGCACCTCCGGGACCGGATGGGCGTGGAGGAGGAACAGGCGCCTGCTGCCAAGGGGAGCACGCCGTAGAACGCCGGAACCGAGAAACCATGTGCAAGAACATCATCCTCACCGGCTTCATGGGCGCGGGCAAGACGAGCGTCGGCGCCCGTCTGGCGCAGGACCTGGGCTGGACCTTCGTGGACGTTGATCCGCTGATCGAGGCGGACCAGGGAACGACCATCACCGAGATCTTCGCTCGGTCCGGGGAGCCCTATTTCCGCGACCTGGAGTCGCGCATTCTCGGCAGGGTCCTCGAGGCAGAGGGCCAGGTGGTCTCCACCGGCGGCGGGGCGGTCATCCGCGACGGGAACCGGGCCCTGTTCCGGGAGCGCGGGGTCACGATCTGCCTCTTGGCCAGGCCCGAGGTCGTGTACGAGCGCATCCGGCAGGAGACCCACCGCCCGCTGCTCCAGGCGCCGGACCCCCGGGCGAGGATCCGGGAGCTCCTGGAGGAGCGGGAGCGCTTCTACCGCCAGGCAGACCTGGTGATCGACACCTCGGACCGGACGGTCGACGAGGTCATCAGCGAGATCAAGAGGAAGGTCCGCAATGCATGTGGTTAAGGTCTCCCTCGGGGAGCGCAGCTACGACATCCTGATCAACGCGCCGCTGGAGGAGCTGGGGGGCCGGATGGAGGGCCTCCGGACCGGCAGGAGGACCGCCGTCGTCACGAATGCGGCGGTGAACCGGCTCTACGGCGGCCGGGCGCTCCGGAGCCTGGCAGCGGCCGGCTTCCAGGCCATCCCCATCGAGGTCCCGGACGGCGAGGAGGCCAAGAGCCTCGACTGGGCCAATGCCGTCTACACGGCGCTGCTGATCAATGCCTTCGACCGCCGCTCGCCCCTCGTGGCCCTGGGCGGCGGGGTCATCGGCGACCTGACCGGGTTCGCCGCGGCGACCTACCAGCGCGGCGTGCCGTTCATCCAGGCGCCGACCACGCTGCTCGCCATGGTGGACAGCAGCGTGGGCGGCAAGACCGGCGTGAACCACGCCATGGGGAAGAACATGATCGGCGCGTTCTACCAGCCCCGGCTGGTGCTGATGGACCTGGCCGTGCTGGGGACGCTGCCGCAGGAGGAGTTCCTCTCGGGCCTGGCCGAGGTGATCAAGTACGGCGTGATCTGGGACCGGGAGCTCTTCGACTACCTCGGCAGGAACCGGGAGCAGGTGCTCGCACGGGAGCATGGAGCGCTCGGCCATATCATCCGGCGCTCCTGCGAGATCAAGGCCGAGGTGGTGAGCAGGGACGAGCGCGAGGGCGGCCTGCGGGCGGTCCTGAACTTCGGCCATACGCTGGGCCATGCCGTCGAGACGCTGGAGCACTACGCCATGCGCCACGGCGAGGCCGTGGCGATCGGCATGGTCTACGCGGCGCGCCTGGCCCACCGCAGCGGCCTCTGCGACGGGAAGGTGCCGGAGCAGGTCGAGCGGCTGGTCGCGGACTACGGCCTCCCGGCCGGCCTGTCGGTCCTGAAGCGGCGGCCGACGGTGACCGAGCTGATGGACACGATCCAGGTGGACAAGAAGGCCGAGGGCGGCAGGGTGCGGTTCGTGCTGCCCACGCGGATCGGCGAGGTCCAGGTCACGAAGGACTGGGACGAAGCGGCGCTGCGGGACCTGCTGGCCCGATGAGGAGGAGCGCATGAGCGAATATCCCTGGCAATGCCCCTTCTGCGCGGCGGACATCACGGTGACCGGGAAGGACCGGCAGGTCATGATCAGCGATCTGACGATCGCCAATGCCGAAGGACCGCGCCGTCTCGTGGCGCGGTTCGTGGTCTGCCCGGACCCGAAGTGCCGGCGGTTCTCCCTCACCGCATCGCTGCACAGCCTCGAGGCCTCGGGAAAGCGGGCATACACCGGACGACAGCTCGCGTCCTGGGACCTCGTCCCGCCTTCACGCGCCCGGAGCTTCCCGGCCGCGATCCCGGCGCCTGTCATCGAGGACTACCGCGAGGCCTGTCTCACCCTGGAGCAGAGCCCGAAGGTCGCGGCTACGCTCGCACGGCGCTGCCTCTCGGCCATGCTGCGCGATTACTGGCGCGTCCAGCCGGGCAGCCTGAGCGACGAGTTCCGGCAGATCAAGGGCGCCGCGGACCCGCTCACCTGGGAGGCCGTCGAGTCGGTGCGCGGAACAGGATCCATCGGCGCGCGGATGGAGATCGAGGGCGCGCAGGTCCTCGAGACCGAGCCGGGCGAGGCGCGGCTCCTGGTCGGGCTGATCGAGACGCTGCTCCAGGACTGGTACGTGGGCAGGGAGGCGCGGCAGCGGCGGCTGGAGGATATCCGGCAGATCGCCGGCAGCGGCGGCAGGGAGGCTATGACCGAGGCGGATAGGGTATAATCATGCTGTTACGATATTTCAAGAGGTCGTCAGGTCATTATTCTCGGTCGTATCTGTGTGCGGCGAAGCCACCTGTG
>CAZTXN010000153.1:0-6308 GCA_964617655.1 uncultured Nitrospiraceae bacterium | reverse complement strand
TTTTTCAAGTATTGACCGTAGGTTTCTCCTGACGTTATCAGATGTTATCAGATTTCATCCGCGTCCAAATGCTTTTTTCAGGTTGAAAGGTCTTCGTCCTGTCAGAGCAGGTGCTTTTGTTTGGAGGGATCAGAAGGGAGGATCAACGGCCTGTCCCGGCCGCGGGACCAGGTGATCGATCTTCCACGGAAAACGCCCGTCCCCGGGGTGCGGGACAGGCGTCGGATGAGCATGAAGATGCAGTTGCGAGACCGTTGGTGAGGACCGCTCCCGGCCGTTCGGCCGGTCCGGTCAGCGGGGCTTCTTTCCCACGTGGCAGGTATGGCAGTTCTTCGGGTCCTTGGTGCTGAAGGCCTTCTTGCCGTTATGGCAGACGCCGCAATACTGCTCACGCTCCAGGGCGTTCATATTCATGCGGTAGGAATCCTTCTTTGTCTGGAACCCCCCCCTGACGTGGCAATCATCGCAATTCAGCCCTTTCCGGGCATGCGCGGTGCCGTCGAAGACCACCATGCCCTCGCCTCCGCCGGGCCAGGTGAGCTTGATGCCTTCGGGCACGGCGAGCGACCCCGACGGTGCCAGGGACAGCAGCAAACCACCGATCAGCGCGAACTGCAGAGCTCTGCACATGGATGACCTCCCCCGGGAACTGCTTTCGCTTCTCCAGGCGATATTATAACACAGGACCGCCCCTCCCGGCGGGGTTCCTACTCGTACCGCAGGGCGTCGATGGGGTTCAGGAGCGAGGCCTTGTAGGCGGGAAAGAACCCGAAGAAGACGCCCACCACGCCCGAGAACCCGAAGGCAACCGCGAGCCCGAGCGGCGAGACGACCGTGGGCCAGCCCGCCAGGGAGGAGATGCCGAAGGACGCGGCCACGCCCGCGGCGATGCCGATCACGCCGCCGATGAGCGAGAGGATGAGCGCCTCGACCAGGAACTGCAGACGGATGTCCCAGGTGCGCGCGCCCACGGCCATGCGGATGCCGATCTCGCGCGTCCGTTCCGTGACCGAGACGAGCATGATGTTCATGATGCCGATGCCGCCCACGAGCAGCGAGACCGAGGCGATGGCGCCGAGCAGGAGGGTCATCATCTGCGCGGACTGCTCCGAGGCCTGGAGCAGCTGGGTCAGGTTCCGCACCGTGAAGTCGTTCTCCTGCCGCGGTCCGATGCGGTGGCGCTGGCGGAGGAGGTCGGTGATCTGCTCCTCCGCGCGGGCCAGGTCCCCGGCGCTCCGCGCCTTGACATAGATGAGCCGCACCTGGCCCGGCACGGTGGCGCCGAAGACCTTCTTCTGCGCCGTGGTGATGGGGATGAAGATCGTGTCGTCCTGGTCCTGGCCCGAGGGCGACGGGCCCTTGGGCTCGAGCACCCCGACGACCGTGAAGGGCGCCTTCCTGATCCGGATGACCTTGCCGACGGGGTCCTCGTCGCCGAAGAGGTTATCGACCACTGTCCGGCCGAGGAGGGCCACCTTGGTCGCGCTCCGCACGTCCTGCGGCAGCAGGGGCCGGCCGGCCGTCAGCCGCCAGTCGCGGCCGGTCAGCATGCCCGGCGTCGTCCCCTGCACGCCGGTGGACCAGTTCTGGTTCCCGTAGACCGCCTGGGCCACGCCCGAGAGCACGGGCGCCACGTCCTCGCAGGCCCGGCAGTCCTTCTCGATGGCCTCGGCATCGGCCAGGGTGAGCGTCGCCTGCGTGCCGGAGCCCATGCGCACGCCGCCCGCGGTCGTGGCGCCGGGCAGGACCATCAGGATGTTGCTCCCGATGCTCGCGATGAAGTCGGAGATCTTGCGGCTCGCCCCGGCGCCCACGGCCACCATGGCGATCACCGCGGCGACGCCGATGATGATGCCGAGCATGGTGAGGCCCGAGCGCATCTTGTTCACCCGGAGCCCCCGCAGGGCGATGCGTATGGTGGAAGGGATGTTTATCATGAAGCAAGCAACAAATCACAAGTTCCAAATCACAAATAAGCACCAATGTTCAAATTCCGAATGAGTTGAAATGTTTGCATCATTGTCATTTCGAACATTGGAATTTATTTAGGATTTGGGATTTGTCATTTGGAAATTGCCCTTATCTCGTCGCTCACCACCCTCCCGTCCAGGAACCGGATGGTCCTGCGCGCATGGGCGGCGATGTCCTGCTCATGGGTGACCAGCACGATGGTGATGCCCTGCTCCCGGTTCAGCCGGGAGAAAAGCTCCATGATCCCGGCGCTCGTGGCGGTGTCCAGGTTGCCCGTGGGCTCGTCCGCCAGGATGAGCGGCGCCCGGTTCACGAGCGCCCGGGCGATCGCGACGCGCTGCTGCTGCCCGCCCGAGAGCTGGTTCGGATGGTGGTCCTCCCGCCCCCCGAGCCCCACGGCCCGGAGCGCTTCGTACGCCCGGTCCCGCCGCTCCTGCGCCGACATGCCGTCGTAGAGGAGCGGCAGCTCCGTATTCTCGAGCGCCGAGGTGCGGGGAAGCAGGTTGAACCCCTGGAAGACGAAGCCGATCGTCCGGTTCCGGAGCCGGGCCAGGTCGTCGCGGTCCAGGGACGCGACGTCCGTGCCCTGGAGGCGGTAGGCGCCGCAGCTCGGCCGGTCGAGGCATCCCAGGATGTTCATGAACGTGGACTTGCCGGAGCCCGACTGGCCCATGACCGCCGCGAACTCGCCGGCCTCGACCGAGAGCGTCACGTCGCGCACGGCGTCCACGGCGATCTCGCCGATGCGGTAGGTCTTGCAGAGGTCACGGGTCTCGATGAGAGGCATAGGGTGGATCAATCTCCAAATCCGAAAACACAAATCCGAAAGATCAGATCACCGTTGCTTCGGTTATGCTGTTTCCGGGCTTGGTGATTGCTTCGGATTTGGTGCTTCGCAATTGGGATTTGCCGCTAAAACATCCTCGGCCCGGGGCTCTGCGGACGGGCGGCGTCGGACCTCGGTTTCGCCGTGTCCAGGACCACCTGCCGGCCCTCCTGCAGGTCGCCGGCGAGGACCTCGGTCGCCGCGCCGTTGCTGATGCCGGTGGTCACGGCGACCCGCCGGAGCTTTCCGGCCTCGAGCACCCAGACCGCCTGCCCTTTCTGCGGCGCGCTGCCGCGCTCGCGGTCCGGCGGCCGGAAGCGCAGCGCAGCGTTCGGCACGGTGAGCACGCCCTCCCGGGACGCGGTGACGATCGAGACGTTCGCGGTCATGCCGGGCTTCAGCTTCAGCGACCGGTTCTCCACCTTCACCACCACGTCGTAGGTCACCACGTTCTGGACCGTGGTGGGCGCGTTCCGGACCTGCCAGACCGACCCGGCGAAGGCCTCGTCCGGATAGGCGTCCACGGTGAACGAGGCCGCCATCCCGACCTTCACCTTCCCGATGTCCGCCTCGTCCACGCTGGCGTTGATCTGCATCTTGGTCAGGTCCCGGGCGATGGTGAAGAGGGTCGGCGTCTGGAAGCTCGCCGCCACGGTCTGGCCCACGTCCACGCTGCGGGAGATGACGATGCCGTCCACGGGCGAGAGGATCCGGGTGTACCGGAGGTTGGCCTCGGCCACCCGCAGCGCCGCCTTGGCCTGCTCGAGCAGCGCCAGGTTCGCGTCGTGGGTCGTCTCCGCGGCGTCGAGGTCGCTCCGGGCGATGAGGTCCTTGGCGATGAGGTCCCGGCTCCGGCGGAGCGTGCGCTCCGACTCCCGCGCCTGGGCCTCGGCCTTCAGCACGTTGGCCCGCGCCTGCGCTGCCTGGGCCTCGAACATTTCGGGATCGATCTGGGCGATGATCTGGCCCTTCGTGACCCGGGAGTTGAAGTCCACGAAAATCGCCTTGATGGTGCCCGAGACCTGCGTGCCCACCAGCACCGTCGCGACCGGGTTCACCGCGCCCGTGGCGGTCACGGTCTCCTCAAGGTCCGCCCGGACCGCCGGTTCGGTGCGGTACTCGACCCCGTTCCCTTTGCAGCCGGAAAGCGTGAGCACAAGGAGCATGACGGCCAGCAACCATGTGTTATGCTTCTGCATTCGCAGCATCCTCATAAACCACACAATACCCGCAACTGGAACTCGTTGCTCGCAGAGCCGCAGAGGAGGGAAGTTTCCTGACTCCTGACTCCAGCCCTATGATACCTTCACGCCCTCTTCCTGCTCCACCGCCGCCTGGACTGCGGCCGCATCGCGCACCGGACGGCGGTCCCATCTGCCCGGCCGGAACCAGCCCTTGCCGGACAGCCACTGCTGGAAGCGGTCCATATAGATATAGAAGACCGGCGTCACATAGAGCGTCAGGGACTGAGAGAAGAGCAGTCCTCCCACCACCGCCAGGCCGAGGGGCCGCCGGGACTCGGCGCCCGCTCCGTAGCCGAGCGCGATGGGCAGCACGCCAAAGAGAGCCGACAGGGTGGTCATCATGATGGGACGGAACCGGATGAGGCAGGCCTTGACGATGGCCTGCTCGGGCTGCATGCCCTCCCGCCGCTGCGCGTCCAGGGCGAAGTCGATCATCATGATGCCGTTCTTCTTCACGAGCCCCACCAGCAGGATCACGCCCACATAGGCATAGAGGTTCAGGTCCGAGCCGAAGAGCATGAGCGTCACGAGCGCGCCGAACCCAGCGAAGGGAAGCGCCGTCAGGATCGTGACCGGATGGAAGAAGCTCTCGTAGAGGATGCCGAGCACGATATAGATCACGAGCGTGGCGGCCAGCAGCAGCCAGCCCAGCCCCTCCATGGACTCCTGGAACGCCTGGGCCGTTCCCTGGAAGCTCGCGGTGATCGTGGCGGGCAGCTGCTCGCGCGCCGTGCGCTGCACGGCGTCCACGGCGGTCCCGAGGGAGACGCCCGGCCGGGTGTTGAAGGAGAGCGTCACCGCGGGCAGCTGGCCCAGGTGGTTGACCGCCAGGGGGCCGGCGTCCTCGGAGAGCCGCGCAAGGCTCCGGAGCGGCACCAGCTGATCGCCCGCGGACCGCACGTAGAGCAGCGAGAGCGCCGAGGGATCGCGCTGGAACTCGGGCAGGAGCTGCAGGATGACCCGGTACTGGTTGTTCGGCGCGTAGATGGTCGAGACCTGCTGGTCGCTGTAGGCTGCCTGGAGCGCTCCCTCGATCTGGGCCGCCGTGACGCCCAGGGCCGAGGCCCGGTCCCGGTCGATCTCCAGGTTCACCTGGGGGTTCTTGATCTGGAGGTCGCTCGTCACATCCTGCAGCAGGGGAAGCTCCCGGAGCTTCTCCTCGAGCAGCGGCGCGTGTTCATAAAGTTCCGCGGTGTCCGGGCTCTGGAGCGTCAGCTGGTAGGGGCTCTTGGTGAGCTGGCCGCCGATGCGGATGGGCGGCAGGTTCTGCGGGAAGACCCGCATGCCCGGCACCTGGGAGAGCTTCGCCCGGAGCGACGGGATGACCTTGTCCACGTGCTCCCGCTCGGACCTCGGCTTGAGGCGGATGAACATCCGTCCGGTATTCCCGGCGGAGTTGGGGCCGCCGGCGCCGATGGCCGACATGAAGGACTCCACGTTCCGGTCCTCCAGCACGATGCGCGCGGCCTCCTGCTGCCGCTCCTTCATTGCCTCGAAGGAGATGCCCTGCTGGGCCTCGGTGAAGCTGAAGATCATGCCCGTGTCCTCGCTCGGGAGGAAGCCCTGGGGGATCGCCAGGAAGAGCACGACCGTGGCCGCGAGGACAGCGGCGGACACCGCCATGGTCACGAGCTTGCGCCGCATCACCGCGGAAAGCGTGCGCTCGTAGAACCGCAGCATCCCGTCGAACCAGCGCTCCGTCCGCTCGTAGAACCGGCCGCGCCGCTCCTGGCCGCGGGGCCGCACGAAGCGGCTGGCCAGCATGGGCGTGAGCGTGAGCGAGACGAACCCGGAGATCAGGATCGCCATGCCGATGGTGACCGCGAACTCGTGCAGCAGCCGGCCCATGATGCCGCCCATGAAGAAGACGGGAATGAAGACCGCGACGAGCGAGAGGGTCATCGAGAGGATCGTGAAGCCGATCTCCCTCGATCCCTTGAGCGCCGCCTCCATGACGCTCTCGCCCATCTCCACATGGCGCATGATGTTCTCGAGCACCACGATGGCGTCGTCCACCACGAACCCCACGGAGAGGACGAGGGCCATGAGCGAGAGGTTGTCCAGGCTGTAGCCCAGGGCGTACATCACCGAGAAGGCGCCGATGAGCGAGAGCGGCAGGGCGAGGCTCGGGATGACCGTGGCCGAGAGGTTCCGCAGAAAGAGGAAGATCACGAGCACCACGAGGCAGATGGTCAGGAAGAGCGTGAACTGCACGTCATGGACCGACTCGCGGATCGATGCCGACCGGTCGAAGAGGATGTTCAGGT
>CAZTXN010000152.1:0-6321 GCA_964617655.1 uncultured Nitrospiraceae bacterium | reverse complement strand
TAGTATTCTTGCCCTTTTGAGAAGAAATTCATTCGTAACTGACTAACGGGGGAGATCAGCTCCTGGCTCCTGGATTCTGGCTCCTGTTTTATCCTCATGCCCCTCACCTTCATCGACATCGAGCGGCAGAAGAACTGGCGCATCGCGGTCTTCTTCCTGCTGCTCCTCCTGATCTACCTCGGCGTCCTGCTGCTGCTCGGGTCGGTCTTCCTGGACGCGCCGCTCAGCTCCGCTCCGCGCTTCCTGATCTTCACGGTCCTGGCGTCGGTGCTCGCCGCGGCGGTCCATTTCTGGTTCTCCGCCGCCGACACGGTCGCCTCGGTCCTGCGCACGCTCGAGGCCCGGCCGCCGGACGCCGACGACGAGGTCCACCAGGTCTTCCGGAACATCATGGACGAGGTCCATGTGGTCACCGGCAGGCGGCGGCAGATCCGTTCCGCGGTCATCCCCTCGCTCTCGATGAACGCCCTGGCGGCCGCGGACCTGAAGGGCAATGCGGTCATTGCCGTCACCGAGGGCCTCCTCTCCCGGCTCACGCGGCCCCAGGTAGAGGCCGTGGTCTGCCACGAGGCCCACCATATCCTCTCCGGCGACTGCCTCGAGACCACGGTCGCCGCGAGCCTCTTCAGCACGCTCTCGGCCTCCCTGGACCATCTCCGCCGGTTCTCGCGGAACCGCATCTTCACCCTGCCGGCCTTTCTCTTCGCCTGGCTGCTGCTCCAGGCCGGCCACCTGCTGAACCTCTTCATCTCCCGGGAGCGCGAGTACCGCGCCGACGCCGCGGCCGTGCGCATGACCCGCAATCCCGTGGCCCTGGCAGAGACGTTCCATCTGCTTTCACGGAGCTGGCGGGGCGCCGGGTTCATCGGGAGCGGGTACGAGATGCTCTGCATCGTGAACCCGCGGTCATCGGCGCTCGACGAGACCGAGGGCGTCTGGGCCGACCTTCTCTCCACCCATCCGCCGCTGCGCAGGCGCATGGCCATCCTGCTCCGCATGGCCCGGGTCAGCGTCAGCGAGCTCGACCGGAAGGCCGAGCGCGGCGCGGAGCTGACCGCATCGAGGAACGGCCCGGCCTACTATGCCATGAGCCCGCAGCAGGAATGGCAGGGGCCCTTCTCGCTGGCCGAGCTGGCGGTCCTGCCGTGGTTGTCGCCCCTTACCTGGGTGACCGATGCTGCGCAGCGGCCGGTCGAGCGGGCCTGGAAGGACCCCGACCTGAGCGCCCTCTTCCTGCTCCGCCTCCGGGACCGGGAACCCGCAGCCGGCGGACCCGGCTGTCCCGCCTGCCGCCAGCCGCTCCGGAGCCTGACCTATGAAGGAACGCCGGCGAGCCAGTGCCGCTTCTGCGGAGGCATGTTGGTCGAGACCGCGCGGATCCCCCGCATCATCGCCCGGACCGGCCGGGAGCGCCCCTGCTCAGACCGGGTCAAGGCCCTGGCCCGGGCGGTCCTGCAGCAGCACCAGGGCCTGCGGCCGGACCAGGTCCACCGCCGCACCGGCAGGGCGGCGGCGCCGCCCCTCGCCTGCCCGCAGTGCGCTAATCCCATGCTGCGCGGCTTTTACAGCATGTCGCACCTCGTGGAGGTGGACCGTTGCGGCCATTGCGGGCTCACCTGGTTCGATCAGAACGAGCTGGAGATGCTCCAGTGCATGGCGGCCCTTCGCCTCACCGCGGACCCGCCGGGCGCGCTGCTCCGGTCCGGCGCGAACGGGAGGGCGACGGAATGATCACGGTCAGGCTCTTCGCGCTGCTGAAGGAGAAAGCAGGGACCGACGCGCTCCGGATCGAGAAGCAGCCGGCCACGGTGGCGGAGCTCCTCTCGCTCGTCGCAGGGAAGGCGCCCGGTCTGGCGGAGATCCTCGGCCGGGGCAGGGTGCTCGTCTCGGTGAACGAGGAGTTCGCCGGCCCGGACACACCGCTCCGGGACGGGGACGAGGTGGGGCTCATGCCGCCCTTCTCGGGCGGCCAGGACCTGCAGGGGCAGGTCCGGGTCCAGACCGGGCCGTTCTCGCTCGACGAGGAGATCGCGCGCATCAAGCGCTCCTCCCGGTCCTGCGGCGGCATCGTGACCTTCCTGGGCGCGACGCGCGATGTCTCGCGGGGGCAGACCGTGGTCCGGCTGGAGTTCGAGCACTATCCGGGAATGGCGGAGAAGAAGCTGGCGAAGATCCGCGAACGGGCCATCAGGGAGCACGGCGCGATCGATGCGACCATCATTCATCGCGTTGGGACGCTGCCCGTCGGGGAGAACATCGTGCTGATCGTGGTCGCCGCGGAGCACCGCGACGAGGCCTTCCGGGCCTGCCGGTTCTGCATCGACGAACTGAAGCGGATCACGCCGATCTGGAAGAAGGAGACCACGCAGGACGGCGCGGTCTGGGTGGAGGAACATCCCTGAGAAGCAAGCACCAAATCCGAAATGCCAAATCTCAAACAATGAACCAAGGTCCAAATATCAAACTTGAGACAATTGAGATCTGAGCATGTTCGTGTTCTGGATTTATTTGGGATTTGGTGCTTGGGATCTGGTGCTTATCATTTCTTCACTGCCTTCTTGGTGCTGCGCAGGAAGACGACGCAGGTCGAGCAGTCCTCATCCTTCCGGCACCGGGTGGTCTCCCAGCAGGGCTTGCTCTTGTTCGTGAAGGCCGTGCAGACCACCCGCCGCTCGTCCGGGCACTCCTTGATCTCCCAGCAGGGCGCGTATTCCAGCAGCTTCTTGATCCCCTCGATGCTGATCTTCTTCGAATGGATCAGCTCCCGGATGCAGCGCAGCCACTTGATGTCGTTCTCGGTGTAGAGGCGGTTCCTGCGCTCGCGCGTCGGGAGGATGAGGCCGTGCTTCTCGTACAGCCGCAGGGTCTGCGCCGTGGTGCCGACCAGCCGCGCCGCCACGCCCATGGTATAGAGCGGCGCGTCCTTGTCCTTCAGCACGTCGAGCGTATCTGCTGCCATGGTGGCCGGCCTCCTAGGGGCTGATGAGATAGGACGTCAGGAGCGTCCATTTGTCCGCGATCAGCAGGATCCCCATGATGATCAGGATGGCGCCGCTCGTGATCTTGATCGCCTTGTAGCGCTTTTTGAGCCGGTCGAAGAACGTGAGGAAGGCGCCGATGGCGACCGCGGAAAGGATGAACGGCACGCCGATGCCGATGGAATAGAACGCCAGGAAGACCATGCCCGTGCCCATGGTCTCGGCCTGGGCAGCCTGCATCAGCACGCCGCTCAGAAAAGGTCCGGTGCAGGGGGTCCAGCCCGCGGCGAAGACCAGGCCGAGCACGAAGGTCCCGAGGAACCCCGCGGGACGGGTCTTGAGATGCAGCTTCGCCTCGCGCTGCAGGAAGGGGACCGGGATGACCTCGGCAACGAAGAGGCCGAGCAGGACCATCAGGATGCCGCCCCCGATCCGTATGACCTTGAGATATTCGATCAGGAACTGCCCGGCCAGGCTGACCGTGGCGCCGAGCAGGACGAAGACGACGGTGAAGCCCGCGACGAAGACCATGGAGTGGAACAGCGTCAGGTTGATGTTCTTCCGGCGGACCGACCGGTCCATGAGCTCGTCGTAGCTGATGCCCGTGATGTACGAAACGTAGGACGGGATGAGGGGCAGGATGCAGGGCGAGATGAAGGACACGACGCCCATCCAGAGCGAGAAGAGCAGTGCAGCGGCTGATATCCCCTGGGAAATATCCATAAAAATAAGACCCTGCGCTGAATAAGCGCGGTTCGATATGATACCAAAACGCAATATTTTGAGTCAAGAAAAAGTTTTGTATTTTATTCTTGACTTGTTCTCAAATCTTAGATATAGTTCATCTCAAATACAGGATTCAAGCGCCTCCCCTGAAATGCCCCCCTGGAAGACAGCAATGTTGGAAAGGGGGGCATTTTTTATTGACAAAAATCCCTCTTTTTACTAAGTTAGTACCCACTGCCCGCCTCCCGGAACGGCCCCCCTGCTCCTGCAGGACAGCGGGATCGGGGCGTTCCGGACCCGATCAGATGCTGGTCTTCAGCAGGTTACAGGGGTCGGGCAGATACCCTTCGAAGCGAGGTCTCCATCATGTATGTCGAACAGCCCCTGCGCCATTTCCTGGACAAGCTTGCCAGCAAGTCGCCCGAACCGGGCGGCGGAAGCGTTGCCGCGCTCACCGGCGCCCTGGGCGCAGCCCTGGTGAGCATGGTCGGGAACCTCACCCTGGGCAAGGAGAAGTACAAGGACGTCCAGTCACAGATCGAGGAACTGCTGAAGGGCTCGGAGAAGCTCCGTCAGGATATGCAGGACCTGATCCAGAAGGACACCGAGGCCTACGGCGCGCTCTCGGCGGTCTACAAGATGCCCAGGAACACCGACGAGGAGAAGGCCGCCCGCACCGCCAGGATGCAGGAGGCGCTCAAGACCGCCTGCCAGGTGCCCTTCGAGATCGGGCTCCGCTCCCTCGACGTGGCGAAGCTCTCGCTGCGCGCGGCCGAGATCGGCAACATTGGCGCGGTGAGCGACGCGGGCGTGGCGGTCCTGCTCGCCCAGGCCTGCGCCCAGAGCGCGGCCCTGAACGTCAAGATCAACGTGAACAGCATCAAGGACGATGCCTACAACAAGGAGACCTGGACGCGGATGCAGGAGGTCCTGAAAGAGGTCGCCGCGCTCGAGAGATCAGTGATGGAGATGACCTACCGGAAGATGGGGTAGCTTGACGACAATTTCGAAGCACCAAATAACAAATACATTTCAAGCACGAAATTCAAATGTCCGTTGTTTCGACAGGGGATTTTTGAAATTTGGGTATTGCTTGAGATTTGCCATTTGCTATTTGGAATTTATTCTCCGAAGGAGAACTATATGGCTGCCAGACTGCTGACCGGAAAAGAAGTTGCCCAGAAGATGGACCAGGACATCCAGGCGGAGGTCCAGGCGCTCAAGGCCAAGAACGTCGTCCCGACGCTCAGGATCATCATCGCCGGCGAAGCGCCCGACTCGCTCTATTATGCCAACAGCGCGAAGAAGATGGCCGAGAAGCTCGGCATCGGCTGCGAGATCGAGCAGCTGCCCGGCGCGATGAGCCAGGACGAGTTCGTGAAGGCCCTGCGGCAGCGGAACGACGACCGCGCCATCCACGGCATCATCGTGATGCGTCCCCTGCCGAAGCAGATCAAGGAGGACGTGGTGAAGTACGTCCTGGCCCCGGAGAAGGACGTGGACTGCTTCAACCCCGTGAACGCCGGCAAGATCATGGCCGGCGACCTGACCGGCTTCCCGCCGGCGACGCCCCAGGCGGTGATGGAGATCCTGAAGTTCTACGAGGTCCCGCTCGCCGGCAGGGAGGCGGTGGTCATCGGCCGCTCCATGGTCGTGGGCAAGCCCATGTCCATGCTGCTCCTGGCCGAGAACTGCACCGTGACGGTCTGCCACTCCAGGACCCAGGACCTGCCCGGCGTCTGCCGCCGCGCCGACATCCTGGTGGCGGCCATCGGCAAGGCCAGGATGATAACGAAGGACTACATCCGGGAAGGCGCCACGGTCATGGACGTGGGCATCAATCCCGAGGGGGACAAGTTCGTGGGCGACGTGGACACCGAGCCGGCCAAGGAAGTGGCCGGTGCGATCACGCCGGTGCCGGGAGGGGTGGGAACGGTCACGACCCGCGTGCTGCTGAAACACGTGGTCAAGGCCGCGAAGCTCCAGAATCCCTAAGAGCGACGACTCCGACGATCAGAGACGGTCTATCCGCAGATTACGCAGATTTCACAGATTTTCACGTTATCCGGAAGGATCAGCTGTTCTTCGCAAGCAGACCGATGTTCTTGAACAAGATCCAAACAACAGGGCCGCCAGGCAATTGCCTGGCGGCCTTTTTTCCCAGCATGGTAAAACTGAATGATCTCGTAAAAAGTCGAAATCTACCACGGAGACACGGAGTCACCGAGCAAGACACATTGAAATGAACGAGTTTTTCCTCCGTGCTCTCCGTGCCTCAGTGGTTCAATCCAGGTTCTTACGACTTGATCATTCCTGCCGGTCTAGAAGTAGATGTTCGCCCGCACGCCGAGCGAGAGCGTTCCGAGCACCGTGCTGTCAGCGCCCGGCCCGACCGGCCCGGACTCCTCGATCTTCAGCAGCCCGACGCCTGCACTCCCTTCCAGACTGAACTGCTTATGCAGGAAGTACTCGCCTCCCACGTTCGCCAGCACCCCGATGGCCTCGGTCTCGGGCGGCCCGTCGGTCTCACTGTCCAGGTAGACCAGCAGCCCCTCGAAATAGGGCGCGAAGTCGTCCTTCTTCAGGTACTTCCGGACGCCGACCACGAGAGCCAGGT
>CAZTXN010000151.1:0-6526 GCA_964617655.1 uncultured Nitrospiraceae bacterium | reverse complement strand
CTAGCCACTTCACCGACCAGCCCTCCCGCCTCAGAACCGCTCGAACTCGCCGTCCTTGACGCGGCTCGAGACGCCGGAGCCGTTCGAGCCCGGGGAGGGCCGCACGGTGCGGCCTCTGGCCTCGGGCAGCAGGCTCGGCCTGGCAGGGGCGCGTTCGCGCGCGGCCGACGCCGGCCTCGCGGTCTCCCGCGGGAGCGCCGGGCGGCGCCGGGCGGCCCCCTCCTGCCGGGCGATGGTGAAGTAGGTCATGGCGCTCAGCAGCATCTCCGCCTGGGAGGAGAGCTCCTGGGACGTGGACGCCATCTCCTCTGCCGCACCGGCGTTCTGCTGGATCACCCGGTTCAGCTGCTGGATCGCGTTGCCGATCTGCTCGGCGCCGGAGGCCTGTTCCTTGCTGGACGCGCTGATTTCCTGCACCAGTTCGGCAGTCTGGCGGATGTCCGGGACCAGCTTGGCCAGCATGGCGCCGGCGCGCTCCGCCACCTCCACGCTCGAGGCGGACAGATGGCTGATCTCCGCGGCCGCCGCCTGGCTTCGCTCCGCGAGCTTCCGCACCTCCGCGGCCACGACCGCGAACCCCTTCCCGTGCTCTCCCGCGCGGGCCGCCTCGATCGCGGCGTTCAGAGCCAGGAGATTGGTCTGGCGGGCGATCTCGCCGATGATGGTTATCTTGCCCGCGATATCCTTCATCGCCTTCACGGCCTCGGCCACCGCGACCCCGCTCTCGTTCGCGTCGTTCGAGCTCTTGAGCGCGATCTTCTCGGTCGCCAGCGCGTTGTCGGCGTTCTGCCGGATCGTGGCGTTCATCTCCTCGATGGACGACGAGGCCTCTTCGGCGCTCGCCGCCTGCTCCCCGGCGCCCTGGGACAGGTGCTCCGAGGACGAGGAGAGCTGCTTGCTGCCCGAAGCGACGTTGTCCGCCGCGTTCTTCACGTCCGCGACCACGGTGTTCAGCCGCTCCACCATCCCCGCGATGGACCCGGTCAGTATGCCGATCTCGTCCCCCGAAGACGCCTCGACGGTCTGCGTCAGGTCCCCGCCCGCGATCCGCTCCATGGCCGTGCTCAACCTGCTGATGGGCCGCACGGTAAGCGAGCGGAAGAGCAGGTAGACGATGAGCGAGACCAGCAGCAGCGTGCCGGCAGTGAGGACCGCGAGGATCGTCTGGGAGCTTCGCAGGGCGGACCGGATCGGCGCCGTGGAGTAGCCGAGCTTCACCGTCCCGACCCGTTCGTCCTGCTGCAGGATCGGCCTGGTGAACTCAAGGAGGGCCGTCTGTTCGCCTCCCGGCCGGCGGTATTCCGTCAGGCTCTTGCCCTCCCGGTCCTGCACCACGGCATAGATGATATCGCCATCGCCCTCGCCGACATACCGAACCTGGTTCTCCAGTGCCTGAAAATTGAAGCTGAGGATCGGCTCCCCCGAGATCGCGGCCAGAATCCGGGCCACGTTCTCACCCTTTCCCTCCAGGGCCAGGACGAGCACGCTCCGCTCATGCCCCCTGATGATGAATCCCAGAGCGGCAAAAACCAGCAGCAGCGCCGCGAGGATGCTGACGAGGAACTTCCTGGTGAGCGTTCCGCGAATAAGGAACGAAGGTGTCATGGTCTCCTCTCCTGTTGTCTCTTTTCCTGTTCCGGCGTACTGCGACCCGGCGCGGCGCCGCGGTCCGGAGAGCGACGAACGCGACTAGAGCGCCCCCGCCAGCCGCGCCGCGGCGCGCAGGTCGTCATACTCCTTGTCCGTCACCGGGATGAACCCCGTCAGCCGGGCCGGTCCGAGGATCGCCTCGTTCTTGGGGTCATTGGGCTTCAGCTTCAGCAGGGCGGCCCGGAGCTTGTCCGCGGTCGCCTTCTTGACGCCCGGCGCGGCAAAGAACGGCCAGTTGGGGAAATAGTCAGAGTAGCCCACGATCTTGAGCTGGGAAGTGTCGATCTTGTCCTTCATCTTGTCGAGCTGCTCCTCGCGCACGCCGCCCGCGTCCACCGTCCTGTTCATGACCGCCTCGACCACGGCCTCATGGGTCTTGCCGAAGGGAAGCTGGACGACGTCCTTCTCCATGTTGAAACCCGCCCGGCTCAGCAGGAGCTTCTGGAAGATATGGCCCGCCGGCGAGTCCTGCTCCACGAACATGAATTTCTTCCCCTTCAGGTCCTGGAGGCTCGTGACGCCGCTGTCCTTCCGCGCGATGAGGATGCCCCGGAAGCGGGTGCCGCTCTTGACCTCCGAGGAGAGCGCAAGAGGCTCGATATTGACCGCCTCCTTCGTCTGGACATATAACAGCGGGTTCACAAAGCCGATATCCGCCTTGCCCGCGACGACCGTATCCTTCACGGCAGCGAAGTCCTTCGGCACCACGAGCGAGACCTTCTCCCCGGTCTCGCGGGCCAGGTAGTCCATGAACGGCGCGAACATGGTCTGGAGCTCCGCTGCGCTGAGACGCGGAACGGTCACCATCCTCAGCTCCGCGGACGCGGTCGCGGGAACGAGAACCGACGCCAGTGCCAGAATGAGGATTACCGCCTTTGCTGACCTGCTGATGACTTTGTGTGCCATAGAATCCTCCTTGGTGGTCCGGATGAAATGTCGGGCATGATGCCTCAGCCAGTAAATGCATTACAAGAATTGTACCATCATGCCTCTCTGTCCCCTTCCCTATAAGTTGTACGTTACATGCTTGAAGCATTTCCTGCTTTGCACGGGAACTGCCTTCCCGCCGGACCGAGCAAAGCGCATGTTCTTGGACCGTTACCGACCGAAGCGGTCAGGTCATCCCCGCCTTCATGTTCAGAATCTGCACGGTCATGCATCAACATGCAAGACGTGCTGCAGAAGGCTCCTCATCGAACAGTCATTCAGTGAATCGGAACTGAATAATTTAGTAACATCGCATATTCTTAGATTGAGACTCGTCTCAAGATACACTCTCATTTTGTGACAGTCGAAAAAACAGCATATTGCAGAATGATCGTGGATCAAGTGAGTGCTCAAGAGGCCCGCCAACGATCGCTTCTGTTCATTTCTCGCCGAGCATCTCAATCCTTCTAAAGGGACCGATGCGCACCTGCATTCCTGAAAATCAAGAGGTTACGTGAAGGTCGCGCTATTCTCGGTCGTCGCTTCCGCTCTCCGCGGTCCGCTGTGGCTCAGCCGGCAGAGCGTCGATGACCGCATTGGTACGGTTCATGCAAAACCAGGAGCAAGAAGTGCTGATAGTCCCGCTGCGCAGTGAGAAGGTCAGGCAAACGCGGGACCTGGAGCAGGCAGCAGGTTATCTCTTCCCTGTCGTCCGCACTGCAGGAGGAAGGCGATGGCTACCAGGGGATCCCAGGTCGAACTGATACCGCCCTGCGGCGGAGCGCTCGTGGACCTTCTGGCTGCGACGAACGAGCGAAGCGACCTCCTCCGGCGCGCCAAGGAGCTGCCGTCGGTCCAGATATCCATGCGGTCGGTCTGCGACCTGGAGCTCATGGCCACGGGCGCCTTCTCGCCCCTGGACCGCTTCCTGGGAGAGCGCGACTACCGGTCGGTGCTGCGCGAGATGCGCATGGCCGACGGCACGCTCATGCCCATCCCGCTCACCCTTCCGGTCCCGTCCATCGACGGCCTCACGCCGGGCGGCGATATCGTACTCCGGAGCCCCTGGAACGGCATCCTGGCCGTCATGCGGCTGGACGAGATCTTTGCCTGGGACCATGAAGAGGAATGCAGGGCCGTGCTCGGCGCCACGGATTCCCGCCACCCCCTCGTCTCCGAGATGCATACCTGGGGCCGCTATCTCCTGTCGGGCCCCCTCAGGGTCCTGAACCTGCCGCAGCACAACGACTTCCGCCATATCCGCCGGACCCCGTCCGGCGTCCGGGAGCTGCTGGCAGCGCTCGGCAGTTCCGCTGTAGTTGCCTACCAGCCTCGCCATCCCATGCACCGGGCGCAGGAGACGCTGACCAAGGCCGCTGCCGCCGAGGCGGACGGTTCGCTCCTGATCCAGCCCGTGGTCGGCGCCGCGGGATATGACGACCTGGAGCATTACACGCGCGTGCGGTGCTACGAGGCCCTCTTCGAGCGGTACTATGACGCCGAACGGACGCTGCTGAACCTGATCCCGCTCTCGGTCCGCATGGCCGGCCCGCGGGCGGGGCTCTGGCACGGGATCATCAACCGGAACTACGGGGCGAACCACTTCATCATCGGCCGCGATCCTCACGGACCGGACAACGACGGCCGGGGGCGGTCGCTCTACTCCTCGCGGGACGTGCAGGAGCTCTTCCGGGCCCATGAGAGCGAGCTCGGCGTGCGGATGATCCCGCTCCGGGAGATGGTCTATCTCCCCGGCGGGGACCGCTACGAAGGCTCGGACCGCGTGGTGCACGGCGCTGACGAATACATCCGGGTCTCGGCGGCCACGGTGGTGGAGGATTCCCTCTTCCAGGGCCGGCGGCTGCCGGAATGGTACACCCGGCCGGAGGTGGCCCAGGTCCTCTTCGATGCCTATCCTCCCCGGACCCGCCAGGGGTTCTGCGTATGGCTCACCGGCCTGCCGAGCTCCGGCAAGTCGACCATCGCCGAGGTGCTTGCCCCGCTCCTCCTCTCCTCCGGGAGGAGGGTGACGGTCCTGGACGGCGATGTGGTGCGGACGCACCTTACGAAGGGGCTGGGCTTCAGCAGGGAGGACCGCGTCACGAACATCCTGCGCGTCGGGTTCGTGGCCTCCGAGCTGGTCCGGCATGAGGGCGTCGTCCTCTGCGCCCTCATCAGCCCCTACGCAGCGGCCCGGGACCAGGTCCGCGCCATGGTGGGCGGCGACCGGTTCATCGAGGTCTTCGTGGATACCCCGGTCTCGGTCTGCGAAGGCCGGGACGTGAAGGGAATGTACACCATGGCCAGGCAGGGCAGGATCACGGGATTCACGGGCGTGGACGACGTGTATGAGCCGCCGCGCACGCCTGACCTCCGCCTGGACACCGTTGCCGCTTCGGCCGAGGCATGCGCCCGGCAGGTGCTGGAGGTCCTGGCGCGGAAGGGGTTCCTCGCCTTCGTCGAGAAGCGCGCGCGGCCGCGGGTCCCCGATGCGCCCGCCCTGCACGCGGCCGGAAGCTGACCACGAAACTCCCCGCGCCGCGGTCGCACGGCCGGGGAGAGAATGGACGATAGAGCAGCACTGCGCAGAGGCCGCGGAGGAAATCCTTTGACCAGGAGCGTAGAAGTCCGGTCTTCCTCCCGGCGAAGACCGGCAACGGGGACGGGATAGGCCCGGGCAGGGTTCACCGGCCGGGAGATCCTCCGCGCCTCTGCGGAACATGCCATGCAGACAGGAACAGCGGAAATAGCAGCAGCACCGCCTTCAGGCCGGGCCACGCTCGCGTCGCTCTTCCTCCTCTTCCTCAAGATCGGGAGCACGGCCTTCGGCGGCTTCATGGCCCTCATCTCCATGGTGCAGAACTATGCGGTGGAGCGGAAGCGGCTGCTCAGGCAGGAGGAGATGCTGGACGGCATCTCCCTGGCCACGGTCCTGCCGGGTCCGGTGGCCGTGAACGTCGTGGCTTATGTGGGCTACCGGGTGGCCGGCTTCCGGGGCGCAGTGGTGAGCGCCTTTGCCGTGATCCTGCCGGCCTTCCTGCTGCTCCTGGGCCTGAGCTTCGCCTACTTCCGCTTCGGCCAGATGCCCGCGGTCAGCCGGTTCTTCCTCGGCCTGGTCCCGGCCGTTGCCGCGGTCATCATCGCCGCTGCCTGGAACATGGGCGCGAAGGCGGTCCGGACGTCCCGGGAGATGGTCATCGCCTTTCTTGCCGCCGGACTGCTGCTCGGCATCGGCGGGTTCTGGATCACCATCATCATCGTGGCGGGAAGCGGCCTGGCCGGCCGGCTCTTCCTTCCGCGGAACGCTCCGGTCCCGGGGAAACAGCCGGCCGGAACACCGCCCCCGGCGCGGACGGAGGAAAAGAGGGACACAGGCCTGTCCCGCCTTCCCGCGGTCCTTGCCGGCGTGCTGCCCGCGTCACCGGGCCTGCTGCCCGATCCGGCGCTGCTCCTGCAGCTCAGCCTCACCTTCGGGGGCATGAGCGTGCTCCTCTTCGGCGGCGGCTACGTCTTCATTCCCCTGATCGAGCGCATCGTGGTCGGCTCCTACGGCTGGGTGACCGGCCGGGAGTTCATCGATGCCGTCGCGCTCGGCCAGGTGACGCCCGGACCCATCCTGATCAGCGCGGCCTTCATCGGCTACAAGGTCGCCGGACCGTTCGGCGCGGCGGCGGCAACGGCCGCCATCTTCACGCCGCCGGCGCTGCTCATGCTGCTCGGCACGCGCTTCCTGGACCGCATCAAGCGGTCCGGCGGCATCCATGCGGCCCTGGCCGGCATCCGGCCGGCGGTGATCGGCATGATCGCCGCGGCCGGCGTGACCGTGGCCCGCACGGCCCCGCCCGCATGGCCCTCGGCGGTCATCTTTGCGGCGGCCCTGGTCGCGCTCTTCCGGTTCCGGATGGAGGCAGCCTGGATCATCCCCGCGGCAGGGGTCGCGGGGCTGCTG
>CAZTXN010000150.1:4499-6598 GCA_964617655.1 uncultured Nitrospiraceae bacterium | reverse complement strand
TTTAATGATAGCACAGCAGGATGCTGCGCAGGGGGACAGCGAAGGACCTGTCGGAATCAGCGGGAACGGGATGTCTCCCCGGCGCCTGCGCAGGCGCCGGGGCTGCGCGTCACCTGCGGAGGATGCGGTCCATGACCAGAGCGCCCGCGACCGCCTCGGCCAGAGTGCCGAGGAACCAGGTAAGCGCCATGGCATGGGGGATCGGCATCACCGAGTAGCTGCCGTAGCCCATCGAGACGCCCATGCCGGCGCCGTAGACCAGGCCGAAGAGGACCGCGCTCCGCGCACCCTTCTGCGCGATGAACCGGTCATAGAGCACCACGAAGGCCGCGGCAGCCGCCAGCACGGTGAGGTAGAGCAGCATGGTTCGCATCTCGTCCATGGGCCGCCAGAGCGCGGGCGTCCCGGCATAGGCCTCACCCAGAAGCAGGCCATGGATGATGAAGTCCATCACCGACCAGAGCGCAAAGATCGCGAGCACGGCGAGCAGTGTCCTTTTCATCGTTGCTCCTCCTTTTCTCCTCCCGGATCCCGCGGCCGGTTCACCCTCCCGTCGAGGGCAGGTAGCCGAACCGCAGGCATCCCCAGTGGCGGCCCTGCACCATGATGGGACAGGCGACATCTACCACCAGCTGTCCGCCTGCCTCGATCGGCCTGCGGAAGGCCTGGCCCACGATGGTGAGCGACCGCGCGCCCTTCTGCGAGACCGGGTCCTTCATGATCACGCCGGTCCGGTTCGGCATGACATGGACGGGCATGAACCCGTTCCGGTCCATGGCCACGGCATAGATCAGGCTCCGGTGCGACGCGGCCCATTCCTTCAGCCGCGGCAGGATCTCGGCGGCGAAGTATCGCGAGGCGTTGTTCTGATGCTTCTCGCCGTCGCTGGTGCGGTAGTCCTCATCGAAGAGGTCCTCCCTGCGCACGACGCCCGCGGCAAGGTCCGCATGCAGCTTCTCCCGGAAGGCCGCGGCCGCATCGAGCAGCAGCCCCTCCACCGCGCGGTCGGTGCCGTCCAGACGGAAGGCGCAGAGCTTGGAGTAGCTCTCCATGGTGGCGCGGGCCACATCCTCGCCCGATCGGGCGATCTGCTCCGCAAGCGACCGGGCGGTGCTCGCGTGCTCGGTCACCTCCTCCATGTTCGCGAAGACCTCGCCGGCGATGCGGGACGCATTGGACGTGATCCGGCGCAGGGACTCGTCGGTGGCCTGGGCCTTCCGGATGCTCTCCGCAACCACGGCGAGGGTCGCCTCCATGTTCCGGAGGGAGTCCTCGGCCTTCTCCCGGATCACCTCGAGCGTGCCGGCGATCTCGCCGGTCTGCTGGGAGGTCCGGTCCGCGAGCTTGCGCACCTCGCCGGCCACCACGGCGAACCCCTTGCCCTTCTCGCCCGCCCGCGCCGCCTCGATGGCCGCGTTCAGGGCCAGCAGGTTCGTCTGGCGGGCGATCTCGTTGATCACCACGATGAACCGGGCGATATCCTTCGACGCCTGGGTGAGGGCCTTGTTGGTCTCGGCCCAGGACGAGATGCGGCGCGACAGCTTCCGGACGCTCTCGAGCGAGGTATCCCGGTTCTCCAGGCTGTCGTCCTGCCCGCCCGACGGCCGGCTGCTCTCGCTCACGGTCCGGGCGATCTCCTCCACGGTCCGGGCCATCTCGTTCATCGAGGCCGAGACCTTCTGGGCGAGCTCGCCGGTCTCGTCCGCGGCCGCGACCATCCGGGCCGCGTCCTCCTTCACGCTGTCCGATACCCGGGTCTGCTCGAAGCCCCGGGCATAGAGATGCTTCAGCGCCGCGGAGGCCTCCCCCAGCAGCTCGTTCACCTGTCCGGCGAGCCGTCCCTGTCCGCCGGGCAGTCCGCTCTCCGGCAGCCGCAACTCCAGGTCCGGCCTGCCCTGCCGGAGCGGGTCCCTTTCCGCGGCGGCCCGCTTCCGCCAGGCCATAAGAACGACCGCGATGATCGCGATCGAGACGACGACCGCTATCGTGCCAAGTGCCATATCCCCCCCGGGTTGGTCCTGACCGTCGTGCTGCCGGGCAGCGCCCGGCGGACAGGGCCTCCTGCTGCCGGGCATCCCGGGCAGGCGGCCGCTGCATGC
>CAZTXN010000150.1:0-4399 GCA_964617655.1 uncultured Nitrospiraceae bacterium | reverse complement strand
TAGTATAGCCGAAAGCGGGTGGATGCGGAACGGACCGGGAAGGTCTTTCCGTGTGCAGGGAACGACCAGGGCGCCGGGGTCATCACATGTCCCGCGAAAGAGGAAAAGCACCCGGGTCGGCGCGTGGTCAGCGGGCTGTCCTCTTCGGGCCATTCCGCCTCTTCGCGCCGGTCCCGGACCGCTTCCGCGTCTTCGGGGGCGCGCTGCGCCGGGGCTCCAGCGGCTGAGACCGGAGCCGCTTGTAGTAGAAGTTCTGGCCGTAGAGCACGCTCGCGGGATTATGCCCCGTGACGCGGTCCTTCACCACCAGGGTCGTGACCGGCGCCGCGGAGTGCCTGCTGAAGAGCATGTCATGCCCCACGCAGAGCCCCACGATGACGTTCATGTCCGTTGCCGCCTCGTTCAGCAGCCGGGCCTGGGCCACGGGATTGCACGCCGGCTCGAAGGTCCCCGGCCGGACCTTCTCCTCCTCCGTTGCGCCCATCTCGGCCTTGTCGATGCTCCCGGTCTTGCAGCAGACCGCCAGGGGCTCGAGCCCCTGCGCCTCGAGCACCGCGGCAAGGCGCTGCGTCTCGTCCAGCAGGCCGATGCAGGTGGCGATGCCGATCCTGCGGTAGCCCATCAGCTTCGCGAAGGCGATGGTGTCCTCCACCCGCGTCCACCGGGCGCGCAGCGCGCCGCCGGGCTCGCGCTCGTAGCAGAGGCCCTCGACGCGCAGGGCCGCCCGGGCGATCCGCGCGTCCTCGTCATCGCCGCGGCAGCGGTCGAGGCCCGAACGGATCAGCGCCAGGTGCTCCCGCGACGGGCAGTACGCCGGCTTCGCCGGTGCCTTGGCCGGGTCGGCGCTCCAGCAGTTGGTCGCGCCCAGCTTCTGCCAGACCGCGCCGCACCGTCCGCAGCTGAACTCCCGCACCGCTCCCCCTTCCGGCGCCCCGTTGCGGGGCGCGCTCACTGCAGCATGACCGACTTCCCCGCCTTCCGGAACTGGTCGATGATCGCCGGCGTGGGCGGCAGGTCCGGCGACAGCGACGGCGGCTGGATGTTCCTGACGAAATAGGCAGTGGTATACTCGTAGCAGTCCACGATCTCGAGGCAGTCCCTGCCGCTGCTCGGACCGTAGCTCACCTGCCGGATCTCCCCGTCCTTGAAGAAGATCCTGATCAGGTTCTCGCTCTTCTCCTTCACCGCCACGAAGAGCGCGCCGCTGCGCTTCTCTCCGTGGAACTCCTGCAGCACCTCACCCAATGCTCGCATCGCCGGCATATTCCACCTCCCCAAATGAAATCGCCCTTGCGGGAACAGGATGCCGCCCCGAGGGGCGGTCGTAATCATCATGAACGGATGCAAAAGCAGACGCGGTGATCACTGCTCCATCAGAACGGCATCCCCCTCACCCCGCCCTCTCCCCCAAGGGAGAGGTGAAATGATGAGAAGCCGGGAAGCAATGGATCGATCTGCATTTACGGTGACAGGCCGGATGGTCCCTCCCGCCCCCTGCCGGGCCTGCGACCAGGGCCCGGGGGCGTTCGCCGGGCATCGGCCCGGCTGAAATGAGCATAAAGGAGACAGGGAAAAAATGCAAGCGGAGAGACCCGTTGCCGGGCCGGTCGTTCCTATCGTCCGCGGAGGAAGACCACGAGCGCGCCGCTGCCGCCGCGGTCGCGCGGCGCGGGATGGAACTCCGCGGCATAACGAAGGCCGGGTCCGCGCAGCCACGCGGCCACGGCGGCGGGAAGCACCGGGCCGCCGGGGGAATTGGTCCCCTTGCCGGTGATCACCAGCACCGCCTGCTCCCCGTGCGCTGCGGCCGACGCGACGAAGTGCTCCAGCCGCCGGAGGGCCTCGTCCTTTACGAAGCCGTGCAGGTCCAGCTCCCGGCTGATTCGGATCGCGCCCTTCCGGAGCCTTCGCATCCGCGTCGATGCCGAACGCTTCCCCCGGTCATCCTCCCCGTCCTCGTCCTCTTCCGGAGAAGGCGCCGGCGCGGCGCCGAGCGAACGCATGGCCTCAAGGAAGAACCGCTCCTCCGGAGCAACGTCGGCCGGCGCTGGCTCAGGCGCCGGTCCGCGGGGAGCCGCCTGCCGCACCTCCCGTTCCTCAGGCCGATCGATGCGCTTCGCACCGCGCATCGCCTGCCGGAAGAGCTCTTCAGCGTCCCCGGCGGTCTCCGCCGCAGTGCGCGGCGGTGCGGGTTTCGCCGGCGCGGCAGGGCGGTCCGGCGCCGCGGCCCCCTTCAGGGACCGGAAAGGGTGCGTGCGGAATCCGGCGTCCGGCCGTTCTTTGTTCGTTCTCTTCCTGGTCATGGAGCGTACGCTGCGGGAGGGACCTGCATCGGTCGGGGTCTCGCGGCTAGTGATCAGGATACCGTTCGGCGATGTTGCGGATCGTATCGAGGCAGTCGAAGAAGGTAGCTACCATCTCGGGATCGAAGTGGGCGCCCGAACAGGTCCGGAGCTCCTCCAGCACCTGGCCTTCCTCCCACTTCTCCTTGTAGACCCGCTTCGAGCTCAGCGCGTCGTACACGTCGGCCAGGGCCACGAGCCGCCCGAAGACCGGGATCTCGTCGCCTTTCTTCGGCCGGGCCGTTCCGTCGCTCCGCTCGTACCCGGGCACGGCCTTGCCGTCAAAGGGGTTCACATGGCCGGGATAGCCCGTGCCGTCCCACTTCTCGTGATGGTTCAGGGCCACGACGGAGGAGGCCTCGTCGAACTCCGAGTACTGGTCCGCGAAGAGCCGCGCGCCGGCCGTGGTGTGCTGCTTCATGACCTCCCGCTCCGCGTCGTCCAGCCGCGCCGGCTTCTTCAGGATCACGTCCGAGATGGCCACCTTGCCCACGTCATGCAGCATGGCGGACATGCGGAGGATGTCCCGGTTCTTCTCGACGATCTCCTGCGGCACGCCGCGCCGCTCCGCCCAGTGCTCGTAGAGCGCCACGGCATAGGAGGCCACGCGGTTCACGTGGGCGCCGGTCTCCTTGGGGTCCCGCAGCTCGGCCATCCTGATGGTCCGCAGGATCATCGCGCGCGTGAGCTGCGCCCGCTCGATGGCCACGGCGGCCATGTTCGCGAAGTGCATGACCAGCGGCTCATCCCGCTTCGCGAAGGCAGCCACCTTCCCCTTGGCGTTCTTCCCGTTGATGAGCTGGAGCACGCCGATGATGTCCCCGCGGTTCGTCTTGAGCGGCAGCGTGAGCATGGACTGGGTGCGGTATCCCGACAGGTCGTCGTACTTCCGGCTGAAGGAGAAGGGGAGCGCGGAGGGCAGCTTGTAGACGTCCGGCAGGTTCAGCATCTCGCCGTTGTTCGCCACGTAGCCCGCGATGGTCTGGTTGTTGATGGGAAGGGTGAAGGTGGAGTAGATCAGCTTCCGGCCGGGCGTGCGCTTCTGGAGGGTGTCGTTCTGGGTGTAGCTGAACTTGAGCTTGTTCTCCTCCTTCACGTAGATCGTGCCCGCGTCGGCGCTCACCAGGCTCCGCGCCTCCTTCAGGATGCGCTCGAGCAGGACGTCGAGGTCCTTCACCTGGGTGATCTCGATGCCGAGGGAGATGATCCGTCCGAACTTCTGCTTTTCCGTCAGCATGGATGCTATATTACGCTCCCGCCGCGCGGTTGTCAATTCCGCCGCCCCCGCCCGGGCGCGGCGAAAAAGCCCTTTTCTGGATTGACGGGCCGGAGGTTTTTTGTTATAGTGTAGCGCTGTGATGCGAACGGTTGGGCGGTCCCGTTCGCTCTTTCCATTTATTTCAGGAGCAGAGGTCACGCGCATGGAAAAGAAGGTCATGGCCATCCGGAAGAAGCTCATGCAGCAGCGCGAGGAGCTTCTGTCCGAGGCGGAGCAGACGATCAACACGAAGCTCGGTTCGGACAAGGAGAGCTTCCCGGACCCCACGGACCAGGCGGCTGCCGAGCTGGACAGCAACTTCACGCTGCGGCTCCGGAGCCGGGAGCAGAAGCTCCTGAAGAAGATCGACGAGGCCATCGGCCGGATCGACGACGGGTCCTACGGCGTCTGCGAGTCCTGCGGCAACCAGATCGGCATCAAGCGGCTCGAGGCCCGGCCGGTCACGACCCTCTGCATCGAGTGCAAGACCGAGCAGGAGGAGAACGAGCGGCGCAGCGTGGGATGACCGCTGCGCGGAGCGCGACACCACGGGGCCGACCGCAGGCGCGGTCGGCCTTTTGCCTTTCCGGAGGCCGGCGCATGGACCAGGACGTGTCAAAGGACGAGCTGCAGCAGGTGAAGGACCTCCTGCTGGAGCAGCTGAAGCTGCAGGAGCTGGTGCTGCGGCGGCTGGAGCGGCTGGAGGAGCTGCTGGAGGAGAAGCGGACCAGGGCCTGATGCACGGAGCAGGCCCAGGAGTCTTGAATCTGAATCGAGTCAAACCAACTTACGGCAGCTC
>CAZTXN010000149.1:0-6609 GCA_964617655.1 uncultured Nitrospiraceae bacterium | reverse complement strand
TCACCCTGGTCGTGCCCGACGACGTGGTCTTCACGGCGGTCAATGCCATCATCAAAGTGAACCAGTCGGGCAAACGAGGCGACGGCAAGATATTCGTATCTCCCGTCGAAGGCGCGCTGCGCGTGCGCACGGGAGAGAGGGACGGACAAGCGATAGCATAATACAACCTGATGCATGATCCAGGATGCATGGCGTTGAGTTGGCTCCTGCCGGGATCATGTATCCTGTATCTTGCATCATTATAAGGAGGGATCATGTCTCCTCTTATCGGAACAACACGGGGCGGCAAGCCCTGGACCCCGCAATTCATCGAATCGATCAACGTGGAGAAGTGCATCGGCTGCGGCAGGTGCTTCAAGGTCTGCGGCTTCGACGTGATGGAGCTGATCGAGAAGCCCTTTGAGGGCGAGGATGAGTACGGAGACGACATGGGCAACAAGGTCATGTCCATTGCCCGGCCCGAGAACTGCATAGGCTGCGAGGCCTGCTCCCGCGCCTGCACCAAAAAGTGCCATGTGCATGTTGTTGCCTGATCGCGGAGTGCGGACCAGTCGGACCGATGGAGGATATCGTGGTGCGGCAGAAGCTCCGGCGGCGGGCATCGGCATGCGGCTGCTCAGGCATCTCATAGCCGGAAGCAGGCAGCGAGGCCTGTTCAGGCTGCAGCTCCTCGCCATGCAGGACAATGGTGCCGCCCTGCGGTTCTAAGAACGCGCCGGGATCCTGCTCACGGGACTTTGCTGTCTGAGAAGGTCGTTGTAAGAGTTTCCTCCCGCCTGCCGAGATCTTGTGCATCTGCCTTTTTCTTTCCATCGATCCCTGCCGGCAGCTCGTCCCTATCCTCTTGTTTATTCAGCAACAGCGGCATGGCACCACGTTTGCTCTACCTGTTCTCAAGATCACGATTGATGAGGTGAACGCCATGACGCGCAGCAACGAGGACGTTCTCAGCACCCATCCCTGCTTTAATGTGCATGCGCACGGCGCCTTCGGAAGGATCCATCTGGCGGTCGCGCCGGCGTGCAATATCCAGTGCCGCTACTGCGAGCGCAGGTACGACTGCGCCAATGAGTCCCGCCCCGGGGTCTCGAGCACCGTCCTGGACCCCGCCGGGGCCCTCGAACGGGTCGAGACGTTCCTGGAGCGCAATGACCGCGTCAGCGTGGTCGGGATCGCCGGACCGGGAGACCCGCTGGCGAACGAGACGACCTTCGAGACGCTTGAAGCGATCCACCGCCTGTTCCCAGCGCTCACGCTCTGCGTCTCGACCAACGGCCTCCTGCTATCCGACCGGCTGGGCAACCTCATGCAGGCCGGGGTCCGCAGCGTCACGGTGACCGTCAACGCGGTCTCTCCCCAGACGGCCGAACGCGTCTATGACTGGGTCCGGTACCGCGGCAGGATGCTGACAGGCATCGCAGCGGCCGAGACGCTGGTCCGGAACCAGTGGCAGGGCATGATCAATGCCATCGAGGCGGGGATGCTGGTAAAGGTGAACTCGGTCTATATTCCCGGCGTGAACGACCATGAACTGGTGCGGATCGCCCGCCTGGCCGGGTCGTTCGGCGCGGACATCATGAACGTCCTGCCGCTGATCCCGCAGGCGCAGTTCCGGGACCAACAGCGGCCCTCATCTGCCGTGCTGCAGGTGAAGCGCGAGGAGCTCCGGCCCTTCATCCGGCAGATGTCGCACTGCCGCCAGTGCCGCGCCGATGCCTGCGGCACCCTGGGCGAGGACAAGGATATGGAGCTGGAGGTCCTGCAGAGCCGCATCGGCGATCTCTACGAGGAAGCCGTGCAGTAGGAAACAGCTGGGGGCGGCGCAGGACAGTCCGCCGCGGCATCAGGGAGTCCCTGCCCAAGGAGCACACTATGCGTTACTGTGCACGACAGGTATTCTGCATCATGCTCATCCTCTGCGGGGGGGCCGGGACGGCTCTGCCGCAGCAGAGGACCGGACCGATGGTCGCCGCTGCGCTCAGTGTCAAGAGCGCTTTCGAGGAGGTGGCAAATCTGTACGAGGCCGCCCATCCGGGAGAACGCGTGCTCTTCAACTTCGCGGCATCCGGGGTGCTGCAGCGCCAGATTGAGGGAGGAGCGCCGGTGGACGTCTTCGCGTCGGCGTCCTCTCGGGAGATGGACGAGCTGGACCGGAAAGGGCTCCTTGCCCCGGGCACCAGGACCGCCTTTGCCCGGAACGGCATGGTGCTGATCGTTCCCGGAGGATCGAAGCTCGACATCACTGGCTTCGCCGACCTGGGGCGGGACACGGTGCGGCGGATCGTCATCGGGAATCCCGCCACCGTGCCTGCGGGGAAATATGCCGACGAGGTCCTTCGCTCGTTCGACCTCGTGAACGTGGTCCGGGAGAAGCTCGTGTTCGCCGAGAACGTGAGGCAGGCCGTGGAGTACACGCTGCGGGGCGAGGTGGACGCGGGCATCGTGTTCGCCACGGATGCCATGAAGATACCCGGGATCACTGTCGCGGCGGCCGCTCCCTCATCGAGCCACGCGCCTGCCCTCTACCACGCTGCCGTCACGAAGAGCGCGAAGGACGCCGCCGCGGCCCGCGCTTTCCTCGAGGTGCTTCGTTCTCCCGCCGGACGTTCGGTCCTGCGGCAGCGGGGCTTCGTGGACGTCCCGTAAGGAGGAGGCTATGGATCCTTCGGTCCTCTGTTCTCTGCGGCTCTCGCTGCAGGCTGCCGCTGCTGCGACGGTGCTGGTCCTGCTCGTCGGGATCCCGGCGGCCTATGCACTTGCGCGGAGGGAGTTCCCCGGCCGGGAGATCGCGGACGCGCTCCTCACGCTTCCCCTGGTGCTTCCCCCCACGGTCACGGGCTACTTCCTGATCCTGCTCTTCGGCAGGAACGGCCTCATCGGAGGGTTCCTGGAGCGATGGACCGGATACACCGTCATGTTCACCTGGCACGCGGCGGTCCTGGCGTCGTTCGTCGTCGCCCTGCCGCTCATGGTGAAGACCGGCCGGGCCGCCATCGAGTCCGTGGACCGAACCCTCATCGAGGCATCGGCCA
The DNA here is from genome assembly GCA_964617655.1 of uncultured Nitrospiraceae bacterium. Taxonomy (GTDB): domain Bacteria; phylum Nitrospirota; class UBA9217; order UBA9217; family UBA9217; genus JAKAHZ01. The sequence continues at coordinate 3,577 of CAZTXN010000149.1, read as the reverse complement.
CGCTCGGCCATTCCGAGCCCTGGACCGCCCTCCGGGTGACGCTGCCGCTCGCCCGGCGCGGACTTATCGCGGGCGCGGTGCTCTCCTTCGCGCGCGCCTTGGGGGAGTTCGGCGCGACGCTCATGCTGGCCGGAAACATTCCCGGGAGGACCGATACCATGCCGCTGGCGATCTATACTGCCGCGACCACCGGGGAGCATGAACAGGCAGGTGCGATGGTGCTGCTCTTCACGTTCCTGTCGTCGCTCCTCCTCTACGCGGTGAACCGGCTGGGAAGGAGGAGGGCCTAGATGGGGATCTCCGTGGCGATCACGATGGAGCTCGACGGGTTTACCCTGGATGTCGCATGGGAGATCGGGGACGAACTGGCGGTCCTGTTCGGCCGGTCGGGGTCGGGAAAGTCGCTCACCCTCCGCTCGATCGCGGGGCTTGCGGTGCCTGATGCGGGGACCATCAGCCTCGGGGGGCGGACGCTCTTTTGCGGCAGGGACCGGCGCGGCCTCCCCCCGCAGCAGCGGTCCATCGGCTTCGTCTTCCAGGACCTGGCCCTCTTCCCGCACATGTCGGTGCGCCAGAACATCCTGTACGGCGGCCACGGGCTCTGCCGTTCGGAGCGCGAACGGTCGGCGCTCGAGATGATCGACCGGTTCGGGCTCTCCGGCGTCAGCCAGAAGCGTCCGGGGGAGATCTCGGGAGGACAGCGGCAGCGGGCCGCCTTCGCCCGCGCGCTCGTCCGGCGGCCCGGCGCCCTGCTGCTGGACGAACCGTTCTCTGCGCTCGACGGGCCGCTCCGGGGGGAGATGCGAATGTTCCTGCGGGACCTGCAGCGGGAACTGGCCGTTCCCGTGGTGATGGTCACCCATGACCGCGCCGAGGCCTTCACCCTGGCGGACCGGCTGATCATCTACGGCAACGGAAGGGTCCTCCAGTCCGGGCCTCCCGAAGAGGTCGCGGCCTGTCCCCGGTCCGCAGAGGTCGCCCGGCTGGTCCTGCAGGAACCGGACAGGGCCGGAGCGCAACGGCGCATGCACGCGGAGGACCGGGCGGGACGTGCCGGTGCTGCCGCTGAGGCAGCATATGCCCGGTCCCTGGTCCCTGCCTGAACGCCGGGCAGCTGCACAGGAACGAGGCGCGGGGCGAGGAACGTAGGCGTGCAACACGTTGAAAGTACTGACGGCCGGAATGGCAGAGGGATTGCTTCTCTCTCTGCGGTCATGCTACGGAGGCCGTCCATGAAGAGACCGCTTTCTGACGGCTGCATCTGGTATCCCGGCACCGCACTGAGCCCCGATGCGCTCTTCCTGCGCCTTGCCTCGCTCTGCAACACGGGATGCCGCTGCTGCAGCGCCGGGGACGGGCCGGTACTTGCATCGCCCTGCGGCCGGACCGTGACCGGTCGAGAGCCGGCGGAAGCGCGCAGGGCGGCGGCGCGGAACCCGGGCAGCCGCCTGCCTCCGGAGCGGATCGAGATCAGCGGCCGCGGCGAGCCCCTGCTGCTTGCGGACACCTTTGCGCTGCTCAGGAGGCTCATCGCCGGCCTCCCCCGTGCAGAGGTCTCGGTCTGGACGAACGGGCTGCTGCTTCCGGACCGCATCGAGGAGCTCGCGCGGTCGGGAGCAGCGGGCGTCCATGTCTCGATCCCTGCGGCGGAGCCGCAGACCGCAGCCGGCATCTATGACTGGGTCGTCTACCGCGGCAGGAAGTATGCGGGCAGGGACGCCGCTGAACTGATGCTGCGGCAGCAATGGACCGGGCTTGCGGCGGCGGTCCAGGCGGGGCTCGCGGTCACGGTCTACATCGCTTCCGTTCCGGGAGTGACCGAAGGGGAGACCAATGCGGTCCGGCAGCAGGCGCGGCTGGCCGGAGTGGAGCGCATCGTCGCTGCGCCGAGGCATGCCTAGGACGGCCGCCGGGGGAGATGCCGGACATGGAAGTGCTGGACACGACGCTCCGGGAGGGGGAGCAGTGCTGCGGGGTCTTCTTCCCTGCGGAAGTGAAGGTCAGGCTTGCACGGCTGCTGGACGAGGCGGGCGTGGACTTCATCGAGGTCGGACATCCTGCTGCCGCGCCATCGATCCGTGAGGCTGCCCGAGCGATCGGCCGGCTCGACCTGCGGACACGGCGGATCGCTCACGCGCGCCTGGTCCGCGACGAGATCCTGCTGGTGAGAGAGCTCGGCCTGGCCTGGGTGGGCCTGTTCTCCGGCATCAACGGGAGGAGCCTGCGGAGGTACGGACTGTCGCGGCAGGCGGCCATGGAGCGGATCACGGGGTCGGTCCGGCAAGCGCAGGACCTGGGGCTCTCGGTCCGGTTCACCTGCGAGGATGCCTCGCGGACCGGCGCATCGGAACTGCTTGACCTCTATGGACGACTGCGCGAGCTGGGCGTGGACCGCATGAGCTATGCGGACACGGTCGGCACGGATACTCCCGAGAGGCTCGAGCAGCTGTCGCAGCGGTTCGGGACCCACCTCCCGTTCAGCCTCCTGCATTTCCATTTTCATGACGACCGGGGACGGGCCCTGCAGAACGCCGTGCGGGCTGCCGCTCTTGGCGCGCGATGCATCGACGGCAGCGTCCTCGGCATCGGAGAACGGGCGGGCATCGTCCCCCTGGAGTATCTCCTCGCCCTGCGCGCAGGGAGGGATGCGCCCGGGGAAGCCGGCCCGTCGTCATCCGGTGAGGCGATCAGGAGCGCGCGAGCGGTCGTTGCTTCATCGATCGACCGCGGCAGGTTCAGTATCCGGAGGTTCGCGCACAAATCGGGCATCCATATCCATGGCGTCTGCAGCGATCCCCGGCAGTATGAACATGCTCTTCCCGGGGCCGCCGGCGGAAAGCGGCTCATCGTTCTGAGCAAGCTCATCGGCAGGACCGGCCTCCGACTCCTGCTTGCGCGGCACGGCCTCACCATGGGCGAGGAGGCGATCGACAGGCTGTGCCGGACCGTCAAGTCCGACGAACTCCTGGAACTCGCGGAGCCCCGGGAGATCGTCAGCTACCTTGAACGCAGCGGCGCCGTACCCGTGGCGCCGGCATCCCTTCCCGAGGCGGGCAGCGCCGGCCTCGCGCCACGGCGCCGCGCGGCCCATGCAGTCCCCTGATCCCTCCGTACCGGTCACCGCAACAACGGTCTCATCGGGAGCACGCCGCATCAGCCGGGAACCACCCGTGCCTTCCGGGCTGTGCGGCGTGCTCTCCTCCCTTGGCAGCGGCAGACCTCATCCGTCTCCTGACCCTTCCCGTGGATGTTCTTCAGGCGCTCCATGTGACCGTTAATTCATCACCTGCACAGTGAATCATCGCCGGTCCGACGCATAAACCATGCCGATGCAGCGTGCCTCTGTGCGAACCTCCCATGGTTCACACGGAATATCAACCAGTTATGCGGTGCGGCGATAAATGGCATTTGCATTGCTATATGAACTTTCAGCATGCTGCGGAGAAATCTTGAGAAGGATGCTGGAAGCTCATTACCGATCTCCGGGCTGCCTTCGCAGCAGCGAGAACGTACATTACCGCTAAAGGAGGGAGCAAAGATGAAAAAGCTCGCATTGGTGCTCGGTCTGGTGCTGCTC
>CAZTXN010000148.1:0-6610 GCA_964617655.1 uncultured Nitrospiraceae bacterium | reverse complement strand
GGCGGCTCCTCGTTGTTCTCTTCCTTCTTCTTTTCCTCCTTCTCGCCCTTCTCCTCCGCCTTCTGCTTCTTCGCCATCTCCCGGAGCTTCCGGTCCACCAGGAAGTTCACCGTGCCCTCGGGCCAGGCGCCGTCGGCCTGCCGCTCGCCCGCGGGCATGCCGGTGAGCAAGGCAAGGACCTCGTCCGCGGTCGAGACGGCGTAGACGCTGAACTTCCCGTCCTTTACCGCCTGCAGGACCTCCTTCTTCAGCATCAGGTTCTTCACGTTCTGCCGGGGAATGGCGACGCCCTGTTCGCCGGTCAGGCCCTTTGCCCTGCAGACGGCGAAGAAGCCCTCGATCTTCTCGTTCACCCCGCCGATGGGCTGAACCTCGCCCTTCTGGTTGATCGAGCCGGTGACCGCGATGTCCTGCCGCAGCGGCAGGCCGGCCACGGCCGAGAGCAGGGCCGCGAGCTCGGCGGCCGAGGCGCTGTCGCCCTCCACCTCCCCGTAGCTCTGCTCGAAGGCGAGGCTGGCCGAGAGCGAGAGCGGCCGGTCCTGGGCATAGGTCCCGCCCAGATAGCCGGAGAGGATCAGCACGCCCTTGTTGTAGATCCTGCCCGAGAGCTTCGCCTCCCGCTCGATGTCCACCACCCCGGCCTTGCCGAGCCAGGCCCTCGCCGTGATGCGCGACGGCTTGCCGAAGGTGAAGTCGCCCAGGTCGAAGACCGAGAGGCCGTTCACCTGGCCAGGGACCCGGCCCGTGACATCCACGAGGATCGTGCCGTCGGTCAGCAGCTCCTGGACCCGCTCCTCGAGCAGGTTCGCCCGGTAGACCTTCTCCGCCAGCGCCCGGTCCACGTCCGCGGCGCCGACGGCCTGGCGCCGCTCCTGCGCCGCCCAGTGGGAGGCCTCGCGCACCAGGTCCGAGAGCTCGCTGAACCGGAGCGAGAGCTTCCCCCGCTTCTCGGCCAGCCGCCCTGCGTGGTCCACGACGCCGGCCACGGCCTCGCGGTCGAAGGGCAGGAGCTTCTCCGCCGCGGCGAGGGTGGCGATGAACCGCGCGTACCGGCCCGGCCCGTCGGCGCCGCCCTCCATGCGGGTGTCGAAGTCCGCCTTGACCTTGAAGATGCTCCGGAAGTCCTCGTCGAAGTGGTAGAGCAGGCCGTAGAGCCAGGGGCTGCCGTGCATGATGATCTTGAGCGAGACCGGGATGGGGTCCGGCTTGATCCCCGCGGTGGCGATGCCGTAGGCCTCGGCGATGTCCTCGATCTTCACCTCGCTCTTCCGGATGATGCGCTTCAGGGCCTCCCAGGCGAACGGGCTCCGGAGCACGTCCAGGGCGTTCACGATGAGGTACCCGCCGTTCGCCTGGAGCACCGAGCCGGCCTTGATCATCAGGAAGTTCGTGAAGGCCATGCCGAGCCTCATCTTGCGCTCGATGCGGCCCACGAGGTTGTTGTAGGTGGGATTGGCCTCCTCGACCACCGGACCGCCCCGCGTCCTCGCGTTGTCCACCAGCACGTTCACGCGGTACCGCTCCAGCAGGCTCGCCTTCTCCATGCCCTCGATGGGGAAGGGAAGCTCCGGGGCCTGGCCCAGGAACTCCTTGAGGCTGCCGAGGATGTCCTCCTCCGCGTCGGCAAGGTACTCGGGGATGCGGGGGTTCTCGCGGTACTTCTCCTTGAGGTCGTCGAGCTGGTGGCCCATGGCGAAATGGGCCAGCCGGCGATTCAGCTCCCGGGCCTTCTCCTGCGCCTCCTTGTCGAGCTGCCGGACCTTGGCAAGGAAGTCGCGGATCTCGGCATCCACCTTCTTCTCCCGCTCCTCGATCTCCCGCCGCTGCTCAGGCGAGAGCTTCTCCACGTCCTCCGCCTGGAGCGGCCTGCCCTTCACCAGCGGCGCCTTCACGATGCCCGTGCGCGTCACCGTGAGCTGGAACTCCAGGTCCTGGGCGCGCCGCGCCAGCTCGCTGAAGAGCACCTCCTTCCGCCGCTCCCCGGCCTCCTGGATCCTCGTCTTCTGCTCCTCGTACTCCTTGGACTCGAAGACCTTGGGGATCTCGGCCTGGAGGAACTCGACGAACCGCTCCATGTCGCCCTGGAACTCGCGCCCCCTGCCGGGCGGGAGCTTGACCGAGTGGGGCTTGTCAGGGTCCCTGAAGTTGTGGAGGAAGCACCAGTCGTCGGGGACCGGGCGGTCCCGGGCGATGCGCTTCACGATGGAGCGCACGATGCTGTTCCTGCCCGTGCCCGGGATGCCGGAGATGAAGATGTTGTAGCCGTGGTTGCCGATCGCGAGGCCGAACTCGATGGACGAGACGGCCCGCTGCTGACCGATCACCTCGTCGGTGGGCGACAGGTCCGCCGTGGTGGCGAAGGGGAGCGCCGCGGGGTCGCACTGCCGCCGCAGCTCGGTGACCGGCACCGCAAGGTCCTTGCTCTTCACATCGCGCCTCCTGCTGGTCCGTTCCTGTTTCCATTGTAGGAACCGGCCCCGATTATGTCAAGCGCGGTCCCGTATCGTGCTCCCGGAAAGGCGGGGGCGGCTGCGCTTTCCCGGACCAAAATATTTGTTGACTTTCCTGGCAGGAGCGACCTATAATCGCCGCCACATCCCTGTTCAATACGCCGGATCGCCGGGAGGTCGCTGCTCATGAACGTCGCGAAGTTCATGCCTCCGGAAGGTTCGCCGGTCCTGGAACGGGACCGGCTCATCAGCAGGCTCGCGTCCTGGGAAGCCCGGAAGCTGCTGCTGATCCATGGCCCAGCTGGTCAGGGCAAGAGCACGCTCGCTGCCGCCTATTTGCGCTCCGCCGGCTCCTCCTCGGTCTGGTACGCACTGGACGCTGCTGACGAGGACCCCGGCGCTCTTCTCGCCTGCCTGGGCCGGGCGGTCCAGCGCTCCTTCCCCGCGCTGCTGCCGGACGTTCCCGCGCCGCCGCGGCCGCGGTACGGTTCCTGGCAGCCCTCGCAGGCCCTTGCGCACTGGACCCACCGCGTCTTCGGGGCGCTTCCGCCGGTCCTGATCGTGCTGGACGACTGCCCTCCCCTCTCCCCTGACGCTCCCCTTGCGCAGGTCATTCTCTCGCTCATCAGCACGACCCCGCCCCAGGTGCGGTTCCTGTTCATCTCCCGGACCCGTCCGGAGCTGGACATCGCGCGGCTCCGGGCGAAGCGCGGCGTGGGCGAGCTGGGCAGCGAGGACCTCCGGTTCAGCGATGCCGAGGCTGGGGATCTCTTTGGGACGGTCTTCGGCATGCCGGTGACCCAGCGCGAGGCAGGCCGCATCAACGGCCTGACCGAGGGCTGGGCAGCCGGCCTCGTGCTGATGCATGAGTACCTTGCCTCGCCCGAGGCCGCGCTGCCGGGGCCGGAGCTCGGCAGCAGCGGGTCGCCGGGCTTCCGCGACCAGGTCTTCGACTATCTCGCCCAGGAGGTCTTCAACCATCTGCCGCAGGACCTCCGCGACTTCCTGCTGCGCACCTCGGTGGCGGACCATCTCCCCGGCAGGCTCATCGGGCTCCTGACCGGCCGCGGCGCCGCGGCCATGGCCGCCCTGGTCCGCGACCTGCGGCAGAGGAACCTCTTCATCACCGTCTCCGAGGCAGAGGGCGGCCTGGTCCGGTATCACGCGCTCTTCCGGGACTTTCTCCTGAAGCAGCTCTGGACCGGCATGCCCCGGAGCGAGGCGATCCGGCTCCATGGCGTTGCCGCGCGGTACTTCGCGGAGTACGGCGACCCGGTGCGGGCGGCCGGCCTGCTGCTCGCCTCCGGCCAGTTCGAGAAGGCCGCGCGGCAGATCGAGCAGGCAGGCGACGGCCTCATCGCCCGGGGCCAGACCAACGCTCTGGTCCGGCTCCTGGACGGCCTGCCGCCGGCAATGCAGGAGCGGCCCTGGCGCCTCTTCTACCGCGCTGTTGCCTGGAGGTTCACCGACCCGCCGCTTGCGCTCTCCCTCTTCCACCGGTCCGCAGAGGGCTTCCGCTCATCGGGAAGCGCCGCAGGCGAGATCCGGGCGCTGGGCGGCGTGATCGAGGCCTGCTTCCACAGCGGCGGGGATTTCATCCGCATGGAGCGCGCGGCCTCCCGTGCCCGTGAGCTCCTCCGTTCCGGACCGCGGCTTGCGCGCAGCGACCGGGCTCGCCTCCTGCTCGCCCTCGGCACGGCCTCGTGCTTCACCGGCCGGCTGGACCAGGGCATCGAGGCGCTCCAGCAGGCGCGGGAGCTCTTCCGATCCCTGCAGGACCCCTTCCACCAAGTCACCTGCGCGGTCTACCTCACGCCCTGCTCCCTCTACCGCGGCGAGTTCCGGCGGGCGCAGGAGGCCGTGCGGCGCGGGTTCGAGGCTCAGCGGAGCCTGCCCGAGGAGCCGGGCGGCGAGGCCGCGCTCCTGCTGGCGCAGGCCATGACCGAGCTCTTCCTCGGGAACTTCGGCAGCGCCCAGGCCTCCATGGACGCCTGCCTCCGCCTCTCGCAGGAGCACGGCCTGGAGGCCATCCGGCTCCTGATGCTCGATATCGGCGGATGGATCCGGCTCGCCCAGGGAGACCACCTCGAGGCCGAGCAACTGCTCGAGGAGTGCCGGCAGCGCGGCGAGGAGACCGGCCGGCCCTTCTTCAGCGTCTCTGCGGCTCACCTGCTCTCGCTCGTGCATCTCTTCCAGCGCAGGCTCGGCAGGGCCCGGCGGGCGTCGGAATATGCCCTTGCCGACCGGCCATCCGGCCAGAGCAGGCTCTTCCGCGGCATCTATCTCATCGTGAACGGCGCCATCAGCCTGGAGCAGGACCGGCCTGCTGATGCGGAGCAGGACCTCCTGCAGGCGCTGCGGCTGCTCCGGCAGGCAGGCGCGCTCCAGCAGGAGGCGAACGCCCATCTCATGCTGGCCCGGCTCTACGGCCGGACGCGCAGGACCCGCGCCGAGCTCCGCCACCTGCGCGAGGGCTTCACCATCGGCCAGGACCGAGGCTTCGCTTACTACGCCCTCTTCACCGCGGAGCAGCTCCGGCGGCTCGCGAAGCGCGCCGCGGACCAGGGCGTCTGCAGCGAGTACTGCTCCGCCCTGATGACCGGCGATGCGGCCGCCGCGGGCCAGGCGGTGCTGCGCATCCACTGCTTCGGCGGGTTCCGCGTCGAGCGGGGCAGAACGCCGATCAGCGAGAAGGAATGGAAGGGAAAGCGGTCGAAGATGCTGGTCAAGCTGCTGGCGGCCCATGACGGCATGCAGCTCACGCGGGACGCGCTCGTGGAGCTGCTCTGGCCCACCCAGCCGGCGGAGCGCCATCCCGCGCTCCTGAGCAGCCTGCTCCATCGCGTGCGGAGGGTCATGGACGCCGGCGGCTCCGCGATGCGCGACGGGTCCTGCATCATCCAGGAAGGGGGCTCCCTCTCGCTCCGGCGCGGATGGGTCTGGACCGACGCAGGCGCCTTTGCCCTGGAGGTGGGCGCGGCCCGGAACCTCCGGACCCAGGGCAAGCTGCGGGAGGCCCTGGCCTGCTACGACCGGGCCTTCGGCCTCTACGGCGGGGAGCTGCTGCCGGACGACCAGTTCGAGGACTGGACCACCCGGTTCCGGGAGCATTTCCGGCGGGTCCATGCCGACGCGCTGAGCGACGCGGCAGAGATCACCGAAACGCTCGGGGACCGCAAGCGCTCGCTGGCGCTCTATGAGCGGATGTTCGCCGTGGACCAGTGCCACGAGAAGGCCTGCCGGTGGCTCATGGCCCGCCATGCCTCGGAGGGGCGGCGGAGCGAGGCGGTCAGGATCTATGAGCGGCATGAGCTGGCGGTAAGGAAGGAGCTCGACCTCGACCCGGACGAGCAGACGCGGAAGCTCTACAGGAACATCATTGGGGGATGAGGTGAGGTCCCACGCGAATGCAGTGTTAGGCGTTTAATGCAACGCTGCTTTTACGCTACTCTCTCAACTGGCAAAGTAGTGCATCGGAACGATCCGGGTAGTTTTGTCACCTCCGAATAATCAACCAGAATAGTCTCGACGCCCTTGGACTCTAGTAATAAAGCCAAGCGTTCGCTCCGTTCACGCATAACCACTTTTTGGGGTGAAAGGGCAAATGTGTTGATTTCAATGTTTGCCGTTTCCTCGTCTGTGGCCTCTATCAAGTCGAAATGGTTTTCGAGCCATTTCAGACTTTCCGGCTTGAAACTCTTGGTGTGAATAAACCCGATACCTTTGGCGGGAATATTAAACTTCGTGTCTAAGTGAATTATGCCTCTATGCGTAAACTCTATCGTAATTATTTCGCGGTCTATTCCTGATTCCTTCAGTTTTCTTCTCAAGCAATCAACACCCTCTTTGTTGGTCTCCTCGCCCAGGCCGACGATGACATGCTGTTCATCTACGATTACGTCGCCGCCCTCAATTACCCCTTTTTCAAGGCGAGCAACTTTGGAAAAGCGAGGAAGTAGGTTTTCCAGTCCTTCCAGTTCTCGTTTCCTGTAATAGCGCCTCGGATTCGCACAGAAGAAAGTATCATCAATTGCGAACCCTATATCCCTTGTGTAATGTTGTACGGCACAACCAGACACCGGATCCGCTAATAACACTTCAACTCCGTTAGCCTTCATGATTTCCATGAACGCTTGTTGCTGCATGCGTACTTTTTCATA
>CAZTXN010000147.1:0-6637 GCA_964617655.1 uncultured Nitrospiraceae bacterium | reverse complement strand
AAAATATTACGGTCCTGGTGGAGCGCTGCACGCGGGGCCTGAACCCGAAGGTAAACAACCTTATCCCAGCCTGCCGCGCATCGCGGTACGATACCATCCTGATCAGCGACAGCAACGTCTTGGTGGGGCCCGATTACCTGAAAACCATCGCGGCAAAGCTCCGGGACCCTGAGGTGGGACTCGTGACCAACCTGATCCGCGGCACGGGCGGAAGGACCCTCGGCTCGGTCTTCGAGAACCTGCACCTGAACTCCTTCATCGTGGGGAGCGTCTGCTTCCTCGACCGGTACCTCGGCATGCCCTGCGTCATCGGCAAGTCCATGCTCATGCGCAAGCGGGACCTGCAGGCCATCGGCGGGTTCGAGGCCGTGAAGGACGTGCTGGCCGAGGACTTCATCATCGGCAGGGAGATGCACAAGGCGGGAAAGCGCGTGGCCGTCTCCGCCTACCTCATCAACAACGTCAACCAGTACTGGAACCTGGGCCGCTTCCTGAACCGGCACACGCGATGGGGAAAACTGCGATGGAAGATCGGCGGGTTCCGCTACCTGTCGGAGATCCTGTCCAACCCCGTGTTCCTGGCATTTCTAACGCTGCTCATCGAAGGCCCGACGGCCGCGGCGGTCCTCCTCACTGCGGTCACCGCAGCGGTCAAGATCGCGGGGGACCGCATGCTGGGCGAACTGGCGGGCTCGAAACTCTCCCTTCCGGCTTATTTGTTGGCGCCGGTCAAGGACCTTATCATCGGGCTTGTCTGGTTCGTTCCCCTCTTGTCCAACACCGTGGTCTGGCGCGGGAACCGCTACCTGATCGACAACGACTCGCGCCTCTCCCCGGCGCCGGAAAACGGCGTCTGGTCCTGGCGCTACCGCCTGACCGACGCGATCAAGGCAAAATTTGCGTAACTAGTTGAATCTTGAGGAGGACCATAGCAATGCCTGAAGCCGTAAAGACCGAACGCATCTTCGCCCTCCACAACGCCTTCCCCGATCCCCTCCGCCGCAGAATGTTTTCCCTGATGGCCAGGCCCGTGGAGCGGCTGCTCCTGTTCCATCACCTGAACCGGGTCTACGCCGACGTCAGGCGCATGAACGACACGCGGCCGTTCTTCGACAAGGCCCTCGGCAGGCTGAACGTTCGCTACACCATCTCCGACGACGATAGGGAACGGCTGGTCGTGCCGGGCGGACCCGTCATCGTCGTCGCCAACCACCCCTTCGGCGGCGTCGAGGGAATCATCCTTGCTTCGCTCCTGCGTGCCATCCGCTGCGACGTCAAGTTCATGGCAAATTACCTGCTGGAACGGATCCCCGAAATGCGGGAACTCCTGATCTCCGTGGACCCCTCCGGCCGTCCATCGTCGCGCGGCAGAAACGTCGGCCCCCTCCGGCAAAGCATCCGGTGGGTCAGGGACGGCGGCATGCTCGTGGTCTTCCCCTCGGGAGATGTGTCGCACTTCGATCCGGTGCGCGGGGCCGTGGACCCGCCGTGGAGTACGACCATCGCCCGCCTCATCCGCAAAACCGGCGCGCCCGTGCTGCCCCTGTTCTTCGAGGGAACGAACAGCATGCTGTTTCACGCGGCGGGCGTGGTTCATCCCGCGCTCCGCACGGCCATGCTGCCCGCCGAACTCCTGAACAAAGGGAAAAAGACGATCCGCCTGTCGGCGGGCCGTCTCATCCCTCACGATCATCTTGCGGGCTTTGAGACCGATGAGGCGATGACGGAGCATCTCCGCTTCCGCACCTATGTCCTCGGGCATCGCGGCATGGAGCGGCGCCCGTCGCCGCAAAGCCGGGCCGAGGCCCCCGAGCAGGTCGCCGCATCGCGCAACCGGGACTTTATCGCCTTCGAGATAGACCGCCTCGGGCCCGACCAGGTCCTTGCTGAAAGCGGGGAACTTGCCGCCTTTGTCGCCCCGGCGGAGGACATCCCCTCCGTGCTCTTCGAGCTCGGCCGGCTCCGCGAGCTCACGTTCCGGGCCGCGGGCGAAGGGACCGGCAGGAACATCGACCTGGACCGGTTCGACGAGCACTATGAGCACCTCTTTATCTGGAACCGGAAAGCGCGGGAGGTGGCTGGCGCCTACCGCATCGGCAGGGCCGATGAGATCGTGCGGCACCACGGCATCCGGGGGCTCTACACCAGCACGCTCTTCGCCTATAAAGGCGATTTTACAAACTCGCTCGGGCCCGCCCTGGAGCTGGGACGGTCCTTTGTCCGGCCGGAATACCAGAAAAGCTACGCCCCGCTCCTTCTGCTCTGGAAGGGCATCGGCCGCTTCGTCGCCGGAAATCCGCAGTACAGGACCCTGTTCGGTCCCGTGAGCATATCGGACGAATACCAGCCCCTGTCGCGCGATCTCATGGTACGGTTTCTCCAAAAGCACTGCTTCCGCCGCGACCTGGCGTCCCTCGTAAGACCGCTCACCCCCTTCCGGCCCCGGTCCGGCCTCAGGCTGGGCAGGCGTGAGCTGGAGAACGCCCTGCGAAGCCTCGATGCGGTGTCGGAGGTCGTTGCCGACGTCGAGCCAGATGGAAAAGGAATCCCGGTCCTGCTCAGGCAGTACCTCAATCTCGGGGGCTCGCTCGTCGGGTTCAACGTCGACCCGGCCTTCGGCAACGCCCTTGACGGCCTGATCGTCGTGGACCTCGTCCGGACGGAACCGCGGACGCTGGAACGCTATCTCGGACGGGACGGGGCAGCGGCCTTTTTGAAGCATCATGACTCGGCACGAGGGGCCGCGTGAGCATGAACGAGGCCATGTCGTCTCGGATATTGCTTTGATTCCCGCGCGGAGCATGGCGCATAGCGTTTAAACCCTTTGCTCTGCTCTCTGCGCTTTTGACGGAGGCGTGACATGCGCGCACACACGACGACCGATGACGTGCCCTCTGAAATAGGCAGCCCATTGACCGCGGGACTTCTCAGAAGACGGTTCAGCCCCCTGCTGTTCAACGTCGCGTCGCTGAGCGAAGTCATGACCAGCGTCCTGACGCACAAGCGGCTCGAAAACGGGAGCCTGACGCCGAGCGTCTCGACCTTCGACGCGGTTCGCGCCCTCGCCGGAGTCGCCGAGACCGCCCGCGTGCAGCTCTGCTCGAAGCCCGTGCAGGTGGAATTCGCCGCTCCTGAAGGGCCGCTCCGGGTCCTGACAGACCCGGCCTGGCTCAGGCAGATCGTATCCAACCTGATGAGCAACGCGGTGAAATTCACGGACCGGGGGATCATCGCCCTGATCCTGAGCGCGGAGGACGGGCAGCTCACCATCCGCGTGACGGACACCGGCGCCGGCATACGGCAGGAAGACCTGAGGAAACTCTTCGAGCCCTTCACCCAGCTCGAAGCCGGGCCGAACGCCCCCCGGAACGGCTCTGGCCTGGGGCTCGCCACGACCCGCCGCATGCTCGAACTCCTGGGCGGCCGGATCTCGATTGCAAGCCGGTACGGCGAGGGGACCATCTGCGAAGTGTCGCTGCCGCGCTTGCTCCCCGAGGATGCCGGCAACGCATCCTGCCGGCAAAACACAAAACCATGAAGTGTGGTGGTTGCTTTGGTCGTCGTGGCGGCCCTGGCCGTGGCAGTCCCGAAGAGCACAATGGAGCTCAAGGCGGGCGATGAGGCGTTCGCCTGCACTTGCGGGGACCTCCGGCCCATTCTTGTCCTGTTTCCGTAACGACAACGTCATCCAGCCGTAATAATCCTGTAACACTCATACGGTACTGTGGCGCACGATGCTCCTGTGCGATTTTCACATCCACACCACCTGGTCCGACGGCTCCCTGGAGCTGGAGGAGACGGTGGACATTTTCGGCCAGGCGGGCTTCGACGTGATCGCCATCACCGACCACGTGGTGAACGGGGACAACTCCATAGGAAAGGTCACTACGGCGCTGAACCTTTCTGTCACGGGGGAGAATTTCGACGAATATCTCTCCCACATCCGGCGCGAGGCCGGACGGGCCTGGGACAAATACGGCATGCTCGTGATCCCCGGCGTGGAGCTCAGCAAGAACTACCTCTCCTCGGAGCGGTCGGCCCATCTCCTGCTCCTGGACCTCAAGGAGTTCGTCCCCCCCTGCATGGACTACGAGAACATCTTCCTCGAAGCGAAGAAGCAGAACGCCCTCATCGTCGCGTGTCACCCGCACACCACGCCGAACATGACGGAGAAGGACACGCTCTTTCTCTGGAACAACCGGGAGAAATATGCGAAGTACATCGACGCCTGGGAGATCGCGAACCGGGACGACGTGTTCAACGTGGTGAGCCTCAAGAAGTACCCCTATATCGCCAACAGCGATTTCCACAAGCCCCGGCACCTTTACTCGTGGAAAACGCTCCTGAACTGCGACAAGACCCTGGGGTCGGTCAAGCAGTGCATCCGGCACAACAAGGGCGTGGCGATCACCCTGTTCCGGAATTGAAGGAGGTCCTGACATGACGAGCGCGACCGTCGACCATATCGTCATTCCCGTCGGAAAGCTCATCACCTCGGACGAGCAGGCGGCGCCGCAGACCAGGGTGAACCACGTGGTGGAACGGTTCTTCCGGACCACGGAACTCGACGCCATCGCCGTGGTGGACGGGCGGGAGCCTGTGGGGCTCGTCACGCGGACCAAGCTTCTCTTCACGCTGTCCCGCAGGTTCGGGGTCGAGCTCTACGGGAAAAGCCCCGTCATCGCCATAGCCGACGCTTCGCCGCTCTTCGTGGCCGAGGACGAGCCGCTCGACAAGGTCATCGACAAGGCCCTCGAGCGGCCTCCCCAGGACGTCTACGACGACATCATCGTGACGTGCTCCAAGGGGTTTTTCCGCGGCATCCTGTCGGTGAAGCAGCTCGTGATCCAGCAGGGCAACGCCCTCGCGGGCAGCATCCTGCAGAAGGAGCTGGCCGGCGAACGGGCAAAGGAACTGGAGAAGCTCAACCAGGTGAAGTCCCAGTTCCTCGCCCACGTGACCCACGAGCTCCGCTCGCCGGTGAACGTCATCATCGGCCTGGGGGAGCTCATGCGCATGTCCGTGGACAAGGGGAACGTCGAACAGGTCAAGGACCGGCTCTCGCTCCTCATGACGAGCGCCGCCAACCTGCGGACCATCATCACGAACATTCTCGACCTCTCCAAGATTGAGGCGGGAAAAATGGACGTCCTGGCGGAGCGGTTCAACGCCTCGGAGCTCATCCGGGACACGGCGGAGGCCGCGCGGGTCATCCTGGGACGCAAACCGGTTGCCGTGGAAATCGACGTGCCCGCGGAGGACTTCTTCATGGCCTCCGACCCGGTCAAGGTGCGGCAGATCCTGACCAACCTGGCGAGCAACGCCGCCAAGTTCACGGACAAGGGGGAGATCGCGATCACCCTGCGGCCGGACGGTGAAAAGAATGTGCTTCTCATGGTCAGCGACACGGGCCTCGGCATCCGCGAGGAAGACCAGGAAAAGCTGTTCGCGGCCTTCAGCCAGATCGAGGACGCGAAGACCAAGCGGCACGAGGGCACGGGATTGGGCCTCGCTATCACCAAGAGCCTCGTCGCCATGCTGGGAGGGTTGATCACCTTCACAAGCGTCTTCGGACAGGGAACGACGTTTGCCGTCACCCTGCCCCGCACCATCGAAACCAGGCAGGAGGTCAGCCATGCCGATGAACTGCATGAGCGCGCAGAGAAAAAAGATCCTGGTCGTTGACGACGACGAGCGGTGCCTGGAGTTCGTCCGGAACACATTGGAGGACGAGGGCTATGAGGTCCTCACCCACCGGAGCGGGTTCGGCGTCATCGGGCTCATCCAGTCCGTCGGCCCCGACCTGGTCCTGCTCGAAATCAACATGCGCGGGCTGCCGGGAGACGATCTGGCCCCGTTCCTCCAGGCGGACAGCCGGACCCGGCGGGCGCCCATCGTGTTCCATTCGTCGAACGACGAAGACATCCTGATGACCACCGCTTCCACGCATCATGTCCGCGGGTACATCTGCAAGGGCGACGCCGCCGATCTCCGGAGAAAGGTCTTCCACTTCCTCGGACTTCACCTGGAGGACGAGGCCGCGTACCGGAAACGCCTCTATGCCGTGGAATGACAGAGCGGCTATCCGCACGCGACAGCCGTCCCGGTGCGGTCCCCGGAACGAATCGCTTCGCCCCAACATCCTCCCCCGGTGCATCAGCGGGACCCGGTCCGGGGCGGCCGTCGCGCCTTTTTGCGTATCTGAAAAAATGGACAAAGGAGCAGTGAAATGGCAAAAAGAAAAAAAATCATGGTAATCGACGACGACGACCGGATTCTGCTGACCACGAAGGAACTGCTGGAGATGGAAGGCTACGACGTCGTCACCTTCCGGTACGGATTCGGCGCCACGAGCGCCATCCGTGCGAACCAGCCGGACCTGGTGCTGATGGACATCAACATGCCGGCGCTCTCGGGGGAAAACCTCTCCAGGCTCATCCGGTCGAACAGCCACACCCGGAGCGTGCCCATCGTCTTTTTTTCCTCGAACGACGAGGACAGCCTGCGCAGGAGCGTTGATCGATACGGCGTGCAGGGCTACATCTGCAAGGGTGACATTGTAGAACTGCGTGAAAAGGTGCACCGGTATGTGCAACGGTATGTGTCGGCCCGCTGAAATTTTTACAAGGAGGAAGGA
>CAZTXN010000146.1:0-6659 GCA_964617655.1 uncultured Nitrospiraceae bacterium | reverse complement strand
CGGAGCAGTTTCTCCTCGGGCGTGAGCTGGGTCTCGCCCTTGGGGGTCACCTTGCCCACCAGGATGTCGCCGGGCAGCACCTCGGCGCCGATGCGGATGATGCCGTTCTCGTCCAGGTTCCTGAGCGTCTCTTCGCCGAGGTTCGGGATGTCCCGGGTGATCTCTTCCTTGCCGAGCTTGGTGTCCCGCGCCTCGATCTCGAACTCCTCGATATGGATGGAGGTGTAGCGGTCCTCCTTCACCAGCTTCTCGGAGATGATGATGGCGTCCTCGAAGTTGTACCCGCTCCAGGGCATGAAGGCCACCAGCACGTTCTGGCCCAGGGCGAGCTCGCCCAGGTCCGTCGCCGGTCCGTCGGCGATCACCTGGCCTTTCTTGACCTTGTCGCCGACACGGACGATCGCTTTCTGGTTCATGCAGGTGTTCTGGTTGGAGCGATGGAACTTGGTGAGCTGATAGGTGTCCACCACGGTCCTGCCCCGGGCGTCCTCGCCTTTCACCACGACGGCCGTGGAATCGACGGACTCGACGACACCGTCGCGCCTGGTGGACAGGATCGCGCCGGAGTCGCGGGCTGCCACGCGCTCCATGCCCGTGCCGACCACGGGGGCCTCGGGCCGGAGCAACGGCACGGCCTGGCGCTGCATGTTCGACCCCATGAGCGCACGGTTGGCGTCATCGTTCTCCAGGAAGGGAATGAGCGCCGCGGAGACCGAGACGATCTGCTTGGGCGAGACGTCCATGTACTGGACCTCATCGGCGGGCAGGAGCTTGAACTCCCCGCCGATGCGCGCCGAGACGGTCTCCGCGGCGATCTTGCCGCGTCCGTCCACGGGCGTGTTCGCCTGGGCGATGACATAGTTCTCTCCCTCGACCGCGGAGAGGTACTCGATCTCGTCGGTCACCTTGCCGGACCGGACCTTCCGGTACGGCGCCTCGATGAACCCGTAGTCGTTCACGCGGGCGTAGGTCGCGAGCGAGACGATGAGGCCGATGTTCGGGCCTTCCGGCGTCTCAATGGGGCAGATGCGGCCGTAGTGCGTGGTGTGCACGTCGCGGACCTCGAATCCCGCGCGCTCGCGCGTGAGGCCGCCGGGACCCAGCGCCGAGAGCCGCCGCTTGTGCGTGATCTCGGCCAGGGGGTTGGTCTGGTCCATGAACTGCGAAAGCTGGCTGGAGCCGAAGAACTCCTTGATCGCGGCGATCACCGGCTTGGGATTGATGATGTCATGCGGCATGAGCTGGTCCACGTCCTGGAGGCTCATACGCTCCTTGATGGCGCGCTCCATCCGCGCCAGACCCACGCGGATCTGGTTCTCCAGCAGTTCGCCGACCGAGCGGACGCGCCGGTTCCCGAGGTGGTCGATGTCGTCCACCTCGCCCCTGCCCGTCCGGAGGTTCACCAGGTAGCGGATCACCTCCACGACGTCCTGCGCCGTCAGCGTCGTCTTGTCCATGGGGATGTCGAGGTTCAGCTTCTTGTTCAGCTTGAGCCGTCCCACGGGCGAGAGGTCGTAGCGCTTTGCGTTGAAGAACATGCCGGAGAAGAGGTTCCGGGCCATCTCCACGGTCGGCGGCTCGCCGGGCCGCATCTTCCGGTAGATCTCGAGCAGCGCCTCGTCGGAGGTCAGGACCTTGTCGGCGAGCAGCGTGTCGCGCATGGCGGCGATCACATGGATGCCGTCCATGTAGATCACTTCCATCTTCTCGACCTTCGTGGACGCCACCTTGGCCAGGAAGGCCTCGGAGATCTTCTCATTGGCCGGCAGGAGCACCTCTCCCGTTTCCGGGTCGATGACGTCCCGGAGCGCCACGCGGTCGATCAGTTCCTCCCGCGCGATGGGTATCTCGGTGATGCCCGCGGCCTCCATCTTCTTGAGGGCGGCCCTGGTGATCTTGGCCCCCTCCTTCACGATCTGCTCGCGCGAGCCCTTCTCGGTGATCGTGGCCGGCGCCTTGTGGCCCGCCAGAACCTCTGACACGTTCCGGGTGAAGCCGTCCTTAACGACCCGGATGTCCTCGATCGGGTAGTACATCCGGAGGAGGTCCTCGTTGGAATAGCCGAAGGCCTTCAGCAGGATCGTGGCCGGGATCTTCCGGCGCCGGTCGATGCGCACATAGACGATGTCCTTGACATCGAACTCGAAATCGAGCCAGGAGCCGCGGTAGGGGATGATGCGGGCCGAATAGAGGACCTTGCCGCTGGCGTGCGTGCGGCCCTTGTCATGGGTGAAGAACGCGCCCGGCGAGCGGTGGAGCTGGCTCACCACTACGCGCTCCGTGCCGTTCACGATGTAGGTCCCGTTCTCGGTCATGAGCGGAAGGTCGCCGACATAGACCTCCTGCTCCTTGGCGTCCTTCAGCCGTTTCGCGCCGGACTGCTCGTCCTTCTCAAAGAAGGTCAGCCGGATCTTGATCTTGAGCGGCGCGGCATAGGTCGCCCCGCGCTGGAGGCACTCCCAGAGCGTGTACTTCGGCTCGCCCAGCGAGTAGCCGAGGAAGTCCACCATCGCGGTCTCATTGAAGTCATAGATCGGGAAGATGCTCTTGAAGGCGGCCTGCAGCCCCGCCTCCCTGCGCTTGTCCGACGGGAGCTCCTGCTGCAGGAAGGTCTCATAGGACTTCTTCTGGATCTCGATCAGGTCGGGGATCTCCAGGATCGTGGGGATCCGCGAAAACTCCTTCCGTGCCCGAACCAGTTCCCGTTTTTCCTTTGCCATGTCCGCACCCCTCTTCCGCCCCCAGGCGGCTCAATGCCCGCGCCATCCGCACCGGAACGGCCGGATCGCGCGTCTGCACCGGTCCGGGGCGCCGTTTCCCGCCCCGCACCTAAAAACGCAAAAAAGTCCTCTGCCCTCCGGGCGGTTCCCGGAGGGCAAGGACTCGCTGCAACGGCATGCCCGAGGCGAGTTACTTGACCTCGACGGTCGCGCCTGCCTCGGTGAGCTTCTTCTTCATGGTCTCGGCGTCTTCCTTGGTGACACCGGTCTTGACCGGCTTCGGCGCTCCCTCCACCAGGTCCTTCGCCTCCTTGAGGCCGAGGCCCGTGAGCTCGCGCACCACCTTGATGACATTGATCTTCTGAGCGCCCGCGTTCGCGAGGATGACGTCGAACGCCGTCTTCTCCTCTGCCGCCGCGCCGGCCGCGGCACCGCCGGCCACCGCCGCCACGGCCACCGGGGCCGCCGCGGAGACGCCCCACTTCTCCTCCAGCATCTTGCTCAGCTCCGCGGCCTCAAGGACCGACAGGCTGCTCAGTTCATCGACTATCTTCGCCAGATCTGCCATTTCCGTGTATCCTCCTGGGAATATGTGTGTTCGTGATCGGTCCGACGCGTCTTACCCGTCAGACCCTTCCAACCAAGGCCAACTACCCCTTCTCCGCCCGCGCCTTGAGCACCCGGGCCACCTGGCCGCCCGGCGCCTGGAGCACGCCGACAATGCGCGACGCCGGGGCCTGCAGCAGTCCGATGATCCTGCCCCGGAGCGCGCTCAGCGACGGCAGGCTTGCCAGCGCCTTCAGGTCCGCCTGCTTCAGCAGCTTGCCGTCCAGCATGCCGGCCTTGAGCTCGAGCTTCTGCTGGGTCTTGCTGAACTCCTGCAGCACCTTCGCCGGCGCCACCGGATCGTCATAGCCGAGCGCGATCCCGATGGGGCCCACGAAATGGTCCGCCAGGCCCTCGAGCGCGGTCCCCTTGGCCGCCCGGCGGGCGAGGGTGTTCTTCACGACGCGGTACTCGACCTGCGCCTGCCGGAGCTTGCTCCGGAGGTCCGTGATCTGCTCCACGTCGATGCCCGAGTATCCCGTCAGGACCGCCGCCTTGGCGCGGCCGAACTTCTCGTGCAGCTCGTTGATGACCTCTTGTTTCTCGTCCTTGCGCAACGCTGTTCCTCCTTTCTTCCAAGAGTACCCGATGACCAGCCCGGGACTCTCAAAAGAAGGCGTCAGCACGCTCTTTTGTTCACCCGGATCTCGGCAGGCCCCCTGCGGGATTAAACGGGCGGCCGCTGCGCTGCCGGCCTTCCGTGCCTGCTGTCTCGGACCACGTCCCTCTCAGACGAGAGGGCCGACCTTTTATTACTACAAATTCGAAATTCGAAGATCGAAATCCCAAACGTATTCCGGATTTCGTGTTGCGAGTTCCGGATCCGCTCTATCCTGAGATCTTCTCGACCAGCAGGGGGTCCATCTTGATGCCCGGTCCCATGGTCGTCGAGACCGCGACGGCCCGGAGATACTTGCCCTTGCTGGACGACGGCTTGGCCTTGAGGATGGACTCGAGCACCGCCTTGGCGTTCTCGTAGAGCTTCTGCTCGTCGAAGGATGCCTTGCCGACCGGCACATGCACGATGCCGGCCTTCTCGACGCGGTACTCGACCTTGCCCGCGCGGATCTCCTTGATGGCCTTGGCGACCTCGAAGGTGACCGTGCCGGTCTTGGGGTTCGGCATCAGTCCGCGGGGGCCGAGCACCTTGCCCAGCCGGCCCACCAGCCCCATGATGTCCGGCGTGGCCACCACGGTGTCGAAGTCCGTCCAGCCTTCCTTCTGGATCCGGTCGGCCAGGTCCTCGGCGCCCACGAAGTCGGCGCCGGCATCGCGGGCCTCCCTCTCCTTCTCGCCTTTCGCGAAGACGAGGATCCGCACCTGCTTGCCGGTCCCGTGGGGAAGCACCACCGTGCCGCGCACCATCTGGTCCGCCTGCTTCGGGTCCACGCCCAGGTTCACCGCCAGGTCCACGGTCTCGTCGAACTTGGTCCGGGCCGTCTTCTTGACCAGGCCCATGGCCTCCTCGAGGCTGTACCGCTTCTGAGTATCCACCAGCGCCGCCGCTGCCTTCATCTTCTTGCCTGCCATGCTTCCTCCTCGCGGTCCGAACGGCCGTTGTCGGCCTCCCGCATATGAATTTCGGATTGCGGATTGCGGATTTTGGATTGCCATGATCCATTCCGCAATCCGCAATCTACAATCCGCAATTAGTCGACGATCTCCAGCCCCATGCTCTTCGCCGAGCCCTCGATCATCCGCATGGCGGATTCGACGGTCGCCGCGTTCAGGTCGGGCATCTTGGTCTGGGCGATCTCCCGGATCTGCGCCCGCGTGACCGAACCGACCTTCTCCTTGTTCGGCGTGCCGGACCCCTTGATGATTCCCGCCGCCTTCTTCAGCAGCTCCCCCGCCGGCGGGGTCTTGGTGATGAAGGTGAAGGTGCGGTCCGCATAGACCGTGATGATGACGGGAACGATGGTCTCGCCCATCTTCTGCGTCCTGGCGTTGAAGGTCTTGCAGAACTCCATGATGTTCACGCCGTGCTGGCCCAGGGCCGGGCCCACCGGCGGCGCCGGGTTCGCCTTCCCCGCCGGGACCTGCAGCTTGATCTTTGCCGTGATCTCTTTCGCCATTGCTCTGCTCCTGCTCTGTCAGAAGAATATCTGCACCGGGCTCCGCGCTCGGGGCTCCGGACCTACTTTTCCTTTTCCCGCTCCACCTGCAGGAACTCGAGTTCCACCGGCGTGGACCGGCCGAAGATGCTGACCATCACGCGGAGCCTGCCGTGGGCGGGGTTCACGTCTTCCACCGTGCCGATGAAGCTGCTGAAGGGCCCGTCGATGACCCGGACCCGGTCGCCCTTCTGATAGGCGACCTTGGGCTGGGTCGGCGCAACCGCCCCTTCCTCGGCCTGCTTGAGGATATGGTTCACTTCCTCGTCGGTCAGCGGCGTCGGGCTGGTCGTGCCGCCGACGAAGCCGGTCACCTTCGGGGTGTCCTTCACGATGTGCCAGGTATCGTCGTCCATCTCCATCTCGACGAGGATGTATCCGGGAAAGAACTTGCGCTGGGACTTCCGCTTCTTCCCGCCCTTGAGCGAGAGCACTTCCTCCGTCGGCACCAGGACCTGGGCGATCCGCTCCTGCAGACCGAGCTTCGAGACGGTCTCCAGGATGCTGGTCCTCACCTTGTTCTCGAACCCCGCGTACGTATGGACCACATACCAGTTTTTCGTCGCCATGATATTCCCGTTATCCTATTTGAAGACCGAGGCCATCAGCCTGCCGAGCGCCATGTCCACGATGCCGAGAAAGGCGGCGGAGATCAGCACCGAGACGATGACCACCCACGTGGAGCCGGTGACCTCCTTCTTCGTGGGGAACACCACCTTCTTGATCTCGAGCTTGACGTCCTGCAAAAACTCCTTGATACGCTTGAACATGGTCCGCTGCGCCTCTCTTTAGAGCAGGAATTGGCAGGCCAGGAGGGACTCGAACCCCCAGCGGCCGGATTTGGAGTCCGGAGCTCTACCAGTTGGAGCTACTGGCCTGTCTCGCCGACCCAACAGGGAACATCGACCTTCTCGGAAGATGCAGCACCGCCCCCGGCGTCGGGGCAACCCGCTACGCCTTGGTCTCCTTATGGACCGTGTGCTTCCGGCAGAACCGGCAGTACTTCTCCAGGTTCAGCTTGTCCGGCGTGTTCCGCTTGTTCTTCATCGTCGAATAGTTCTTGCGCTTGCACTCGCCGCAAGCAAGCAGGATGATCTCTCGCATTGCCTTGACCTCACCTTCGATTCCGGATCTCGGAGCCCGGATCGCGGGAGTTGCGGATGCTCACTCCGCACTCCGCCTTCCGCATTCCGCAATAGCGTTACTCGATCACCTCGGT
>CAZTXN010000145.1:0-6673 GCA_964617655.1 uncultured Nitrospiraceae bacterium | reverse complement strand
CCATGGCCCTCAAGTGGTGCTCCAAGGCCAAGATCGACCTGCTGACCATTGACGGCGCACCGGGAGGCACGGGCATGAGCCCCTGGCGCATGATGGAAGAATGGGGCATGCCCTCGCTCTATCTGCACGCCGCTGCGTATGAATTCGCCAGGAAACTGTCCGACAAGGGAGAGCGCGTTCCGGACATCGCTTTTGCCGGAGGGTTCAGCAGCGAGGACGGCGTGTTCAAGGCCCTGGCAATGGGCGCTCCTTTTGTGAAGGCGATCTGCATGGGCCGCGCGCTGATGATCCCCGGCATGGTCGGCAAGAACATCGAGCACTGGATAAAGGACAACGACCTTCCGAAAACGGTCAGCGAGTTCGGCTCCACGGTCGAGGAGATATTCGTGAACTACGAGGATGTGAAAAAACTGGTCGGAAGCAAGGAGATCGAGAACATCCCGCTCGGCGCGATCGGCATTTACAGCTATTCGAACAAGATCAAAGTGGGTCTGCAGCAGATGATGGCAGGCGCCCGGTGTTTCAACATCGATTCGATCACGCGGAACGAGCTGATGTCCCTCACCGAGGAATGCGCCAAGGTCACGGGGATCCCGTACCTTATGGATTCCTATCGCGAGGAGGCGATGACGATACTCAATTCCTAGGAGGGGCAGGGCAGTAATCACGTCACGAGAGTATCCCAAACCATCTCTCGCAGAGTGAACGGGGTTCCGGGCTCCGGATTCGCAACGGACTCCGCCTCTGCGAGAGATGTTCTACTCACGCTGCCGGCAGAGGAGGTTGTCATGGGGCTGGGACAGGCAAATGCGAGTTCGGCAACAGGGACCAGGAACCGGGTTCAGGACGCAGCTCCGCAGTCAGGCATCTGTTCCGTGTGTCTCGATGGATGCCCCGGGTCGTGCGAGGTGGGGAAATCGTCCTATCGGGGCAGGGAGGTCGTCTATCCGCTTCCCTTCGGAAAGATCACGGCGGGCGCTACCAAGCAGTACCCCGTGGACTACGGGCATCTGAACATCCAGGGCACCTGCGTCGGCGCGGCTGGCATCGCCGCTGATCCCGACAAAGCCATATTCCCGGCGGTTTCCACCGCGGTGGAGCTGGGCGGCAAGCATAAGATAAAACTGGACCTCCCGGTCTTTACCGGCGCGCTGGGTTCCACGGACATCGCCAGGGACAACTGGGACGGGCTCGCTATCGGCGCGGCCATTTCGGGCATCATGGTAGTGATCGGCGAGAACGTGGTCGGCATGGATTCCCGTGCCGAGATCAAGAACGGTCACGTGGTGCACTCGCCCGAGCTGGAGCGCCGGGTGAAGTGCTTCAAGGAGTGGCACGCCGGCGCGGGCGAGATCATCCTGCAGCAGAATGTGGAGGACACCCGGCTGCGTTCAGCGGAATACGCGGTGGAGAAGCTGGGCGTGCATTGCATTGAGCTCAAATGGGGGCAGGGCGCCAAGGACATCGGCGGCGAGGTGAAGCTCAAATCGCTTGAACGCGCAGAAGAGCTGAAGCAGCGCGGCTACATCGTCGTTCCCGACCCGGCGGAGCCGTCGGTGCGCAAGGCCTTCGAGGAGGAGGAATTCCGGGAGTTCGAGCGCCATTCCCGGCTTGGCATGGTGGACCGCGAGGACTTTGTGAGGACCGTGGCGCACTATCGGAGCATCGGGGCGAAGTTCGTGTCGCTCAAGACCGGCGCGTACCGTGTTTCCGACCTGGCGCGGGCCATACGCTACTGTTCCGACGCCGAAATAGATCTTCTGACCATCGACGGCGCGGGCGGCGGCACGGGCATGAGCCCCTGGCGCATGATGAACGAATGGGGCATCCCGACCATCTATCTTCAGTCGCTCGCGTACAAGTTCGCCTCCCAGCTCAAGGCAAAGGGGAAGTACGTGCCTGACATGGCCATCGCAGGCGGGTTCTCGCTGGAAGACCACATCTTCAAGGCGCTGGCCCTGGGCGCTCCCTACTTCAAGGCGGTCTGCATGGGAAGGGCGCTTATGGTTCCCGCCTTCGTGGGAAAGAACATCAGGAAGTGGGTCGAAGAGGACAAACTGCCCCTGGAGATCAAGAAGTACGGCGATGTCCCGGAGCGCATTTTCATCACCACCGAGACGCTCAAGGCGAAATACGGAAAGAACTTTGCGAAGATACCCTGGGGCGCGGTTGCCCTGTACACCTTTGCCGACCGGCTGAAGCTCGGCCTCCAACAGTTAATGGCGGGCGCCCGCAAGTTCTCTGTCAAGTACATCGACCGGGACGACATCGTGGCGTTGACGCGGGAGGGCGCGGAGGTGACCGGCATTCCCTATGTCATGGACTCCGATCTGAAGGAGGCCGAGCGGATCCTGTGCAACGGGCTCTGAGCGGTCCATCAACGAACTGCTCCGTTCCGCCGCGCAGACCGGACGGGGCCGACACCGGGAGCGTCTGAAATGAACAGGACCATGCATGCCGTGCTTTCGATCCTTGCCCGCCATACCGACATCGTCGGCTCGCGGGACCTGGCGCGCAGCCTGAGGCTGCACGGCATCGACCTTACCGAGCGGACCGTACGGTACTATCTCAAGATGCTTGACCGGCGGGGGTTCACCGAGGTTTTCGGCAAGGAGGGGAGACGGATCACCGCGGCCGGTCGCGAAGAGCACCGGCGGGCACAGGCGCCGGACAAGATAGGCTTCATCAACAGCAAGATCGAGACCCTCTCGTACCTCACGACCCTCGACCCGGTCCGCATGACCGGCGAGGTGATCCTGAACATCTCGTTCTTTCCCCGGAAGCGGCTCAAGGCCGCGCTCCGGCTGCTCAAACCGGTCTTTGCCTCTCCATACGTGATGAGCGATCACGTTGTCCTGTCGACCGGCGCCAGCGTGGCGGGCGTCCCGGTCCCTCCGGACATGGCCGCGATCGGCACGGTCTGCAGCGTGACGATCAACGGGATATTCCTCAAGGCGGGCATTCCGGTGCTCTCCCGCTATGGCGGGGTCGTCGAGATCAACCGCGGCGAGCCGCGGCGGTTCCTTTCGCTCATCAGCTACGAAGGTTCGTCGGTGGATCCGCTGGAGATCTTCATCAAGAGCGGAATGACCGACGCGGCGGACGCGGCCCAGTCGCGTTCCGGCCGCATCCTCGCCAGCTTCCGGGAGATCCCCGTGGTCTGCCTGGAACAGGCCACCGATCTTGCACGCACGCTTGCGGAGCGCGGGATCCGCGGCATCCTGCTCATGGGAAGCCCCAACCGGCCCTTGCTCGAGGTTCCCGTGGGCATCGACAAAGCGGGCATGGTCGTGGTCGGGGGGCTGAACCCCATCGCCGTGCTTGAGGAGAACGGCATCCCCACCGAAAACTCGGCCATGGCGACGCTCTGCGAGTATTCGCGGCTCGCCCCCTTCTCCGAGGCCGCCCGGAGCGCATCCGCGGCTGCCTAGGCTGCTTCCGCCGCGCATCGCCGGGCGGCGGCTTTGCAATTTATCCTTGACAGTCACGATCGGGCAGGTGTATTGTATTTTCGACGGCAATGCATTGCCGAGCATGTCAAGCCCCTCTGAGAGGGGCTTTTTTTGGCGCTTCTGTCCCTGCGTATCCGGTCGTTTGCCCTTCCGAGAAAGGCGACTCCCGCCGGCTGCAAGGACCTGTTACACTACGGATAGCCGTGCACCAAACGCCGCGCAACGGGCCGTTATGACGAGGCCCGCGGGCAGCAGATCTTCTTACGGGCAGCGAGCTCTGTTGCAAGGAGTATACCATGTGCCGATTGAGCGCGATCACCTCGAGCGACTACCTCTCCCCGATGGAGACCATTCTGGCGCTCGAGACCATGAAGGAAGGGCATGACGGGTCAGGCCTCGGCCTGATGCTGAAGGACCTGGGCGGCCCGTTCGAGGGCCTGAAGGGGTATCCGGTCCTGTCTGCGGTCTGCTCCAACAGCGGGCTCGTGAACCTCAACGAGTATATGAAGGCGCATGGGTTCAAGCCACAGTTCACCTGGGCGCCGTCGATCAGAAACGTGCCGGGGGTCGAGCGCCGGGAACATTATGTTGCGATAGCCTATGACTATCCCGAGAGCTGCCGTGACAAGCCCATGCCGGAGAAGGAAGACCTGCTGATGCAGACGCGGCTGGCCATCCGCGCGCTTGGCGAGCCTGACCAGTCCATCTTCGCCTTTTCGTTCTATCCCGACGTGCTGACGCTCAAGGAGGTGGGCGACCCCCTTGCGGTGGGCGAGTTCTTCGGCCTCGACCGGTCCGACCTCTCGGCCCGGATCGTGCTGGCCCAGGGCCGCCAGAACACCAACTACGCCATCTACCTCTACGCCTGCCATCCCTTCTTCATCCAGGGGTACGGCACCATGACGAACGGCGAGAACACGGCCTTCGTGCCGATCCGCGAGTTCCTCGCCGGCCGCGGCGTGCCCGGCTACATGGGCTACAATTCCGACTCAGAGGTCTTCACGCATATCCTGCACTACACGCACCGCCAGCTCGGCTACCCGCTGCACTACTACAAGGACGTGATCACGCCGCTCAGCGAGAAGGAGATCGACGGCCGCTCCGACGCCGGCGCCGCGCGGCTCGTGAAACGGTCGCTCCGGCCGCTCTGCATCGACGGCCCCAACTGCGTCATCGGCTTCACGCCCGACGGGTCCTGCTTCATGGTGCAGGACGCCAAGAAGCTCCGGCCCGGCGTGGTGGGCGGGGGGCCCGGCAGGTACGGTCTCATGTCGGAGGTCTGCGGCCTCGACGCCGCGGTGCCGAAGCGGGACCGGACGCAGGACATCTTTCCCATGAAGTACGACATGGTGATCATCGCGCCGCAGGCGCGGGAGGCCACGGTATGGAATCAGCTGCACGTCTAGACCAGAACCATCAGCTCACGCTGAAGGAATTCCCCTATATCATCCAGTGGCGCGAGGACCGCTGCACCCGCTGCGGCCGCTGCACCGCCGTCTGTCCGGTGAAGGCCATCGAGCCCGCGGTGCGCACCCAGCGCGTGGTCACCTCCGAGGGCTCCAGCCCAGCGCCGAAGGTGACGCGGCGCCTGACCCACGTGGTCCAGCAGTCCAACGACATCGAGCGGTACTGCATCGGCTGCGCCGCCTGCGCGCTGGTCTGCCCCACCGAGGCCATCTTCCCGGAGCTCAACCCGCAGCACAAGTTCGGCCACTTCAAGAACAAGGGGGGCATCCCCTACATGCGCGGCGGCCGGAGGAACGACCCCTCGGTCTCGACGCTCGACAAGCTCAAGTTCACCCGCATCTCGATGCTCACCGACCCGGCGCTCGACGCGGGCCGGCACGAGTTCCGCATCCGGACCATCCTGGGCCGGAACCTTCCGGCGGAGCAGCTGCCCGTCTCGGTCGCCGGCGGCAGGCTCGAGCTCGACCCCGCGGTCTTCATCCCGCCGACGCGGGAGATCTACCCCATCCGGATCGGCTCCATGTCCATCGGCGCGCTCTCACCGCACATGTGGGAGGGCCTTGCCATGGGCGTGGCCTACCTGAACGAGGTGGAGGGCCTGCCGGTGGTCATGTGCTCGGGCGAGGGCGGCATGCCGCCGAGCATCCTGAAGTCGCGGTATATGAAGTACTTCATCCTTCAGATCGCATCAGGCTACTTCGGCTGGGACGAGATCATCCATGCGCTGCCGGACATGGTCGAGGACCCCTGCGCGATCGAGATCAAGTACGGCCAGGGCGCCAAGCCGGGAGACGGCGGGCTGCTCCAGGCCTACAAGGTGCTGGGCCTCATCGCAAAGATCCGGGGCGTGCCCGAGTTCGTGGACCTGGCGTCGCCGCCCACGCACCAGACAAAATACTCCATCGAAGAGGCCGTGGCCAAGATGATCACCTCCATGTCCATGGCCTGGGGCTTCCGCGTGCCGGTCTATCCCAAGATCTCGGGCACCAAGACCGCCCGTGCGGTGCTGAACAACCTCGCGCGGAACCCCTATGCAGCGGCGCTCTGCATCGACGGCGAGGACGGCGGCACGGGAGCGGCCTACAACGTCTCGATGGACAAGATGGGCCATCCCATCGCCTCGAACATCCGCGACTGCTATCTTGACCTGGTGAAGCAGGGCAAACAGAACGAGCTGCCGCTCATCGCGGCAGGCGGCGTGGGCAAGGCGGGCAATCTGGCGGCGAACGCGGCGGCGCTCATCATGCTCGGCGCCTCGGCCGTGGACATCGGCAAGTACATCATGCAGACGGCGGCCCAGTGTTTCGGCGACGAGCACAACCGGTGCAATGTCTGCAACCTGGGCAAGTGCCCCCGCGGCATCACGACCCAGGACCCCAAGCTCTACCGCCGGCTCGACCCGGACAAGGTGGCGGAGCGGGTGGTGGAGGTCTTCAAGGCCGCGGACGTGGAGCTCAAGAAGATCTTCGCGCCGCTCGGCCGGAGCACCGAGCTGCCCATCGGCATGTCCGACGCGCTCGGCGTGGGGGAGAAGGACATCGCGGACCGGCTGTCGATTAGTTACGTTTGTTAAAAGACGGTTTAAGCGGCTTAAACTGTTCCAACGGTTTAAACGGTTTGAACAGTGAGAGCGGTTCTAGAGGAAAACATGTTCATCAACGGCAAAGTGAACGGCAAACGGGTCTCTTCCAAGGACCTCGAGGAGCAGATCCAGAAGGCCGTGAAGGACGGCGCGCGGGATCTCTTGGTCCAGG
>CAZTXN010000144.1:2187-6735 GCA_964617655.1 uncultured Nitrospiraceae bacterium | reverse complement strand
CTCTTGAACATCCGCCTGATCTCGTCCATCGGGAACCGCACCACCGTCGGCCTGCCGTGGGGGCAGGAATGGGGCATGCGGCAGGCGAAGAGGTCCCTGATCAGCTCCTCCATCTCGCGCAGGCTGAGCTTCCGGTGGACCTTGACCGCCGGATGGCAGGCCATGACGCTCAGCAGCTCATCGCGCATCCGCTCCATCCGGCTTTCCCGGCCATGGGCCCGCAGCTCGTCCAGGATGTCCGCGAGCAGCCTGGCATGGTCCCCGCCGGTCATGAGCGCGGGAACGCCCTTGATCATGAAGGTCCCGCCTCCGAACTTCTCGACCTGTAACCCGAGCGTCCGCAGGGCGGGAAGATGCTCTGACAGCAGCGCGGCATCCGCCGGTCCCGGCTCGACCGGAACGGGCAGAAGGAGGTCCTGGACCGGTATCCGGCCGGCGGCATGCTGGTCCTGCAGCTTCTCGAAGAGCACCCGCTCATGGGCCGCGTGCTGGTCGATCAGGGCCATGTCTTCATTGTCCTGAGCGACGATGAAGGAGTCATGGACCTGGGCGAGGGGGAGTAAGAGTGCGGAGTGCGGAGTGCGGTGCGCTGAGTGAAGAGCGAGAGAGCCGGAAGAAGACGCAAGCTGACCCTCCGTTCTCTTCTCGCGCTGAAGATGTCCTGCAGATACTTCTTTCAATTCCGCATTCCGCATTCCGCATTCCGCATTCTTCATGTAATCCGAGACGGCTTCCTGCACCCGTCCTGCATGCTCGTCCGGCACCGCGCCCTGCGCGCTCCTCAGGGCCTCGCGGAGCAGGTCCCGCACCAGGTCATGGACCTGGGACTGTTCGCGGAACCGCACCTCCAGTTTGGCAGGATGGACGTTCACGTCCACCAGCGCCGGATCGATATCGATGAAGAGGTAGGCTGCCGGATGGCGGTCCCGCATCAGGAGGTCCCGGTAGGCGTCATAGAGCGCATGGGTCAGGAAAGCGCTCCGCACGTACCGGCCGTTGACGTAGAACTCCTGATGGCTCCGGTCGCCCCGGCTGTAACCCGGCTTCCCGGCCAGCCCGAAGACCTGCGCAGGCTCCCGCTTTCCCCTGACCTCGAACAGGCTGCTGCTCAGGTCCGGCCCCATGAGCTGGAACGCCCGGTCCCGCAGGCCGGCGGCATGCGGCAGGTCGAGGATGGTCTTGCGGTCGTGGGTGAGGCGGAACCGGACGTCTGGACGGGCCATGGCCTGGCGGGAGACGGCGGCGATGATGTGCGAAAGCTCCGTGGCCGCGCTCTTGAGGAACTTGAGCCGCGCAGGGATATTGTAGAACAGGTGGCCGACCTCGATGGTCGTGCCGGCCGGAGATGCCGCTGCCGCGGGCTCCCGCATGGCGCCGCCATGGACCTCGACCGCCACCCCGGAGGCCTCTCCCTGGCGGCAGGTGAGCAGCCGTACCTGCGCCACCGCGGCGATGCTCGCCAGGGCCTCGCCGCGGAAGCCCATGGTGCTGATGGCGTCCAGGTCCTCCTCGGACGAGATCTTGCTCGTGGCATGGCGTTCGAAGGCCAGGGAGGCATCCTCCGGCGTCATGCCGCTTCCGTCGTCCGCCACCCGGATGAGACGCTTTCCTGCGCCCTCGATGTCGACGATGACCTCGGTCGCTCCGGCGTCCAGAGAATTCTCGATCAGCTCCTTGACCACCGAGGCCGGACGCTCCACCACCTCGCCGGCGGCGATCTTGTTGATCAGCGTATCAGGAAGGACCTTGATGGAAGGCATTGCGTGGAAAGGGGTCAGAATACAGGAGACAGAATACAGGAGAAAGACACGCAGTCCTGTTCATCTGTCCTGGCTCCCGGCTCCCGGCTCCCGGCTTCTGATCTCATGCTCCTACTCCCCGTACCCGAGCCTGATCGCGTCCTGGTTCCCCAGCACTACGATGACCATGCGGTCGGGATGGAGATGCTTCTTCGCGACCCGCAGAACATCCTCTCGTGTCACCGCGTTGATCATCCCGGCGTAGCGGTCGGGATAGTCAAGACCGAGGCCGTAGATCTCGATGCTGGTCAGCATCGAGGCGATCTTGGCATAGGTGTCCATACGAAGCGGAAAGCTGCCGGTCAGGTAGGCCTTGGCGTCCGCAAGCTCCCGTTCCGAGACCGGCGTAGTGCGGATGCGCCGCAGCTCGGCGATGATCTCGCTGACCGCCTCGTTCGCCGACCCGCTCTTGGTCTGCGTCCAGACCCGGAAGGCGCCCGGTTCCTTCTGGGCGAGGAAGAGGCTGTGCACGTCATAGGCCAGTCCGCGGTTGTCGCGAATGTTGTCCATCAGCCGCGAGGAGAACCCGCCGCCGCCCAGGATGAAGTTCATGACCGAGACCGCGTAGAAATCGGGGTCCTCACGCCTGATGCCGAGGTGGCCCAGGGCGATGTTCGCCTGCGTGATGTCCCGGTCCAGTTTCCTGACCGTGAGCTTCTCGATAGGCGGCGGCGCGGGGTGCGCAGGCTCCTTGCGCTCCACGGGGCTCCATCCGCCGAAATGCTTCTGCAGCAAGTCCCGCACCTCGGCCTCGGTGATGTCCCCCACCACGGCGATGATGGAGGTGTTCGGCCCGTAGCGCTCTGCATGGAACGCGCGGATGTCCTCGCGCGTCACGGCCGGCAGGAATGCCGCCTCGTCGTCGCTCACCGTGCCGTAGGGATGGCCGCCGAAGACCGCCTTGGTGAACGCCTCCTTGGCGACGGCGTCCGGTTCGTCCTTCTGGCGCCTGATGGCGGCCAGCATCTCCTTGACCTTGCGGTCGATCTCCTGCTGGTCGAAGGCGGGGTTCCGCAGCACATCGGCCAGCAGGTCCATGCCGGTCCCGATGTCTTTCTTGAGCACCCGGAGGCTCGCGGTGGCGAAGTCGCTCCCGCCCGAGACCCCGAGGGAGCCGCCGATGAAATCGATCTCCCTGCTGATCTCGTTCGCCGAACGCCGCTTCGTTCCCTGGGTCAGCAGGGACGCGGTGAGCGACGCCAGGCCCGGCCTGCCCGCAGGCTCGGTCAGCCCGCCGGCCCGGATCGCCATCTGGACGGTCACCATGGGGATGTCATGCCGCTCCGAGAGCAGGAGAACCATGCCGTTCTCGAGCTCGTAGCGCTTTCCCAGCGGCCCGGCGGCAGCGGACGCCGGGACCGTCATCAGCGGCAGGACGGCCGCTATGAGGGCGATCTGAAGAAGGGACGACCGCACCTTCCGGGAGCCCCTGGCTCCGCTCTCCGCGCTCCGCATGCTCATTTCAGCGTTCGGCATTCCGCGCTCCGCCTTCCTCATTATTTCTCTACCGGCACCAGGGTCCCCACGGTCCGGTTCTCCTCGGTAAAATAGGTCCGCGCTACCCGCTGGACATCATTCTTCGTCACCGACCGGATGCCGTCCAGGTAGCCCTCGAGCAGCCGCCACTCCGCCACGGTCTCGAACTGGCCGAGCAGCATGGCCTGGTAGAAGACCGAGTCCTGGCCCATGATGAACGAGGCCTCGGCCTGGTTCTTGGCCTTCTGCAGCTCCTCGTCGGTCACCGGCTCGCTCTTGAACCGCTCGATCTCCGCGTAGAGCGCCTGCTCCACCTCGGCAGGCGACCGCCCGGGCATCACGCCCGCGTAGAGATAGAACAGGCTGGGGTCCACGGCAACGTCGTCATAGTCCCCTCCGGCGTAGAGGGCGATCTGCTTCTCATAGACCAGGGAGCGGTAGAGACGCGAGCTCTTGCCGGACGAGAGGATGGCCTGCAGCACGTTCAGGGCATGGGAATCGGGATGCCGCAGGGTCGGCGTCTTGTATCCCGCGAAGATGGCCGGCAGCTCCGCCTCCCGCCGCACCGTCACCCGCTTCTCGCCGAGCTGCTTCGGCTCCACGGCCCCGACCTTCGGCGCCGCCGGCCCCCGGGGGATGCGGCCGAAATACTTCTCGATGAGGCCGAGCACCTTCTTGGTCTCGAAGGCGCCCGCCACGACGATCGTGGCGTTGTTCGGCGCGTAGTACGTCCGGTAGTGCTCGACCAGGTCCTCGCGCGTCAGGTTGTCCAGGTCCGCCATCCAGCCGATGACCGGCCACTGGTACGGGTGGGCCGAGAAGGCCGTGGCCATCATCTGCTCCACCATGGTGCTCGTGGGGTCGTCCTCGTAGCGCATCCGGCGCTCTTCCTTCACCACCTCGCGCTCGGACAGGAAGTCCTTCGGGTCGAGCAGGAGGTGCCGCATGCGGTCCGACTCCAGGTCCAGGGCGATCTCCAGGCGGTCGGCGGCCAGGTTCTCGAAATAGGCCGTGTAGTTCCTGCTCGTGAAGGCATTGTCGTTCCCGCCGTTCCGTTGGACGGTCCGGGAGAACTGCTTGGGCCCGTACTTCTTCGAGCCCTTGAACATCATATGCTCGAGCAGGTGCGAGATGCCCGTCTTTCCGAGCCGCTCGTTCCGCGAGCCCACGCGGTACCAGACCTGGAAGGTTACGACCGGCGACTTATGCTCCTCCTTCAGGAGCACCTTCAGCCCGTTCGGCAGCACCTTCTCGGTCACCTTCAGGTCCTGGG
>CAZTXN010000144.1:0-2087 GCA_964617655.1 uncultured Nitrospiraceae bacterium | reverse complement strand
CCCGTATGTCCGAACCCGCCGCTGCCCCGCTTCGTCCCGCCCAGCGCCCCGACAGGCCGCAGGGCCGCTCTCGCCACACGGGCGAAGACGAGCTGCGCGATGCGGTCGCCGCGGCTGATGGTGAAGGGCGACGCGCCGAAATTGAAGAGGATGACGCTCACCTCGCCGCGGTAGTCCGCGTCGATCGTTCCCGGCCCGTTCAGCATCCCGATGCCGTGCTTCAGCGCCAGGCCGCTCCGCGGACGCACCTGCCCCTCGTATCCCGGCGGGATGGCGACGCTGATGCCTGAGGGCACGAGCGCCCAGGTCCCCGGCCCGATCACCAGGGGTTCCTCGACCGCGGCATGAAGGTCCACGCCTGCAGCATGCTCGGTCTGGTAGTCCGGCAGCGGCAGGCCCGCGCCGTTCCGGAGCGGCAGTATCTCCACTTCAAGATGATCGCTCATCACATGTGTTCACAGAGCTGCAGGAGCGTGAACTAAAGCGAACGCAATAATTACTGCTACATCACAGCGACATCCCCCCTCACCCAACCCTCTCCCCCGGGGCTGGGGAGGATAAAAGGTGAGGGGCTTGGAAGCAACGAATCTAAATGCGTTTGTATTAGCGCCGCAGCATTGTCATAATTCCGTCATTCCCGCCGATGCAACAGGTGATTTGCCTTCTGCCTTCTGGCTTCTGGCTTCTGGATTCTGTCTTTTCATCAGATCTCCAGGATCCCGTCAGGCAGGTCCGCCTTGGTCAGGGGCCCCAGGATGCTGAGCGAGAAGTTCTCCTTCCGGAAGAGCTGCTGCGCAAGCCGGAGAACGTCCGCCGCGGTCACCCGGTCCACGCCCCGGATCACCTCGTCCACGGAGAGGTACTTCCCGAAATAGATCTCCTGCCGGGCGATGCGGCTCATATGGCTGTTGCTGCTCTCGAGGGAGAGCACCAGGTTGCCCTTGATCTGGTTCTTGACCCGCGTCTCCTCGGCCGCCGTGATGCCGTCGTCGCGGAGCTTCCGGATCTCCTGCATGATGAGCTTCATCGCCTCGACCGCGTTGGCCGGATCGGTCCCGGCATAGACCGTCAGCAGTCCCGCGTCGCGGTAGGAGGTGACATAGGAGTAGATGGAGTACGCCAGGGCGTTCTGCTCCCGCACCTCCTGGAACAGGCGGGAGCTCATGCTGTTCCCCAGCACCGCGTTCAGGGCCAGCGCCGCATAGCGGTCGTCGTGGGTGTAGGGCAGCCCGCCGCAGCCGAGGCAGACCTGCACCTGCTCCAGCTGCCGCTTCCGCACCGTGACGGCGCTCGCGAAGGCCGGCGTCTCGGCCTTCTTCTCGATCTCCGTGGCAGTGAGCTTCCCGAATGCCGCCTCGAGCAGCTCGATGAGCCGGCCGTGCTCGAAATTCCCGGCCGCGGAGATGACGATCTCCTTCGGGCTGTAGTAGCGGTCCCGGTAGTCGACCAGGTCGCGGTGCGAGAGCGCCTTGATGGTGTCGCGGGTCCCGAGAATGGGCCTGCCCAGCGGATGGTCCGGCCAGACCGTGGAGGTGAAGATCTCGTGGATTAAGTCGTCGGGCGTGTCCTCAACGCCCTTGATCTCCTCCAGGATGACCTTGCGCTCGCGCTCCATGTCCTGCTTCTCGAACTTCGACCCCTGCAGGATGTCGGCGAGGATGTCCATCGCCTGGGGGAGATGCTCGTCCAGCACCTTGACGTAGTAGGTCGTGGCCTCCTGGGAAGTGAAGGCGTTCATCTCGCCGCCCAGGGAGTCGATCTCCGTGGCGATGTCCTTCGCGCTCCGGCGGCGCGTTCCCTTGAAGAACATGTGCTCGATGAAGTGCGACGTGCCGCCGAGCTCCTTCGGCTCGTGCCGCGCGCCGACCTTCACCCAGACCCCGAGCGAGACCGACCGGGACTTGGGAAGCGTTTCGGAAACGACCCGCAGGCCGTTGGACAGGGTGTTCTTTCGGTACATGAATGATGCCTTCCCGGACCGCCTACTTCTCCCTGCCGTGGCCCGCGGACGAGCTCCGCTCCTGGACGATCTTCTGCGCCAGGTGGCTCGGCACGTCCTCGTAGCCGTAGAACTCCATGGTGTACAT
>CAZTXN010000143.1:0-6747 GCA_964617655.1 uncultured Nitrospiraceae bacterium | reverse complement strand
TCAGGGTGCATCTCTACGGCAAGAAAGAAGTCCGGGAGCGCCGGAAGATCGGGCACGTCAATGTTCTCGCCCGAACTGCGGACGAGGCGGAGCGAGCGATGGAACAAGTGAGATCGATCGTATCCTGAGATTCCCGGATTTCCTCGAGGGTGACGGTACGCCTGTCCTCTGCGGGGGAAGATGGAGAGGAGGTGGGACGAACTGGCCATATCGATATACCCTTGAGTCCCTTGTTGCGCACCGGGAATATCCATACTCAACAGTTTTCAAAGGAGGAACAGCAGATGAGATGCAGGCTTTTGGTCCTTGCAGTACTGCTCGCGTCAGGCTCGGTCAGCCTCTGGGGATGCCCCAAGAAGGCCGATGTCTCGGCGACCGCTGAAGCACAGCAGCAGAAACAGCGCGACGCGGCGTTGGCCGAGGAGGAAGCGCGCCGCCGTGCAGCTGCTGATCGCGAGGCCGCGGAGCGCCAGCAGCTGGCCCGGGAGCAGGAGGAGCGCGAGCGCGCAGCCGCCGCCGGCCGGGGTCTCCAGCCGGTCCATTTCGACTACGACCAGTCGGTGATCCGCGACGACGCCCGCGCGACGCTCAAGGCCAACGCAGAGTGGCTCAAGGCCAATCCCAAGGCCCGCATCCGCATCGAAGGGAACTGCGATGAGCGCGGCACCATCGAGTACAACCAGGCGCTCGGCCAGCGCCGCGCCCAGGCGGTGAAGAACTACCTCGCCGGCCTCGGCATCGCCGCGGCCAGGA
Organism: uncultured Nitrospiraceae bacterium; assembly: GCA_964617655.1. Lineage (GTDB taxonomy): Bacteria > Nitrospirota > UBA9217 > UBA9217 > UBA9217 > JAKAHZ01. Next base: position 5,994 of record CAZTXN010000143.1, on the reverse strand, counting down.
TGTCCCTCCTGAGCTACGGGAAGGACAAGCCGGTCTGCACCGACGGGACCGAGTCCTGCTGGCAGAAGAACCGGCGGGCGGATTTCGCAGCGTCCTCGAACTGAGTACCGCAGCTATCACGAACGAAACAAGGCGGAGAACGGTTCTGCCGTTCTCCGCCTTGTTTCGTTTCCCCGTCCGTGTCCGACACGCCGGGATCTCCGCCGCGGCATGCACCGGTCTCTCAGAACTCCGGGAACAGCATGAGCGTTATGTTCCGGCCATGGCTGATCGCGGCTTCTGCCATGAGAATGCCTCCCTCGACGTACCGGAGCGAGAAATCCCCGAACCCCCGCTCCACCAGGTCCCTGGCGTCCGCCGGGCATCCGCTCTCGCATCCCGCGACGCCGCGGATCATGCGCGGCAGAAGCCCCGCCAGATCGAGGTCGTCCGAAGCCGCCCCCCATGCCGAGAGATGCGAACGGATACGGGCCGTGATGGCGTCCAGGTCCGGATGATAGGCATCCCTGATCTCGAGGGACGCGGACGCACTACCGACACGCAGAACCAGTTCCATGGCCCGTCCTTCCCCGCAGCCGCTACTTCCCGCCGGCGATGAGCTTCAGCCGCTCCTCGATGGCCGAGGGCGCGCCGGAGATCTTCATGAAAGTCCCCATGGTGAGGTCGGGAAAGTCGAGGGCGATGCGGAACTTGCCGTGCAGCATATAGACCTTGCCGCCGGACACGACCATCTCGTACGGCAGGTGCGGCGTATGCTTCAGCTCCGCGGCATCGATGACCTTCATGATCGCCTTGTCGGCGCCTTCTCCTTCCGTGATGGCCACGCCGATCACCGTTTCCTTCCCGCCCGGCACGTCCACGCGATAGACCCGCGAAGACCCGCCGGCACGAGCATCGAGGTTGGCCTCGATGGTCTTGAGGGCCTCCTCCTGGGACGGGTGGCCGGCAAGCTCCACCGGGTCATCGAAATAGGGCATCATGATCATGTAGTGATACTTCCGCAGTTTTGCCGCCGTCATCCCCTCCCGGGAGCCGAACTCCGTCGCTGCGCCGATCGCCTCCTTCAGCGCTTCCGCGACCTCGTCCAGGCCGTCCTTCATGCGATAGGCGGCTGCGAAGTACCGGGGATTCATGGCAGCCACCTGAACCTCCTTGCCCGTCTCGGTGAGCGAGACCCGCATGACCGCGCCGTAGGCGCCGAACGTCGTCCGGCCGGCGGCTGTCTTCAGCGCGTCGCTTGTTACCGCGATGACATGGGCGCCGGCATAGGGCGCATACTCGCCCGCGATCGTGAAGCCCTTCTGCTCCAGCGCCGCCTTCACTTCGGGAAGCAGGACCGCGACCGTTCCCGCTCCCCGCGATCCGAGCAGATAGGGCTTCAGCGCCTGGTCCGCAGCGACAGCGGGAAGGGAAAGAGGAAGGGCGAGCAGGGAAAGAACGATGATGAAGAGCGCTCTGGTACGGGAATGCATGATCATGCTCCTTTCTCGACATGCCGGATCAAGGGATCGTCCGGGGATAGGATCAGGAGGAACCGCGGGGCCGGCGGGAGGCCGTGACGCATTCCGGGAGAATCGCCCGGTCCGGCCTCTCCGGTCGCGAATGCAGAAGAATAACACAGCCGGGAAGAGATGGTCAAGAAGATTGGAAACTCTTTGGTAGAGCGGGGCAAGCCACACCTGCGGCCCGCCGCGGGGAGCGGCGGTCAAGGCAACGCAGGCGGGACAGGACCGGGGAACGGTGCGCCTGCGTCGAGCCGGCCGGCTGCGATATGGCGCGCCAGGTCGGGCGAAAGCGGCTTGCGGAAGAAGCCGTCCGCGCCTGCGCGGCGGAACTCGTCCGATGCCTCGTGGCAGCTCATGCCGATGATCAGTGCAGGAGAGGACCGCTCGCGCAGCCGTTTCGTGAGCTCCACACCGCTCATCACCGGCATCAGGAAGTCCGTGATGATGATGTCGAAGGGTTCACGGGATGCCCGCGCCAGGGCCTCGGCCCCGTTCGTGCAGACGCTGACCTGGCAGCCGGACTGCTTCAGCATGCGGCCCAGGCTCTCGCCCAGGTGGCGCTCGTCGTCGACGATCAGTACCCGCTGGCCCTCTCCCATCCACCCTCCCCGGTGATGCGAGCCTGCCGATGGAGCGCAGGCGCTATAGTGCGGCCTACAATAGCAGTAAATTGCGAACTGGTGCAATCACCCGGGCAGGGTATTTTTAGGGTATGGCAGGTCCGGAACTCATATAATCCTGAAAAAAGCATTTGGACGCGGATAACATCTGATAACGTCAGGAGAAACCCAGGGTCAATACTTGAAAAAGAACTCACCTGCAAGGTGAAAAGCTTTTCAGAACAAAAGTATTCGCCTTTTCAGGTTTTATCCGCATTTTCCGTGTCCCAACTGCCGTTTCTAGGATAATGGCTAACTAATTGATTAATAAATGCTAATCTGCGGAATAACGCTCATCAAAACCAAGTCATGGTCCACAGATCACGCAGATCATTAACGTGATATTCGGATCCGAAGATCATTGCTCTTCTCTGTTTATTAATCTGCGAAATCTGTGGATAGATGCTTTTCAATATCCGGTTTGTTCATCATCATCCCCGGCCTGCCGCATCGATCATACCATCCCTCCATCTCCCCCTGACATCCCCTCTCCATCCATGCTACAATGATGCCCGTGCAGCAGAAGCGCTCCGGTTCCCGCTGGAGCCGGGAGGAGCGGGCCATGGAACGACGGAAACTGGGCCGGACGGACCTCATGATCACTCGCGTGGGCTTCGGCGCCTGGGCCATCGGCGGCACGGGATGGGAGTACGCCTGGGGCCCCCAGAGCGACCGCGAGTCCGTTGCTGCCATCCACCGGGCTCTCGAGCTGGGCGTGAACTGGATCGACACCGCCGCGGTCTACGGCCTGGGCCACTCCGAGGACGTGGTCGCCCGCGCCATGGCCGACTGGCCGGGCAAGTGCCCCTTTGTCTTCACCAAGTGCGGCCTGGGCTGGGACCAGCGCGGCAGGGTCTTTCGGAAGCTCACCGCGGAGTCGGTGCGCGCGGAGTGCGAGGCCAGCCTCCGCCGGCTGCGCGTCGAGACCATCGATCTCTACCAGGTCCACTGGCCGCCGGAGAACGACCCGGAGCTCGATGAGGGCTGGCGGGTCATGGAGGAGCTCCGGAAGGCCGGCAAGGTGCGCTGGATCGGGGTCTCGAACTTCGCTGTCAGCCACCTGGAGCGCGCCCTGGCCGCGGCGCCCGTAGCCACGCTCCAGCCGCCCTACTCCCTCGTCCGGCGCGAGATCGAGAAGGACGAACTCCCCTTCTGCGCCTCCCGGAACATCGGCGTGATCGTCTACGCGCCCATGTCCTCGGGCCTCCTGACCGGCGCCATGACCCGGGAGCGCGCGGCGGGCCTTCCGCAGGACGACTGGCGGAAAAAGCACCCGGCATTCAACGAGCCGAAGCTATCGCAGCACCTGGCGGTCGTGGAGCGGCTCCGCGCCGTGGCAGAGCGCCGCGGCCGCTCGCCCGGCGAGGTGGCCGTCGCCTGGACGCTCCGCCATCCCGCGGTCACCGCGGCCCTCGTCGGCGCGCGGAGCGCGGCCCAGGCGGAGGGGGTGATGCAGGCGGCGGATATCGTTCTGAGCGATGACGAGGCGAGGGAGCTCGAGGGGTGAGATAACGTCTGAGAGCTCTGTGGCAAATTCTTCAATGCACTCGTTAGTGAATTCGTCATTCCCGCGAAGGCGGGAATCCAGGGTCGACCGCAAGACATGGATCCCCGATAGGATCACTCGGGGATGACGATGTGCGGGTGTGCGAACGATCTTGAGACCAATATTTGATATTTCTTTTCCCTTTCCCCTTCGCCTTCGCCTTGCATCCCATGAACCGGGATGCTGAAAAATGCGCTCGACAAGCTAAGCTTTTATTCCTGCCGTTCCTGCTCTGCCCAAAAGCCCTGCATCCCGTGAGCCGGTCCCCCGCAGCATCCGCAAGGACCACGAAGAAGGCCTGCGCGTGCGAAGCGAAAGCGCCCTTGAGGAGCCGTATCGGCTGCGGGAACAGGTGGACATCCTGGCATGCCTTCGGGGACCGGCGAACCGGGATGCAGAAAAGAAAGTGATCGCTACAATAGCAAAGGGCTGCGAAGATATCGCAGCCCTTCTGCTTGCATCATGACCTTGCCACGGATCAGCGCGTTTCCGGGCTGATCCGCCTCCAGATATCCACCCGATTCAGTTCCGTCCAACCTGCGCCACGACCTGTGCCGGCCCGCCGCAGGCCTTGATGGCGCTTGCGAAGGCCTCCATCACGGAACCGCTGTGATACCTGCCGAACTTCAGCACCAGCCGCTCGAAGACCTCGGGCTGCCGGTCCGCGATCGTCCTGGTCATGCTCCGGTTCAGGAGGATGATCCCGTCCTCCAGGTCCGTGGCCGTCAGCGTGGTCCCCTGCAGCGGCAGGTCGAAGCTCACGTTGTTGTCCTGGAACTCGATCCGGAGGGAGCAGTCCCGCGCCCGCACCTTGACGTCATTGTCGGTCCTGCTCACGATCTTGCCCTGCACCTCCGCTGCCAGCCGGTCTGCTGCCTTCGACGCGCTCCTGTCCGCGCCGAACGCCGCCGAGGCCATGACCGCCGCGACTACAGCCGCGATGCCCGGAAGATACCGCATACTGGACCTCCTTGCGCGAGACGTTCTCGCTGAGAACAATTCTTACCCAAGAATCCTGGTCAGTATGTTCCTTCCGGCGCCCGATGTCAAGCAGGAAGTCTGTTCTTAATCGATCTTCCCGTCTCTCGATCAAAAGTAGTATTTGATCGAGCATCTCCTCTCTGAGGCATCCCAACCCGTACTCGCTTTCCCTATTTCTGGATCCAGTGGGTCGTTCCGTCCCATCCATTGCGGCCGGTCACGAGACCGTTTCCGCTCAGTCCGGCGGAAACCGCTCCTGCGCCCAGATAGCCGGTCTTGTCGGAATAATAGACCGCGATCCGGCCCCCGCCGCCAGCGCCTCCATAGGAGCTCGCCCCGCCTTTGGCGCTGATCATCCCGGCGGCGCCGCCTGCCAGGGTCCCCACATCGATCCTGATCCCGCCGCCGCTCCCGCCGCCCATGTACCAGCCGCTCGTGTTGATCCGGCTCTCGCCGTCCGCCAGAATGCTCCCGTCCAGATGCAGCGCCCCGGCCGTGATCCTCACCAGCCCGCCGCCGTTGCCGCCTCCGTAAGCATCCGAGCTTGAGTAGGCGCCGCCGCCGCTTCCGAGCTCATCAGGGTTCATGGGATCGCCGTATGCCGCATTCACGCTGCCGCTGCTGTAGATGCCGCCCAGACCGCCATAGCCCCCGCCGTTGTACGCCGCGCTCCCGCCGGTGGTCGTGTTCCCCACCGTCCGGCCGCTGTAGCTGCTGTTCCCGGACCGGTACCCGCCCAGGTACCCCCTCCCGGTCGCATCGATCCGGCTCGTGGCGTCAATGACCATCTCAGCAGCCGCTTTCAGCTCGAGCCGAGAGGCCGCTGTTGTTGTCGCGGCCCCATGCGTGAGCACCGCGCCGTTGATCAAGGCAACAGCATTTGCAGAGATATCACCGGCGATCAGGCTGCTGCCGTCGATCAGCAGCATCGAATCCATCACCAGCCGGTCCTGACAGGAGACCCGGGATGCGCCGGTGATGCGCAGGGAGTCCAGCAGGTAGATGCCGCGATACCTCTTCCCTGCGGCAGCAATCAGGGTGAGGTCTCCATCAGCAGGATCGATAAAGAGCGTTGTGGCGTCATTATCGATGACCGTAACGGTCGCTGCCACTTCGCTGTTCGGTTGCACCTGCATCCCCTTGAGGCTGCCGGGCATCCATGCGGCGCTGCTGTTCGTCAGGCTGGTTGGTGTCAGGGCCGAGATCACGCCGCTCCCGATCGAGCGCAGGGGGGTGCTCACATCGGTCGTGCTCATGCCGTTGTTATGGACCACCAGGTCGCCATGGGACCGGCCGGCTGCCT
>CAZTXN010000142.1:0-6749 GCA_964617655.1 uncultured Nitrospiraceae bacterium | reverse complement strand
TCGAGCGGGTGGAGGTCGTCCGCGGACCGGCCTCGGCGCTCTACGGCGCGGACGCCGTGGGCGGCGTGGTGAACATCATCACCCGGAAGCCCGATGCCACGGTCTCGCGCATCGGCGGGGCCGCGGGAAGCCACGGGTATGACACGATCCATGCCGGCGCCAGCGGCCGGCAGAAGGGCGGGACCTATTCCGTATCCGGGGTCCGCGATACCTCGGACGGCTACCGGGAGAACAGCGACCTCGAGCAGTGGACCGTGAACGGCAGGCTGGGATACGACTTCGCGAAGGACACCTCCCTGGACCTGACGGCGAACTACGTAAGCAAGGAGAATGGCGCGCCGGGGTCCGCGACATTTCCGAGCTCCGTGGCGCGCCAGTGGGACCGTACCCTGGTGCTCGGCACGTCCCTGCGACAGCGCTTCGGCCCTGCTTTCGACCTGCGCCTCTCGGCCGGCATGGTCGAGAACCGGCTTATGTTCAAGGACCCGGATTGGGCGATCGACAGCCTGCACGAGAGCACCGCGGAGTCGGCCGAGGGGCTGGTGACCTGGCTCGCCGGCGACTGGAGCCTCTTCACGCTGGGGTATGAGACCAAGAGGGTCCGGCTGGAGAGCACGAACTCCGGCGACCACGAGACCACGAACGAGGCATGGTATCTCCAGGACGAGATCAACATGGGTCGGTCGTTCATTCTTGTGCTGGGGCAGCGGCATGACAAACACTCGGTCTACGGCGAGCAGTGGAGCAGCAGGGCCAGCGGCCGGTACCTCCTCGGCGGCGGGGGCGCCATCCTGCGGTTCTCGTACGGCGAGAGCTTTCGCGCGCCCACGTTCAATGACCTCTACTGGTCCGATCCCTGGGCAACGGGAAACCCGGACCTCAGGCCCGAGACCGCGGTCGAGTACGAGGCAGGACTGGAGCAGTCCCTCGGCAAGGAAAGCAGCATCCGGGCAGCAGGGTTCCGGCGCAAGATCAAGGACCTGATCAACTGGAACTGGATGGTCTTCCCCATGCAGCCGGAGAACATCGGCAGGGCGGACATCCGGGGCGCTGAGGCCGAGGCAGTGCTCAAGGTCTCGGACACGGCCACCTTCCGCGCGAACTACACCTACCTCCGCGCCCTGGACGACCTGACCGGGGAGAGGATCGCGAGCACGCTCTACCCCAGGAACCAGATCAAGGGGAGCCTCACCTTCGCCGTGGACAAGGACGTCTTCATCACCGCGGAGGGGCGGGCGGTCGAGAACTATGTGCCGTCCGGCGACCCGACATGGCGCTACTCGGTATATGACGCGAAGATATCGCAGTATCTCGGCAAGAAGGGAAGCACACGGGGCGAGATCTACTTTGCCATGACGAACATCTTCGACCGGAAGTACGAGAACGCCAAAGGCTATCCCATGCCGCCCAAGGAGATCCGCGGCGGCGTGACGATACCCTTCTGAGGAGAAACGCGAGGACGCTCCCATGCGGCCCTGCAGGCTCACATTGCGAACGGCGCTCAGCCTCTCGATCGCGGTCCATGCCGCGCTCTTCGGGACGGCCCTTGCCTTCGCCCGGTTCGGCGTGCCCGGGCAGCTCTCCGGTCCCGAGGCTGTGACCGTGCTGCTGGTCGGTCCGGAGAGCGGGAAGGGGAGCGCGGGAGCGGTCGAGGCACTGAAAATCATGGACGCGGCGATGGCCGCTCCGGTCATGCCGGACGCTGCGCCGGAGCAGATGACCATGCCGGGAACGGAAGAGGAGACGGGTGAGCAGCCGGTCCTGGCGTCGCTTCCCGCAGGCGGGGCCCAACAGGGCCGGCAGGAGCGCGAAAGCGTGCCATCGGGTTCCCAGGGGCATTCGGCCGAGGCATGGCGGCTGCTGCGGGAAGCGCTCGACCGGGCAAAGGACTATCCGCGCTTCGCCCGGGAGATGGGCATCGAGGGAACGGTCCTGGTCCGGTTCAGGGTGGAACGCGAGGGCGGCATCGGACGCGTGGAGGTGGTCAGAAGCTCGGGCGCACGGATCCTTGATGATGCCTCGGTCAGCACGGTCCGCCGGGCTGCGCCCATGCCCTTCGTCCAGGGCTGGGTCGAGGTGCCGCTGGTCTATCAATTGAAGCAGCAGGAGAAATGATGAACCAGGAGAAGGGAACGTCCGGATACGTGCAATGCCCGCTCTGCGGGAAGGAGACGGCCTGGAGGGAGAATCCCTTCAGGCCCTTCTGCTCCGAGCGGTGCCGGCTGATCGATCTCGGGAAGTGGGCGGCCGAGGAGTACCGCATCGAGGGCAGCGAGCGTCCGGCGGAAGGGGAAAACGACAACTAAAAGCAAGTCAGCACTAGAAATCCTGCCGCAAATATATTACAATGGGCGCTGTTGAACGGCCGCGGCGCCGCAGGCGCTGACCGCGGCCGGACAACGAGACCATGCCGCAAGAAAGGGCCTGATGGACATCCGGTGCGGGAACTGCAGCAAGCTGTTCCGTGTTGCCGACGAGAAGATCGCCGGCAAGGGGATCCGCTTCAAATGCTCCCGCTGCAGCGATGTCATCACGGTCACGAAGCAGGACCTCGAGATGGACCTTCTCGCCCGCGAGGGCGGGGACGAGGTCCCGGTGTTCCAGGAGCCCGCTCCGCCACCCCCTGCACCCCCGCGTCCGCCGGAACCCGCGGTTCCTGAGGCTCGGGAATACCAGCCCCAGGCGCCTCCTGTCCAGGATGCGCCCCCGGTAGAGTTCGAACCCCAGGAGTACCGAGCTCCGGACGCACCTCGGGCCGGGTTCGATGGTTTCGATACGGGCGGCGCGCCTGCGGCGGGCTTCGAAGCGGGCGCCGATGACGCAGGCGATGACGTCGCCTTCTCCTTCGGAGGCGAGCAGGAGGGAGGATCGCCGGAGATCAGCCTGTCGGAGGACGACGCAAAGGACGCAGAGGCCGCGATCTCCTTTCCCGATGATCTTATCTCCGAGCCCGCGCGGAAGCCGGCCTTCGCAGCAACGGAGCCGGAGCCCGGACGCCCGGCCGCTGGTGCAGAAGAGGACGGCGGGTTCTCGTTCGATGCAGGACCGGAGACAGGCGCGGATGCCTCCGGTGCAGGAGGGGAGAGCGGATTCAGCTTCGACACGGGTCCGGAGCAGGGTTCCGCTGCAATGGAAGAGAATATCCCGGACCTGAAGACCCCGGCCAGCCCGCCTGGTCCCGCAGCCGAGCGCCCGAAGGGGCCGGTCTTCACCCCGCCGCCGAAATCCGGACCGGTCATCACGCCTCCTCCGAAGCCGCGCCGGGCGGCTGCGAAGCCTCCTGCTCCGCAGGAGGACGAGGAGATCGATCTTGCCGCTGCGCTGAAGCTCCCGCCGATGGGCGGAGAGACGATGCCGGACATTCCGGAGAGCCGTTCCGCGATGGATGACCCCGGGCCTGCGAGGACGGCCGCGGCCAATCAGCCGATCCATCCGCTCGGATCAGGCACTGCGACCGGCGCTGTCGCCGGCCTGGGATGCGCGCTGCCGGTGGTGCTGCTGCTCACGCTCGGGTTCGGCATGGTGATGCAGTTCCTGCCCTTCCTTGCCGGGATGCCGGTCTATCATCTCGTCGCGGCCCTTGGCGCGGGCATCTTCAGCATGGCGGTCATGATCAGCGTGCTCATCGCCGTCCTGCAGGCGCGGGCCGGCAGGAAGCTCTTCTTCCTGGTGAACATGCTGATCGGCACGGTCTTCGGCGCGGGCTTCGGCGCGGCCCTGGACGCAACGGTCGCGCTCGCGTCCGGCAGGGGACCGGACCCTGCCGCGATCCTCACATCAGCCGCCTCCTGGGCCGTCTTCGCCTTGCTCCTCAGCATCGTGGTGGTGATCGTGCGCCGGATCATGGTCTTCAGCCGGGACGAGACCTTCGGCGCATCCCTGACCGGTCTCCAGAAGGCCGGCGCCGCGCTCTCCCTGGTGATCGTGCTCGGCGCGCTCTATCTCCAGGGGACCCTCACCGGAAAGCTGGAGCAGTCCGCGCAGGGGATGCTGCAGCAGGCCGGGGAGGAGATAACCCCCGAGGGGCTGCTGGTCGAGAACGCGAACGCCTATATCGACCCCGCGACCGGCGACCTGGTGATCACCGGCACGATCAGGAACACCACGGACCGGCCGAAGCCGGGCTGGTATCTTGACGTTGACGTCTACGACGGCTCGCGGAACGTGGTGGCCACGGTCAGCCTGGTGAACGGCGTCCAGCTCTTCCGGCCCCAGGACTATGCAGTTCTTGCCCAGCGGGGTACGGACGTCAGTGAGCTCCAGGCGAAGATGCTGCTTGCCGCCGGCTCTGCCGCAGTTCCGGCGGGCGGCAGCGTGCAGTTCGAGGCCCATCTGCTGACCCCGCCCGCAGGCATCGCCGGCTTCCTGCCGGTGCTGAGGAAGTTCGATCCCCTGACCGTCTTCGGGCGCATGGCAGAGGAGATGGACCGGCAGTAGCGGAGCGAACAACCTTTCCCTTGCGTCAATGCTTCATCGAACGGGACCCGCCGCCGGCAGAGGCTATTTTGCTATTGACAAAAGTTGCATCTGTGTTATAAATGCTGGACTTTTCGTACGTTGAAGGAGGCAGCCGCCCCATGAGCAGTGTGCACAAGAACTACCTCTTTACCTCGGAATCGGTGACCGAGGGGCATCCCGACAAGATCGCCGACCAGATCTCCGATGCGGTCCTGGACGCCTTTCTGGCCCAGGATCCGATGAGCCGCGTCGCCTGCGAGGCGCTCCTGACCACGGGCCTGGTGGTGGTGGCCGGAGAGATCACCTCGAAAGGCCGCGTCAACATCCAGGACCTGGTGCGCGCCACGATCGCCGAGATCGGCTATACCCGCGCAAAGTTCGGCTTTGATGCCGAGACCTGCGGCATCATCGAGTCGGTCCATGCACAGTCCCCGGACATCGCCATGGGCGTGGACACGGGCGGCGCCGGGGACCAGGGCCTCATGTTCGGCTATGCCTGCGACGAGACCCCGGAGCTCATGCCGCTCACCATCAGCCTGGCGCACAGGCTGACGCGCCAGCTCACCGAGATGCGGAAGAAGGGCGTGCTGCCCTATCTCCGGCCGGACGGGAAGTCCCAGGTCACGATCGAGTACAAGCAGGGCAAGCCGACGCGGATCCACGCGATCGTGGTCTCGAGCCAGCACAGCCCGGACATCGACCAGAAGGAGCTGCGCAAGGACATCATCGAGAAGGTGGTCCGGCCGGTGCTCCCGCAGGAGCTGCTGGACGAGAAGTCCGTCATCTACCATATCAATCCGACCGGGAAGTTCGTGGTCGGCGGCCCCATGGGCGACACGGGACTCACGGGCCGCAAGATCATCGTGGACACCTACGGCGGCGTGGGGAGCCACGGCGGCGGCTGCTTCTCCGGCAAGGACCCCTCGAAGGTGGACCGCTCGGCGTCCTACATGGCGCGGTACGTGGCGAAGAACATCGTGGCGGCCGGCATCGCGACGGAATGCGAGGTCCAGCTCGCCTATGCCATCGGCGTGCCCGAGCCGGTCTCGGTCTACGTGGACGACTTCGGCACCGGCAAGGTCTCCCACGACAAGCTGGTGGACCTGATCCGGAAGCATTTCGATATGACGCCCAAGGGCATCATCCAGACCCTGGACCTGCGGCGTCCCATCTACAAGAAGACCGCTGCCTACGGTCATTTCGGCCGCAACGAGCCTGAGTTCACCTGGGAGCGGACCGACAAGGCCGCGGCGCTCAGGAAGGATGCCGGGCTGTAGGAAATGCGGATTGCGGATTTCGGAATGCGGAATGAAGGGTAACGACCAAAAGCACTTCATGATGTTACTGTTCAGAGGGCAGCCCGATGGGGGGCTGCCCTCGACTTTCCATCCCGTTGAGGGGCGCTGCAGCAGCCGCCGCATGGTGGACCTGTCAGGCTCGACGGGACGGCTCAATCTAGGGAGAACGGCGCCCATTCAATGAACCCCCCTCATCCGTTTTCCCTCTATCCCCGGGGGAGAGGGACAGGCGAGAGGGGAGTTTCTGTCATGAATGGGAGGGAGATCATGACCATGGCAACGGCAACAAAGGATTACGTGTGTGCGGACATCAGCCTCGCCTCGTGGGGCAGGAAGGAGATCGCCATCGCCGAGACCGAGATGCCCGGCCTGATGGCGATCCGCGAGGAGTTCGCAAAAAGCCGGCCGCTCAAGGGCGCGCGCATCACCGGATCGCTGCACATGACCATCCAGACCGCCGTGCTGATCGAGACGCTGCAGGCGCTCGGCGCGGAGGTCCGCTGGGCATCGTGCAACATCTTCTCGACCCAGGACCATGCCGCCGCCGCCATCGCCGCGGGCGGCACAGCGGTCTTCGCCGTCAAGGGCGAATCGCTGGCCGAGTACTGGGACTACACCCACCGCATCTTCGAATGGCCGGACGGCGGCTATTCGAACATGATCCTGGACGACGGCGGCGACGCGACCCTGCTGCTGCACCTCGGCGCCAGGGCGGAGAAGGACAGCTCGGTGCTCGCCAAGCCGGGCTCGGAAGAAGAGACGGTCCTCTTTGCCTCCATCAAGGCCAAGCTCGCCATGGACAAGACCTGGTATTCCACCCGCCTCGCGAAGATCAAGGGAGTGACCGAGGAGACCACCACCGGCGTGCATCGCCTGTACGAGATGCACAAGAAGGGCACGCTGCTGTGGCCCGCGATCAACGTCAACGACAGCGTGACCAAATCGAAGTTCGACAACCTCTACGGCTGCCGTGAATCGCTGGTCGACGGCATC
>CAZTXN010000141.1:0-6786 GCA_964617655.1 uncultured Nitrospiraceae bacterium | reverse complement strand
CCGTCCTGACAGCAGGCAGGATCAGAGCGCCGGGCGCCGAGCTCTCTGCCGAGGAAGAGGCAGGAAATGCCTTCGTGCTCCAGCCGCTTTTGCAGCGCTTCTCGATCGAATTGGGGATTCCGTCGGCTGTAGGGCGCTGAGCGGAGGTCAGCCAGCGCGGAGAAGCCGTGCTGCCGCAGCAGGAACAGATCGTGAAGGTCATTCCGCTTCCGGTAACCCGGAACAAGGAACGAGGAGAGCGTGCGGTCGTTCGTGGAGAGGAGGCGCTTCCTCCGCCCGATCCTGATCAGGTTCGCGTGCCAGGGGCCGAGAAAGCCGAACAGCGCATCCACGCGCTGTTCCCTTCTGTTTCCACACCCGGCACCCTCATGCGACGGCTGCATCAATGACAGCCGGCGACCGTCGAGCAATTGTCGGTCTTTACTCCGCCATAGTTCAAGGCCGCCGCGGGCGTCCAGCTGGATATTTTAGCCGCCCCTCCTGAAGCATAGGTGGCCACGTCCGCGCCGTCGGCCCCCAGGACCACCAGTGCCTTGTTCTTATAGCCGTGAGGTATTTTCGTATGACAGTTCACGCACTTGTAGCCGAACGACGAGAGGGGACTGCTTAATGCCAGACCGCGGTGTCTGGTATGAAGATTGATGCCTGTCGTGGTCCGGAAGCCTGTTCCCGGCGTTGTGTCAGAGCCGGTCTGATAAGCGACCGGATCATGGCAGGAGAAACAGATGTCCCCCAGGTCCTGATCGGTCCCTTTTGCGGTGTACGTTGTGCTGAACGGTCTCTTCAGAAGGAACGCGTTGAGCGAACCGTGCGGTCCCACGGGGCTGGGGCTGTTGTTGCCATGGCAGTCCGAGCAATACATCGTGGTGGTGTCGTTGAACCCGCTGCCGCCGGTCCAGCTCGTGGTCCCGAAGCTCAGGGGGTTCACCCGGACGACGGAATGATAGCTCGCGTTATTGATATTGAACTCCTTGCCCTGGTCCGTCATGCCGCCGGGCGGCGTGTTCCACGCAAAGGTGGAATGGCACTTGAGGCAGACCTGGTATTCATGGGTGACGATCGTTGATGTGGGATTGGTCGTCACGCCGATCGGCTCCTTGTAGGTATAGGTGTTCGGCGAGTTCCAGGCTGCCGGCCAGGACGGCTCCACGCCTCCCGCGCCGTAGATCGGCGAGGTCGTGGTAACCGCGTTCGTGCCGTTGCTGTGGACCAGGCCGCCGGCCGTATGGACGTTATGGCAGTCGTCGCACTCCACGTGCCAGCCGCTGCCTGCCTCGTTGTTCGTCCAGTTGGGTCCGGACCTTCCCTCGGTCGCGCGGTGCATGCCGGAGTAGTTCCCCACGTGGTGCGCGCTGCCCTTCAGCACCTCGTCCCTGATGTTCTTTCCCGAACCGCCCGTGCCATGGCAGGCGGTATTGGCCTGTCCCCAGCGGTTCGTGGTATTGAAGCAGGACTGTTCCTCCTGGTAGGTCAGCAGATAGCGGCCCGAGGCCTCGTTCGGCGTGGTCGGGTCCGCGAGCGCAACGCCCGCCTTGTGCGGGAAATGACAGACCATGCAGCGCACGCTCCCCACCGTGCTCCCGAGGGTCTGGGGGTTCGCCGGGTCCCCTGCTCCCGTGGGCGGCGCATAGGAGACCGTGGAGTTGGTATGCACGCTCTCGTTCGGAAGGATCGAGAAATAGCCGGTCTTGGTATGGCAGGAGGTGCAGACCGCCGAGTTCTGGTTCGACTGCACCAGGAACTTCCCGTACTGGTTGTCATGAGCGTCATGGCAGGACGTGCACTCCACGAAGCTGCCGTTCGACCGGAGCGGGTCCGAGATGACGCGGCCGGCGTTCAGCCTATAGAGCCGGATGGCCCCGGATACCGCCTGAAGCTCCGGGTCCTTGGTCGTGTCATAAGCGACCGCGATCGGATGGTCGTCCCGGATGTCGGTCCCGATCCAGCCCCGTGCCGTCGAAGGCATGAATCCCCCGGCGGTCCCCTGCATCGCCACATCGCCGGAGAGGCCGTACGGCGCGTTCACCAGGCTGCCGAGCGCGATCGTTCCGTCATGGCAGGAAAGGCAGATGCGGGACTTCACATGGATGGCGCCGGTCAGGGGCTGTTCGGGTGTGATGCTGAGGTAGCTCATCACGTCGCTCGCATAGACCGTGTACGAGACCGACGGGTTCGTCTTGTTCCAGAGCGGCGCCTCGATGGGATTGGCGGAGTGAGGCGTATGACAGAACACGCAGACCTGGTCCGTTCCTCCCGAACCCGGCGCCAGAGAGCGAATCGCGCCCGTCCCCCCGGAGGAAAGGTTGTGCTTGGAGTTCACCACGCTGATCTGTGCGGTGAACGCAGGCATACTGACAGAGAGCAGCAGAAACGCCGCCAGGATGATGCTTCCGTGAACACGTATCCGCTTCATGGTCTCCCTCGCTCCTCAGGACCCGGGACCCTTCCGCCCGGGGTGGTGGCGCATCAGTGCGAACCGCCCTGCCGCAGGTACTGGAACGCCTGGACCCGGTAATTGTAGCTGTCCGCCACGTACAGCCGGTCCGCGCTGTCGACGGTGATACCGGCAGGCACCATGAACTGGCCTGCCTCCCCGCCGCTCCTGCCGAATATCAATAAAAGCCTTCCCTGCCGGTCGAAGACCTGGATGCTGTTCCTCAGGCTGTCCGCGACCCAGACATGGCCCTCGCCGTCCACGGCGATGCCCTTGGGCTTCACGAAGTCTCCGATGCCCGTGCCGTTCCCGCCGAACTGCGACAGATACTTCCCGTCGCGGTCGAATATCTGGACGCGGAAATTGAGCGAATCCATAACATACACGTCGCCGTTCCTGTCCAGGGCGATATGCGTGGGATAGTTCAGCTCACCTTCCCCGGAGCCGCGGCTGCCGAAGGAGAAGAGCGGTCTGCCGTCGAGGCTGAAGACCGCCACGCGGTGGCCGGCCGTGTCAACGACATAGAGCCGCTTCTCGCGGCCATCGACCGCCACGCCCGTGGGACGAAGAAGCGTATCATCGCCGATCACCTGCCTGTTCTTCGTCCCGCTGAAGACGAAGACCCTGCGCAGTGCCGAGTCGGAGACGTACAGCAGCCCCTCCCCGTCCAGCGCCAGGCCGATGGGCGAGACCAGGGGGCCGAGCTTCGTCCTCCGGAAGACGTCATACTTCTTCTTCGCGAAGTGGAAGAGATGGACCGTGCCGGCGCCCCAGTCCGCCACGTAGATCCTGCCGGCCCCGTCCGAGACGACGCCGTGGGGAGACCGGATCCGGTCCACCGTATCCTCGCCGGCAATGAACTCCCAGAGCCGGGCGAAGAATCCCTTCCGGGCCCCCATATCCTGGGGAGTGACGAACGAAAGAAGATGCTGCACCCGGGGCTGCTCCGGAGGAAGCGGCCAGACCCACGGGGCGGAGCCGTCGCGGGAAGGTTCCTCCGCAGCGCGGACCGAAGGTCCGGAAAGAAGGAGGGCGCCGAGAAGAAGGAGGGCCGGTATGGTCGATATCGCGCGTACCATAGGGGGAACCGCTCATTTATAGCATTCCCTTCACCCGGCTGTCAACCGGCAGCGATCCATCCGGGAGCCCTACGTCGCGCGCGCGCCCGGCTGCTGCCGGGAGTGGTTGGGATTCTCGACGACCCTGCCGATCGCCTCGGTGACCGCCGTTTCCACCATGACCCAGGGCGACCCGTATTCCTGCCCGTTGTGGCCGGTCACGACATAATGCGGCGGCAGGTAGTTCAGGGCGATCGCGGCAATATCGCTCATGCAGCGCGGACATGAGCAGATGTCCTGATACCGTTCGTTCAGGAACTTATCCATGACGGCGAGGACGCGCTCATAGTTGGCGTTGATTACGGTGCAATCACTGATGGCCATGATATCCCTGATATCTGAAAGGATTTTCATGAATTTTCATGCAAGAACGATACCACGAAACAAATTTATTTTGTCTTCTAAAATCAACATATTATGCACTGAATTTTCTGCAATAAATGTACACTCTGAGCGTAATTGAGCAGGTGAGCGAAAACTCACACCAGCGGAAGAATAACAGCGTTGTATTCTTGCATAATTACAAGGGATTAGAGTACATGTTGGCAACGCATTACCGGCTTCAGATCAGGTTGTTTTTCCTGAGAACATGGTATATACTCCGGCCATGAAAAACAGCGAGCAGAAGCAAAGACTCTTCATCATTGACGGAAACTCATACATCTACCGGGCCTTCTATGCGGTGAAGCGACTGACCACCTCCTCGGGCATGCCAACGAACGCGATCTTCGGGTTCGCCAGCATGCTTATGAAGTCGGTCCAGGACCATGCGCCGGACCTCGTGGCCGTTGCTTTCGATCCCAAGGGCACCACACGCCGCCGCCAGGAGTACAACGAATACAAGGCCCACCGGCCTCCCATGCCGAAGGACCTGGTCCCCCAGGTCCCCTTTATCCATCGACTGGTCCGGGCGTTCCGCATCCCGGTCTTCATCCAGGAGGGCCAGGAAGCGGACGATGTGATCGCCACCCTCGCCCTGCAGGGCGTGGCGGCAGGCCTCGATGTCGTACTGGTGACCGGCGACAAGGACATCCTGCAGCTCGTCCGGCCCGGCGTAACGGTCTATGATCCCCTGAAGGACCGGACCTACGGACCGAAAGAGGTCGAGGAACGGTTCGGCGTGCCGCCGGACCGCGTCGTGGAGATCATGGGGCTGATGGGCGATGCTTCGGACAACATTCCCGGCGTGCCGGGCATCGGCGAAAAGACGGCCCGCGCGCTGATCGAGGAATACGGCACCATCGAGGAGCTTCTGTCGCGAACCGGTGAGATCAAACGTCCCAAACTGCGGCAGTCGCTGGATGAGAACGCCGCTCTCGCCCGGCTCAGCCGCGAGCTCGCCGTGTTGCGGACCGATCTTCCGCTGGCGTTCGATCCCGAGGCCCTGCGCCGGCAGGAGCCTGATGCGCGGGAACTGTCGGCGCTCTATCGCGAGCTCGAGTTCTCCTCCCTGCTCCGGCAGGTGACGCCGGAGCCGGCAAGGACGGGGACCTACCGAACCGTCCTGACCGGACAGGAGCTCCAGGAACTGGTCGCGGCGCTCGAGAAGGCGGAGGAGATCTCCTTCGATACCGAGACGACGTCGCTTGATCCCCTGCGCGCCGACCTTGTGGGCATCTCCTTCAGTATCGAGCCCGGTGCGGCCTTCTATCTTCCCCTGGGCCACTCCGGTCCGGACGCACCCCGCCAGATCGACCGCCGCAGTGCGCTGGATGCCCTCAGACCTCTCCTGGAGGACGCCGGCCGGCCCAAGGTGGGCCAGAACCTGAAGTATGACCTGCTGGTCCTCCGCCGGGCAGGGATCGAGGTCCGGGGGCTCTCTTTCGATACCATGATCGCATCCTATCTCCTGAACCCCTCCAAGCCATCCCACGGCCTGGACTCCATCGCGCTCGAATATCTCGACTACCGTACCATGACCTACGCCGAGGTGACCGGGACCGGCAGGAAGCAGATCGGTTTTAACGAGGTCGATGTGGCGACCGCCACGCGCTATTCGGGCGAGGACGCGGACATCGCCCTCCGTTTGAAGCGAACATTGGAGCCGAAGCTTCGCGAGCAGAACCTGGACGGGCTTTTCCGGGATATCGAGATGCGGCTCCTGCTGGTGCTGGCGGACATGGAGCAGGCAGGCGTGAAACTGGACGCCGCGCTCCTGCGCCGCATGTCACGGGAGCTCGAGTCCGATACTGAGAAGATCCGCGGTCACATCCATGAGATGGCCGGAACTGAGTTCAACATCAACTCTCCCAAACAGCTCGCCGACATCCTCTTCACAAAGCTCGGGCTGACACCGGTCAAACGCACCAAGACAGGATACTCCACGGACGTGGACGTGCTGGAACAGCTCTCCTCCGTGCACCCCCTTCCGGCCGAGATCCTCCGGTACCGCACGCTCGCCAAGCTCAGGTCCACCTACGTGGACGCCCTGCCGGAGATGGTCGATCCCGCCACCGGACGGCTGCATACCTCGCTGAACCAGACCGTGACCGCCACCGGCAGGCTCTCGTCGAGCGAGCCGAACCTCCAGAACATCCCGGTGCGGACCGAACTGGGCCGGAAGATCAGGCAGGCCTTCATCGCCGAGCCGGGCAGCAGCCTGCTCTCCGCGGACTACTCCCAGATCGAGCTTCGCATCCTCGCCCACCTGAGCGGCGATCCCACCCTGATCCGGACCTTCGCGGAGGGCGAGGACATCCATACGAGAACGGCCTCGGAGGTCCTGGGGCTTCCTCCCGGCGAGATCACCGCGGAGATGCGGCGCAAGGCCAAGGCCGTGAACTTCGGCATCATCTACGGCATCTCGGCCTTCGGACTGGCGCAGGACATCGGCGTATCGAACGCCGAGGCGAAACGGTACATCGACGGCTATTTCGACCGCTACCCGAAAGTGCGCGAGTTCATCGACCGGACCATCGCCCAGGCGCGGGAGACCGGCTCGGTCACGACCCTGCTCGGCAGGCGCCGCTTCATTCCCGAGCTCTCCTCGCCCGCCGCGGCGGTCAGGAGCTTCGGCGAGCGGACCGCGGTCAATACGCCCATCCAGGGGACCGCGGCGGACCTGATCAAGATGGCGATGATCGGCATCCACCGCGCCATCAGGGAACGGCGTCTCGCCGGCCGCATGATCCTTCAGGTCCATGACGAGCTGATCTTCGAGGTCCCGGATGGGGAGCTCGAGACCATGCGGCAGCTCGTGAGGACGGGGATGGAGGGCGTGCTGCAGCTCGCGGT
>CAZTXN010000140.1:0-6852 GCA_964617655.1 uncultured Nitrospiraceae bacterium | reverse complement strand
TAGGTCGGCCCTTTTTGTTTTGGTACTGCGGGGAGCGAACCCAGGGGGCTCGGGGGTAGGCTTCGCTATACCGTCTGCCGGGTGCTTCGCATGGCGAACATTCTTCACAGCAGCAGGGGGACGCCCTTGCGCGTCGCCTCGAAGTAGTCCGCGAGAAGGTCCTTCAGGCTCCCCTTGTGGTTCTTCACGACCAGGCTGTAGGTCGCTCCGGTCATGGCATCGGTCGTGGTGATCTTCAGGCTGAAAGCATGGACCGCGCTGTAGTACTCCAGGTAGGCCTGCAGGCAGGGATGAAAGGTGCTCTTGCTCCGGATATAGCGTGCGCGGAACGAGAGGTCGCGCGCCGCCTCGGGGTCCCGGTGGGCGAGATCGAACCCCGCCTCGGTCATTGCCGCGTTCAGCTCGGCCTCCTTGAACGCCAGTTCCTCGCCTGCTGTCCTGTGCTGCATGTCCTCCCCGCTCTCCGGACCTCCCTGCCCCTCGACCCGGCCGCACGACGTGACCATTATAGCACAGTCCTGCCGTTGTCCGACAGGCTTCGTATGTTCCAAAGGGCTTGCCCATTGCTTTCGCTGCCGTTATAATGCACGACGTTCCGGCGACGGGACCGGCGGCCGCGCTCTCCTGGCTGAGCGCGGCTGCGGTATCAGCCTGACAGGGGGAACGACCATGTCCGACCAGCGAAGGCGCGCGCTCGAGCGCTACGCCGCGGCAAAAGAACGGTATCTCGAGGACCTCAAGGACCTGGTCCGCATCCCGAGCATCAGCTTTCCGGGATTCGATGCCGCGCCGGTGACCGCCTGCGCCGATGCAGTGGCCGCGCTCATGGCGCGGCACGGCCTTTCCGATATCCGCGTGCTCGATGCCGGTGCGGGCCATCCCTCGGTCTTCGGCCAGTGGCGGAACGCGCCGGGCGCTCCCACGGTACTGCTCTACGCGCATTACGACGTCCAGCCTCCGGGCCGGATCGAGCTCTGGACAACGCCGCCCTTCGAGCCGGCGGTGCGGAACGGCAGGCTCTACGGCAGGGGCGCTGCGGATGACAAGGGCGGCGCCATGCTGCACCTTGCCGCGGTGAGCTCTTACCTCAACGGCGCGGGCGGTATGCCGGTGAACGTCAAGGTCCTGATCGAGGGCGAGGAGGAGGTCGGTTCCGGGAACCTGGAGGGGCTCCTGGCCCGCCACCGCGACCTCCTTGCCGCGGACGTTGTGGTCATCGCGGACAGCGAGAACTTCGCCACCGGCCATCCTTCCCTCACCGCCTCGCTGCGCGGGATCGTCACGGTCACGGTGGAGGTGCGCTCCCTCTCCTCGAGCGTCCATTCCGGCACCTGGGGCGGACCGCTGCCTGACCCGGTGCTCGCGCTCTCGAAGATGCTCGCGACCCTCGTGGATGACCAGGGCAGGCCGGCCGTCCCGGGCATCCTGGACCGGGTCCGGAAGCTCTCCCCTGACGAACGCGAGGCGCTGGAGCAGCTTCCCCTCGATGAGAAGACCTTCCGCAGCCAGGCGAAGCTCCTGGACGGAGTCCCGTTCTCGGGCGGGAACGGAAGCGTCTATGAGAAGATGTGGCGCCTGCCCTCCATCGCGGTGAACGCCTTCGAGGCCAGCAGCAGGAAGCAGGCTGCGAACATCATCAATGACCGCGCCTGGGCCCGGCTGGGCGTCCGCATCGTCCCGGACATGGACCCCGCCGAGGTGCGGACGCTGCTGAAGGACCATCTGCTGAAACAGGCGCCCTGGGGCGTGCAGGTCGAGGTGGGACTCGAATCGCCCGCCCACTGGTGGAGAACGGAGACATCGGGCCCGGTCTTCAACGCCGCTCTCCGGGCCCTGGAGCAGGGGTACGGCCGGCAGCCGGCGGTCGTGGGCGCCGGCGGCACGATCCCCTTTGTCCGGACCATCACCGAGGCGCTCGGAGGCGCGCCTGCCCTGCTCTTCGGCGTCGGAGATCCCTATGCAGCGGCCCACTCGGAGAATGAGAGCCTCGTGATCGCCGACTGGGAGTGCGCCTGCAGGAGCCTGATCCATTTCCTGGCGGAGCTCGGTGCTCAAAAATAAAGGCACGGCCCACCGGCCGTGCCTTTCTCCGCTCCCGTTCCTGCCGCTGCGGGCGTCCCTAGAGGACCGTCTCCGAGGGATCGGTCCTGATCTCCGCCTTCCTGAAGAGCCCCTGCACGTAGGCCTCGACCGCGGCGCGCCGCTTCTCGACCAGCAGCGACTGCCGGAAGGTCTCCCGGTTCTTCTCGAGATCGCCCTTCTTCGCCTTCGGGTTCCGCGACGCATAGGCCTCGGCGATCTCCTGCTCCGTCACGTCCACGCTGCCCTCGATCAGCCGCTCCAGCTTCTCGCGCAGGATCATGTCCCGCTGGCTCTCCTCGAATGCCGCCGGCTTCTGGTTGATATAGTCCAGGTACCTCCGGTACTCTGCCTGGTCGAACCTGCCTCCCGGCGAGAAGGCGGGAACCGCCATGATCGCCGCCTGGACCTCCTCGTCCGAGACCCGCAGCCCGACCCGCCGCGCCTCCTGCACGAGCAGGCGGTTCTGGACCAGTTCCCGCAGGGCCTGCGCGCGCAGCGTGCGCGACATGGCGTCATTGAACTGGTCCTTGAAGATCTGGCGGTAGGTCTCGACCATGTTCCGGTAGACCCGGTTCAGCTCTCCCGAGCCGATGATCTCCCCGTTCACCGACGCGGCCACGTTCGAGCCCGTATCGGCCGGGTAGATCCCGAAGAACAGGAACGACACGATGATGAGCACCAGGATCGTCCACATGATCCAGTTCATATGTTTCCGCATTTGTTCGAGCATTGTCCGGTATCCTGCCTCTCTTCCTGAATAGGGATTCTGATCTTCCGAAGGGTCACTCCGTCAGCTTCTTCTTCAGCAGTCCGTTCACCATCTCGGGGTTGGCCTTGCCCTTGCTCGCCTTCATCACCTGGCCGACGAAGAACCCGAAGAGCTTCTCCTTGCCCGCCTTGTAGTCGGCATGCTGGACCGGATTGGCCTTGATCACGTCGGCGATGATCTGCTCGATCGCGCCGGTGTCTGACACCTGGACCAGCCCCTTCTCCATAACGACTGCCTCGGCTTCCTTGCCGGTCTTGTACATCTCCTCGAACACGGTCTTGGCGATCTTGGTGCTGATGGTGCCCGCGTCGATCAGCTTCACCATGCCCGCCAGCCGCTCCGGCCGGACCGGGCAGTCCTCGATCTCCTTGCCCTCGGCGTTCAGCAGCCGCATGAGCTCGCCCATCATCCAGTTCGAGACGACCTTCGGCTGTCCGGAGAGCTTCGCCGCCTCCTCGTAGTAGGCCGCCAGACCGCGGGACTGGGTCAGCATGTCCGCGTCGTACGCCGGCAGCCCGTACTCCCGGACGAAGCGCTCCCGCTTCGCGTCCGGCAGCTCGGGGATGGACGCGCCGATGGACTCGATCTGTTCCGGCGCCAGGGAGACCGGCACGAGGTCCGGCTCGGGAAAGTAGCGGTAATCATGCGCCTCCTCCTTGCTCCGCATGGAGAACGTGACGCCCTTGGAGGAATCGAAGAGCCGCGTCTCCTGGACCACCCTCCCGCCCTCGTCAAGCAGCTGCGCCTGGCGCTTGATCTCGTACTCCAGCGCCTTCTGGACGAACTTGAAGGAGTTCACGTTCTTGACCTCGGCGCGGGTGCCGTACTCCTTCGTTCCCGCGGGCCGCAGGGAGATGTTGATGTCGCACCGGAAGTTGCCCTTCTCCATGTCCGCGTCCGAGACCTCGATGTAGCGCAGAATGGAGCGGAGCTTCTTGAGGTACTCCGTTGCCTCGTCCGGCGTGCGGAGGTCCGGCTCGGATACGATCTCCATGAGCGGCGTGCCGGCCCGGTTCAGGTCCACCAGGCTCGCGCCGCCGCCGGACTGGTGCAGGTTCTTGCCCGCGTCCTCCTCCAGGTGGATGCGCGTGATGCCGATGCGCTTCACGCTCCCGTCCGTCACGATCTCCACGTGCCCCTTCTCGCAGAGCGGCAGCTCGTACTGCGAGATCTGGTAGCCCTTCGGCAGGTCGGGATAGAAGTAGTTCTTCCGCGCGAACCGGCTGGAGGGGCTGATCGTGCAGTGCGTGGCCAGGCCGGTCCTGACGGTGAACTCCACCGCCTTCCGGTTCAGGACCGGCAGGACGCCCGGCATGCCGATGCAGACCGGGCAGGTCCGGGTGTTCGCCTCCTCGCCGAAGGCCGTCTCGCAGCCGCAGAAGATCTTGGTGTTCGTCTGGAGCTGCGCATGCACTTCCAGGCCGATGACTGCTTCGTAGCTCATGATCTCTTCCTTTCAGGCACTCCCGCCACGGAGGCACGGAGACGCTGAGAACTGCCGGTCCGCAGACCTGGCATCAGGTCGAGGACCCGATCAGCCCTTAATACCGTCGCCCTGTCACGTGCACCCCTGTTTTTTCACGCATTCATTCCGCACTCCGCAATCCGCATTCCGCACTAGAGCGGAGCGCGCTTCCGGTGCCACTCCGTCGCCTGTTCATACGCGTACGCGGCGCGCAGGACCGACGCCTCGTCGAAGTGCCTGCCCAGGACCTGCAGCCCGATCGGCAGGTTGCCTGACGTGCGCCCGCAGGGGACCGAGATGCCCGGGATGCCCGCAAGGTTCACGCTGATGGTGAAGATGTCCGACAGGTACATCTGGAGCGGGTCCGCGGACTTCTCGCCGATCTTGAAGGCCGGCGTGGGCGCCGTGGGCGTCACGATGACGTCCACGGACCGGAAGGCCTCGTCGAAGTCGCGCTTGATCAGCGTCCGGACCTGCTGGCCTTTCCTGTAGTAGGCGTCGTAATACCCGGCCGAGAGGGCGTAGGTGCCGAGCATGATCCGGCGCTTCACTTCCGGCCCGAACCCCTGGCTGCGCGAGCGCAGGTACATATCGAGCAGGTCCTTCGCCCCTGAGGCGCGAAACCCGTACTTCACCCCGTCGTAGCGCGCCAGGTTCGAGCTCGCCTCGGAGGTGGCCAGGATGTAGTAGGACGCCACGGCGTAGCCCGTATGGGGAAGCGAGACGTCCGCGACCGAGGCGCCCAGTCCCTCCATCGTCCGCACCGCAGCGCGCACGGCCTGCTCCACCTCCGGGTCCATGCCCTCGATGAAGTATTCCTTCGGGATGCCGACCCGCACGCCCTTCAGGTCCTTCATGAGGGACCGGGTGAGGTCCGGCATCTCCAGGGCCGCGGAGGTCGAGTCGCGGGGATCATGACCGCCGATGACGTTCATGAGCAGGGCCGCGTCGGTCACGTCCTTCGTGATCGGGCCGATCTGGTCCAGGGACGAGGCGAAGGCCACGAGTCCGTACCGCGAGACCCTCCCGTAGGTGGGTTTCAGGCCCACGACGCCGCAGCAGGCGGCCGGCTGGCGGATCGAGCCGCCGGTGTCCGAGCCGAGCGCGGCAATGCACTCCCCGGCAGCCACGGCCGCGGCAGAGCCGCCGCTCGAGCCGCCGGGGATGCGCTCCAGGTCCCAGGGGTTCCGGGTGAGGAAGAACCCCGAGTTCTCGGTGGACGAGCCCATGGCAAACTCGTCCATGTTCACCTTGCCCGGCATGACGAAGCCCGCGGCGCGCATCCGCGCGACCACCGTGGCATCGTAGGGCGGGATGAAGCCCTCGAGGATCCGCGACGCGCAGGTCGTCCTGACGCCCTCGGTGCACATGTTGTCCTTCACCGCCACCGGGATGCCCTGGACCGCCGCCGGCCCCTTGCCGGCCTTCCGGTCGGCATCGGCGCGCTCCGCCTGCGCCAGCGCCTCGTCCGCCGTGACCGTGAGGTAGGCCTTCACCTTCCCGTCCACGGCATTGATGCGACCCAACACGGACTCCGTCACCGCTCGGGAGGTCGTCTCGCCCTTTTTCAGCATGTCCTGCAGTTCATGGATCGTGCGGCTGTAGAATTCCATGGTACTCCTTGTTCCCTCGCCCCGCCCTCTCCCGCAAGGGGCGAGGGTGTCGTTTCTCCCTTGACGGGAGGGATTAAGGGAGGGTGATGATCTATTCCTTTATGCGGTTCGCTTCGTCAACGTAGACCAGCCGGGGCTGGAAGCTCTTCAGCTCCTGCTCATTGTAGTACTCGTAGCAGAAGACGATGACCTTGTCCCCCCGGGCGCCCTTGCGCGCCGTGGGGCCGTTCAGGACCATCTCGCCCGCCCCGCGCTTTCCGGGGATCACGTAGGTCTCGAAGCGCTCGCCGTTGTTCAGGTTCGAGACGCTCACCTGCTCGTAGGGCAGGATTCCGGCCGCCTCCAGCAGCACCGGGTCCACGGTCAGGCTGCCCTCGTACTCCAGGTTCGCATCAGTCACCGTCGCCCGGTGGATCTTCGCTCGCAGCATCAAACGCAGCATGATGTACCCCTTAACCTCGCGAGGGGTGAAAGGCAAGGGGTTAGGGGTGGAGAATTTCCCCTCACCCCTTACTCCTCACCCCTGACCGGTTCTCGTTTATTCAATGATCTTCGGCACTTTATAGTGCCCCGCGGCCTTATCCGGCGCGTTGGCCAGAGCGCGGTCCTGCGCCAGGCTCGGGGCCGCCGCGTCGTCGCGCATCACGTTCCGGATCTCCAGCACATGCGCCGTGGGCTCGACGCCCGTGGTGTCCAGTTCGCTCAGCTTCTCCACGTAGGTCAGGATCTTCGAGAGCTGGTCCGTCAGCCGGTCCTTCTCCTCCTCCGCGAGCTCCAGCCGCGCCAGCTTCGCCACATGCTCCACTTCCTGCTTCGATATTTTCATGACCAACCCCTTAAAGACGCATCCTTGACACGGATCACATCGGATAAGGACCTTGATAACTGCGGATACGACCGCCTGATATTAACCATTCCGAACC
>CAZTXN010000139.1:0-7014 GCA_964617655.1 uncultured Nitrospiraceae bacterium | reverse complement strand
TCGGGCCGAGAAGTCAAGGAGTATTTCGCCTTCTTCGACCTGCTCCCCGGCCGGCAGGGGCGCGTGGTCACGCGCCCAGCACCTTCCGGACCACGCTCTTGAGCTCGTCATGGGTGAGCGGCTTGAGCACGAAGGCGCTGGCGCCGGCGGCCACGGCCTGGCTCGCCGTGTCCAGGGAGGCGTAGGCGGTCATGATCACCACCTTCTGGCCGGGATCGCGCTCGCGGTACCGCTGGAGCAGCTCGATGCCGCTGATGCCGGGCAGGATGATGTCGCAGAGGATGAGGTCGTAGCGTTGGCGCTCGAGCATGACCAGGGCGTCCTCGGCGCTGCCGGCGATCTCCACCGCGTACCCTTCCTTCTGCAGCACGCGCTGGAGCGACGCGCAGAGCGTATCCTCGTCCTCCACGATGAGCAGCCGCGCCGTCATCTCTCCTTCCCCTTTCCGCGGTTCCTTCATGGGACCATCCAGAGCCGGTACTGCTCGGTGATCGCCGCCTGCACGTCGCGCACCCGCCGCAGGGACTCCCGCAGGCCGGCTGCCTCCAGGCTGCCGAGCTCCCCCGGCGCGATGAAATTGTCCGCCTCTCCGCACGCCAGGCGCCGCTCGTACTGATGCCGCAGCCGGAGCCCCATGAGGAACTCGAAAGCCTCCTCGAGCTCCCGCGCGTGGGGGGCCGCGAAGCTGCCGGCGCCCCGGAGCTCCCGGAGCCGGTCCAGCGTGGAGGTGGAATAGAGGTGCGCCTGGAGCGCGGCGATGCGCACCGCGTCGATGATGGGCGTCAGGCCGTTGAGCTTGAGGTTCAGGCGGCCCCGGTGCGGTCCCGTCCGCTCGGTCCGGAACCGGCCGAAGGCGCCGAGCGGCGGCCGGTTCTGCAGGGCCGTGGCGGCCATCCGGGTCAGGAAGAGCCTGCCGCCCTTCAATGCGTGGGTCATGGCTGCGCGCAGGTTCTCGGCCAGCAGGCTCTCGCCATGGAGCGGCCGGAAGTCGAAAAAGATGAGGCAGAAGAGCACGGCCTCGGGCGTCGGCGTGGCGACCCATTTCCGGATATAGGCCTTCCAGTCCGCCAGGGGCCGCCGCCACCGCGGGTTCGAGGCCATGTAGTCCGCCGGGCAGGGCGGGAACCCGCAGCGCACCAGGGCGTCGCGCATGGCCAGGCCGAGCTGCTCGAAATAGGCCGCGCAACGCTCCTCCGCGCCGGCCGGCGGGTCCTCATAGATGAGGGCATTGTCCTGGTCGGTCCGGAAGGTCTGCTCCTTCCGCCCCTCGCTCCCGAAGGCGATCCAGCAGTACCGCACCGGCGGCGGGCCGAGCCGCCCCTCGATGATCTCGAGCAGCCGCCGCACGAGCCGGTCGTTCACCTCGGTGATGATGCGCGTCACCGTGCTCGCCCGGGACCCCTCCCGCACCAGCACGTCGATCAGCCGGTCGATGGCCCGCTGGGCGATGGCCAGGCCCTCGACCGTGTCCTGGTTCTCGATGTCCCGCGCCACGGCCAGGGGATAGGCGCTCTGGAGCATCATCAGGTCGTGGTTGGTGATGATCCCCGTGAGCGCGCCGCCGCTCGCGACCAGGAGGTGATGGATGTTGAAGCGGACCATCTTGAGCAGGGCCTCGAAGCAGTAGTCCCCGGCGTCCGACTTGATGAGGGTCACGCTCATGACGCTGCCCACGGGATCGTCGGCGCTCCGCCCGTCGGCCAGAACGCGGTCCCGGAGGTCCCGGTCCGTCACGATGCCCGCCGGCAGCCCCGCGTCGTCCTCGAGGAGCAGCGAGCTGATGCGGCGGCGCGACATGAGCTGAGCGGCCTCGCGGATGGTGATGCCTGCCGGGGCCCGGACGATCTCCCTGGAGGCCAGCTCCTCGAGCCGGTAGGTGAAGAGCAGCTTGTCCCCGCCGCCGTAGAGCAGGCTCCGGTCCTGGATCTGGCGGTGCATCAGGTCCGTGAGCCGCGTGAGATAGTACCGGAGGTAGAACTCCGAGAAGGCGGCGTTCCGCTCCATCAGCCGGAGCACCGCGGCCTTGGTGATGCGGCAGCAGGACGTGTCCTCGGTCGCCGCGACCGTGTTCAGCGCCCGGTCGCCCCGGATGAGCGAGAGGAGACCGAAGGTGCCGCCCGGGCCGCGGTGGTCGAGCAGCACGTCCTCCCTCTCGTTGGTGGTGAGGAAGACCCGGACCGATCCGCTCCGGATCACCGAGAGATGCTCCGCTGCCGGGCCCTGCTGGCGGAGGATGACATGGCCCGCGGGGTAGAAGGCCTGCGTCGCCTCCGCGGCCAGCGACCGGAGCTCCTCCGCGGGCAGGCCGCTGAAGGGCTGCGTGGTCTTGAGGAGTTCAAGGGTTTCCTGGGTTTCCTGCGCGGTCTCCAAGCCTCTCCCCTCTCGATGATGACGGGTTCGCCGCCGGTCTGAAGCCCGGTCCAGGACCGGTCCCCGGCAGCCCTGCTGAGGATACCTGAAGTCTAGCATACCAGACCATGCAGGCCTCAGGAGGCGCGGCAGGACGACTCTCAACTGACCGATATATAAGGGATAATATTCCCCTCCCCCTGTCTGCGACCAGGCCTCGGCCGACAAAATCCTTGCTCCTCCTCCGGCCCGGGGAGTATAATTCCCTTTCGCGCCCGGAAAACGTTCCGCGGCCATGGTGCATGAAGCGCTCTGCAGTACCTCCGACCGTTCATTATGGACAAGCTGATCATCAAGGGCTGCCGCCAGCATAACCTCAAGAACATCGACCTCGAGATCCCCCGGGACAGGCTCGTGGTGATCACCGGCCTGTCGGGCTCCGGCAAGTCCTCCCTGGCCTTCGACACCATCTATGCCGAGGGCCAGCGGCGGTACGTGGAGAGCCTCTCGGCCTATGCGCGCCAGTTCCTCGGCCAGATGGACAAGCCGGACGTGGACTCCATCGACGGCCTCTCCCCGGCCATCGCCATCGAGCAAAAGACGACCAGCAAGAACCCCCGCTCCACCGTCGGCACGGTCACCGAGATCTACGACTACCTCCGGCTGCTCTTCGCGCGCATCGGCAAGCCCTACTGCTACCAGTGCGGCAGGGAGATCACGGCCCAGACGGTGCAGCAGATCACCGATGCGGTCATGGCCCTGCCGCCGGAGACGCGCATCCAGGTGCTGGCGCCCATCGTGCGGGGCAGGAAGGGCGAGTACAAGAAGGAGCTGATGGCCGCCGCGGCATCGGGCTACGTCCGCGCCCGGGTGGACGGCGCGGTGCGGGACCTGAACGAGCCGGTCCCCATGGACAAGAAGAAGAAGCACGCCATCGAGATCGTGATCGACCGGCTGGTGGTGAAGCCCGGCATCGAGCGCCGGCTGGCCGAGTCCATCGAGACGGCGCTCCGCCAGGCCGACGGCATGGTGGTCATCGATCTCGTGGACCGGAAGCAGGACCTGCTCTACAGCGAGAAGCTCGCCTGCATCACGGACGGCATCAGCTATCCCGAGATCGCGCCGAACAGCTTCTCCTTCAACTCGCCCCAGGGCGCCTGCCCGGCCTGCGACGGCCTGGGCGGCCTGCTGGAGTTCGACCCCGAGCTCGTCATCCCGAACCGGAACCTCTCGGTCCGCGAGGGCGCCATCAAGCCCTGGGCCAAGCGCACCTCGGTCCACCACTTCGAGACGCTCCAGGAGATCGCCCGGTCCTGCGGCTTCGACCTGAACACGCCGGTCCGGCAGCTCAAGCCCTGGCAGGTCGAGATGCTGCTGCACGGGAACAAGGAGGCCGCGAACCGGTCCCCGGCCCGCGCCGGCCGGGGCGCCTGCCGGCCCTTCGAAGGCGTCATCCCGAACCTGAAGCGCCGGTACGACGAGACCGACTCCTTCGCCACCCAGTGGGAGCTCGAGCAGTACATGAACTACCAGACCTGCCCGGACTGCAGCGGCAGCCGGCTCCGGAAGGAGTCGCTGAGCATCAAGGTCGGCGGGCTGAACATCCACGAGATCACGGGCATGAGCGTGCTGCGCTCCCTCGAGCTCTTCAAGGACCTGGCGCTCACGGAGAAGGAAGCGGCCATCGCCAAGCGCATCCTGAAGGAGATCCGGGAGCGGCTCGGGTTCCTGGTCCACGTGGGGCTGGACTACCTCTCCCTCGACCGGGCCGCGGCCACGCTCTCGGGCGGCGAGGGCCAGCGCATCCGGCTCGCCACCCAGATCGGCTCGTCCCTCGTAGGCGTGCTCTACATCCTGGACGAGCCCTCCATCGGGCTGCACCAGCGGGACAACCGGCGGCTCCTGGACACGCTCCTCCGGCTCCGGGACCTGGGAAACACCGTGCTCGTGGTGGAGCATGACGAGGAGACCATCCGGACCGCGGACCGGGTGATCGACATGGGCCCCGGCGCGGGCATACACGGCGGCGAAGTGGTGGCCCAGGGCACGCCCGCGGAGGTCGAGAAGAATCCCCGCTCCCTGACCGGCCAGTACCTGGCCGGCACGCTCACGATCCCCACACCGCAGCAGCGCCGCCGTCCCGACCGCTACGTCACCGTGACCGGCGCAGGGGAGAACAATCTCAAGGACCTCACGGTCCGGTTCCCGCTCGGCGTCCTCACCTGCGTCACCGGCGTCTCGGGCTCCGGCAAGAGCACCCTCGTGGTGGACATCCTCTACCGCGCCCTGGCCCAGCGGCTCTACCGGTCCACCGAGCGCGCCGGACGGCACGGCGACATCCTGGGGCTGGAGCATCTCGACAAGGTTATCGACATCGACCAGTCGCCCATCGGCCGGACGCCGCGGTCCAACCCGGCGACCTACACCGGCGCCTTCACGCCCATCCGCGATCTCTTCGCGGGCCTGCCCGAATCCCGCGTCCGGGGCTACAAGGCCGGCCGCTACAGCTTCAATGTCAAGGGCGGCCGCTGCGAGGCCTGCGAGGGCGACGGCCTCATCAAGATCGAGATGCACTTCCTGCCGGACGTGTACGTCACCTGCGACGTCTGCCGCGGGTCCCGGTACAACCGCGAGACCCTGGACATCCGCTACAAGGGAAAGCATATCGCCGAGGTCCTGGCCATGACCGTGGAGCAGGCCCATGACTTCTTCCGGAACATCCCGCCGGTGCGGTCCAAGCTCGAGACGCTCATGGACGTGGGGCTCGGCTACATCACCCTGGGCCAGTCGGCCACCACGCTCTCGGGCGGCGAGTCCCAGCGGGTGAAGCTCTCGAAGGAGCTCTCCCGCCGCGCCACGGGAAGGACGCTCTACATCCTGGACGAGCCGACCACGGGCCTCCACTTCGCCGACACCCGGCGGCTCCTGGACATGCTGGGCCGGCTCGTGGACGCGGGCAACACCGTGGTGGTGATCGAGCACAACCTGGACGTGATCAGGACCGCGGACTGGATCATCGACCTCGGCCCCGAGGGCGGCGACCGGGGCGGCGAAGTGGTGGCCGAGGGCGCGCCCGAGCAGGTGGCCGCGGTCCGGGCGTCCTGCACCGGCAGGTTCCTGAAGCGCTTCCTCTAGTTCCGGCCGCGCTTTCCCGTTGCGCATTGCGGCCGTTCATGGTACCCTGTCGCTCCATGAGCTCCTGAAGGAGGGTCTATGCATCGCTCTGCAGTCCTGCTCGTCGCACTGGTCCTCTCCATCCTCGCCGCCTGCGCCAGGGAACCGCTGAAGGAGGCGGGCCTCCAGGGAGAAGGCGCGATCGGCGCGGTCCGCGCGCTGGTGAGCGCCTACGAGCGCCGCAGTCTCGACGAGTTCATGGACCTCGTGGGGTCCGGGTTCCCCGGCCGGGATGCGCTGCGCGGCCAGGTCGAGACCGTCTTCGCCGCCTATCAGAACATCCGCTACACCGTCCAGTACCGGAAGATGCTCGTCGAGGCGCAGCACAAGGGGAACATCGCCGTCACTTTCACCTGGGGCGGCGCCTGGTCCACCAGCGGCGGCAGGACCGTGACCGACGGCGGCCGCGTCACCCTCCTCCTCGCCCCGGCCACTTTCCAGCTCCTGGCCATCGAGGGCAAGTCGCCCCTCCTGCCCGTGGCGGCCTCGCTCCCGTCATCGGAGTGAGCGGCCCGGCAGCGGCTGCCTGCGCCCCTGCCTTTCCCATGGACCTCGCGACCGAACATATCACCACCGACTTCCTGATCATCGGCGGAGGGGTCGCCGGCCTTCGCGCCGCGGTCGAGCTGGCGCGCAACGGCGAGGTCGTCGTGGTGACCAAGGACGCGCCCTCGGAGAGCAGCACCGAGTACGCCCAGGGCGGCGTGGCCGTAGCCCTCTCGGACGAGGACGAGATCGCGATCCACTTCGACGACACCCTCCGCGCCGGAGACGGGCTCTGCAACCGGAAGGCCGTGGGGACCCTGGTCGAGGAAGGCCCCATGCGCATCCGGGAGCTGATCCTCTGGGGCGCTGCCTTCGACCGGGAGGAGTCCAAGCTCGCCTTCACGCAGGAGGCGGCCCATACCAAGCGGCGCGTGCTCCACGCCCAGGGCGACTCCACGGGGCATGAGATCCTGCGCGTCCTGACCGACAAGGTGCGCGCCACGAAGCGCGCCACCAAGATCGACTACGCCTTCACCGCGGACCTGCTCATGGACCGCGGCCGGTGCGTGGGCGCCGTGGTCCTCCGGCGGAACGAACGCCCCGCATGCCTGGTCATCACGGCCCGCGCGGTGCTGCTCGCCACCGGCGGCGCGGGCAGGATCTTCGAACGCACCACCAATCCGCCCGTCGCGACCGGCGACGGCATCGCCATGGCCTGGCGCGCCGGCGCCGAGCTGGTGGACCTCGAGTTCGTCCAGTTCCACCCCACGGCCCTCTACCTCCCCGGCGCCCCGCAGTTCCTGCTGTCCGAGGCCATGCGCGGCGAGGGAGGCATGCTGCGGAACGTCCAGGGCCGGCGGTTCATGGACCGCTACCATCCCGCACGGGAGCTCGCTCCGCGCGACGTGGTCACGCGCGCCATCCATGCGGAGATGCAGGCTACGGGCGCGGACCATGTCTATCTCGACGTTACCCATATGTTCGATAAATACCTGATGTGGCGGT
>CAZTXN010000138.1:4817-7018 GCA_964617655.1 uncultured Nitrospiraceae bacterium | reverse complement strand
ATGGTCAGGAATTGCGGTCCCCTGGTCACCTCGCGCTCCGGCCTTCCGCCGCACCGGCGGCGAAGACCTCGATATGGTCCACCCAGGACGCCGAGCTCTCGCCGGTGTCGTCCGAATCGTTCATGATCGCGATGCGGGCCCGCGCGGGCGGGTCCGCGCCGAAGGCGGCGCGGTAGTCGGCCAGGATGTCCGCTTCCTCGTCCTGCCAGGTCCCGGCGAGCGCGGCGCCGCTGCGCAGCACGATGCTCCTCGCACGGTCCGTATAGGGGTTCGTGATGATCCGTTCCGGCTGCGCCGTGCCGGACCAGACATAGTTCAGGCTGCTGTGCGGCGGGTATTCGCCGTAGAGCGCCTTGGCAAAGCCGTACTTGACCCCCTCGCCGAACCCCGCCTTGTCAGGATCATAGACGAACATGATATAGATGCGGATTGGGAAGTCATCGCCTTCCTTCGTGGTCGCGTCGGCCTTTTGATAGATGTTCTGCACCTTCCAGCGCCAGCGGACCTTGGGATATTCATACACGTCGAACTCTTCCTTGTACACGATGGCGGAAGCTGAAGCCTTGCTTTCGGCGCGGAGGTACGATTGGCCTCCCTCACGTTCGATGGTGTAGGTGGAGTGGGTCTTGATCTTGGGGAAGGTGAAGGGCTTCCAGTCGCCGAGCGTGTTGAAGTCCTCGCGGAACAGGACATTACGGTCCGTCTCCCGGGCGAAGGCCGTTGAAGCCAGCGCAAGGCAGAGCAGAAGACGCAAGATGCGTTCCATCATGCAGCTCCTCAGCAGGCAACTGCCTGCTACGCGGTCGAGCCTGTTCAGGAGGAGCCTGCCCCGGCGGTGCAGCCGAAGCAGTGGTCCGCGGTCTCGATGACCCGGCGCGCGAGCGCTTCCGCGTCGAAGTCCCGGACATGGGCCGGCGCGCCGGAGTTCACGGTCATGCCGAGGACCTGGTTGAAGTCGCAGTCAAAGAGCCTGCCGTCCCAGCCCACGCTCACGAGGTGGCGGCACATGATGCCCTCGAGCGTGGCGGGATTGAAGGCGCAGGCCAGGCGCTCCAGGTAGGATTCGAGGTTGCCGGTCCGGTCCAGGAACTCCCGGAACCTGCCGACGGGCATGTTCGTTAAGGTGTAGAGCCGGGTGAAGGAAATGCCGAACCGGGCCTTCAGCTCCCTGCGGTACTCGGCCTCCAGGGCCTGCTGGTCCGGCGCCAGGAAGGCTCCCCGGGGATTGTAGACGAGATTCAGCACCCCGCCGTCCGGCGAGCCGTATCCCAGCGTGTTCAGCTGCCGGAGCGCATCGATGCATTTCCGGAAGGTCCCGCTGCCGCGCACCCGGTCCACGCCGTCCTCGAGGTAGTAGGGAAGGGAGGCCACGAGCTCCACGTCCTGGCCGCGGAGGAACGCCGGCAGGTCCTCGCAGCCGGGCTCGAAGAGGACGGCGAGGTTCGTCCGGACGACGACCTTCCGGCCCATGCTCCGCGCGGTTGCTACGATCCGCCGGAACTCCGGATGCAGCTCCGGAGCGCCGCCGGTGAGGTCGAGCGCAGCGATGCCGCTGCCCTCGAGGGCCGCGAGCACCGCATCCACCGTCCCCGGGTCCATCACCTCGGTCCGGGCCGGTCCGCCGCTCACATGGCAATGCCTGCAGGCGAGATTGCAGCGGTAGCCCAGGTTCACCTGGAGCGTCGCAAGCTCGATTGCCCGCAGCGGCTCCTGCCGCGCGGCCAGGACCGTCTGATGGAATCGGGAAGGGGTCATGCCGTCACCCGCGATCAGAGGGACTGGCTCTCGGCGCAGTTGTGCGCCTGGATCGCATGCACCAGCGAGGCGCCGCCGCGGATGGCCGAGGCCACATGCACGGCCTCGGTGATATGCGCCAGGTCCATGCCCTCCTCCATGCAGGCCTTGGTGTAGGCGTCGATGCAGTAGGGGCACTGGACCGCGTGGGCCACGGCGACGCCGATGAGCGACTTCTCGCGCTTCGAGAGCGCGCCGGGCTCGAGCGCAGCGGTGTACCAGGCGAGGAACTTCTTGAAGAGCTCGGGGCTGTGCCTGCCCACTTCGCCGAACCGCGCCAGGTCCTCGGGCTTATAGTACTCTCCCATATCGTCCTCCCTCCGGAAGCTGTTCATCCAATATATAATATAATCCGTCCGGTGATCTGGCAAGAAAAATCCTTTGGCGCGGTCTGTGAGAGGCCGCTG